>JAJNAU010000130.1 GCA_021462625.1 Shewanella sp.
TAGGCCCCTAGGCTACACACCTTGCGTCGCGATTAAAGCGCGTCTAGAGCGAGCAAAATTCAACCATGAAAGATCAACAGACCCTAGGATCAACAGGATAGAAAAGGTCATTACCTTTTTACCTGACAGACCTCATCCGGCTTGCCGTAGCGGATCAGTGTCGCTTCATCGCCTTTGGTCCAGAAGGTCAGATTATGCGCCTCATATTTGCCCCCTGAAGCGCTCTGGCTGATAAAGGCATAGATTTGTTGATCCGGCGTTGTGGGGTTGAGCTCATTGATAACCGCCACCGGCACTTCGGTGTCGTTATAGAAATACACCATCAGATTCTGGGTCTTGCACTGGTAGGTCATGGGCGCAGGCACTGTGACCTTGCCTGCCTGGATCTGCAGCTGCGCGATGTGGGTTTTGTAGTTGTTTTCCACGCATTGCCCCAACTTATCACTTTTCCAGCAATTGTTGCGGGCTTTTATCCAGGTCTGATGAAAGGCTTGCATCAGGCTTTTTTCTTCGCCGGATGTCTGTTTGATGGCGGCCTGATAGACCTCATGAAGTTTGTTGTCCAGCCGCTGCAGGTTCGGGGTTTGGCAAATGGCCTGTTCCACCTGACCATCAGCTTTGCTGCAGTCAACAGAAGGGTCGGCAGTGGCTGTCAGGGGCAGGGCGCTGAACGCCAGCACCGTAGGTAGAGTGAAACATGAAAGCTGACGCATATGATCAAATCCTCAGTGGTGTTCTCTCTATACGCTAGGGGATCACGCATCATTGAGCAATCCCTGTAAAGACTGAAAGAGAAATCATTTGTAATTGCGGGCCTGACCAGAGACCTTACGCTCATATATTGTGATTTATCGTCGAAAGCTCGCCGATCTGGATGGCTGAGTTGCTGGTAAGGACAGATTGCAACAGAGCTTGGACATGGGTTTGTTCACCGCTGGAGGCGTGCCATGAATGATTCTGAAGGATTGTCTGTCAACGGCTACCGGCCAGGCAGAGTTTCGCTGTGGGGCATGGTGGCCATGGGCATAGGCTCCCTGGCGGGTGCCGGGGTATTTGCATTGCTTGGGCAGATAGCCATTCGTGCCGGCTAGTTCACCTGGCTGGTGTTTGTTATCGTCGGCGTGATTGCGCTGTTTTCCGGTTATCTGTACGCCAAGCTGAGTGCAACTTTTCTCTCCAGTGGCGGCGTTATTGCGTTTTTCTCTCTGGGCTTTGGCCGCAGCCACCTCGCGCTGACATTATCCTATCTCTAACCTGATCACTCTGATGCTCACCCTGGCTATGGTCAGCGAGGTTTTTGGCAGTTATGGCGCCCGACTGTTTCACGATGTGCCGACCGTTCAAGCAGCGAATTTGCTGGCCTCCGCCATTTTTGCTGCTGATCGTTGGGGTCAATTATCTTGGCTCGCAAAAGGTGGGCCAGTTGGGATCTGTGCTGGTGGTGCTGAAACTGCTGATTTTGTTGTTACTGGTAGTTGCTGCAGTCAAAGCAATGGTTGAAATGCGCTACTCGGATAGTTGCCGTACGTCTGAGCCTGATGCGCTCTGCCCGCGCTTTGCATGCCAAAGTACGGCGTTAATGAACGGCATTGAGCAGGATGCCAACAGTTGCTGCATAATTAAACCATTAGGGCCTGTTGACCGTTAGTGATTTTTTAACAGCCCCTGACTGTATCCGACCGCTGAGCCATGACAGCTGTGAGATAATATGGCCGGTTTGTTTCACCATTGTTTGAGGCAAAATCATGAACGTGAATTTTTCCTGTATCAGAGCCTGGTGGCTCAGTGGAATGGCCATCAGCTTGTGTACTTTGTGGGTGGCGTTGCCCGGGATGGCCAAGGATCTTCCTTTACTGCCCGAGCAGGAGTCGCATCCTTTTGCGGACGCCAAGCACATGTCATTGAAAGGGGCCAATGCGCTGGGCAGTTGGCTGGATGAGTTGGAATATACTTTGGCGGCAGTCAGATTGGGCGAGGCAGTGCCTCCAGTGTATGCTTTGAATTTACCGAAAGATTTGGCTGCTGCACCACTTAAAGCCAAAAACAGCGATTTTATCCGTTTGTTGCTGCCAAGTATCCTGGCGGTCAATACACAAATCGCTGCGGTTCGCAGTCGTCTGGAGGCATTGGTTGCTGTGCCTTTGGAAAATCGCACAGAGGCCGAACTAACCTGGTTGGCAGAATTGTCGGCGCATTATAGGCTGGGCGATCAGGCCAAGGACAAGGCGCTTGAGCAACTGCTGCTGCAGCTGGATGTCATTCCTGTGGGCATGATGCTGGCTCAGGGCATTGACGAAAGCGGCTGGGGCACCAGTCATTTCGCCGTGGCAGGGAATGCACTCTATGGTGAGCACAATCCCAAAGGTCATAAACACTATCTGACAACCCCGGGGGGGCATGTCAAGGTCGCGGCCTTTAATTCGCTGTTTGAAGGCACGGCGGCCTACGTATACAACCTCAATACGGCCAAAGCATACCAGTCCATGTGGGAGGCTCGCCGGGCGTTCAAGGCGCAGCGCAGACTGACAGGTCATCAGCTGGTGGGGGAATTGGACCGTTATTCTACCCGGGGCAAAAACTACGTCAGGGATTTACGCAATTTGATCTCTCATCACCAACTGGATGCTTATGACAGGGCAGTGCTTGGCAGTAAGCAAGCGACTGTATTGCGGTTTGAGCGTTAAGCGTTGAGTGTTGTGACAGATAAAAAAACACCGGCAAATTTGCCGGTGTTTTTTTGTCATCGAGAGTATCAGGCAGTGGTATTGATATTGTGACCAATATTACCTATAGGCTGAGGCGCAGCTGATTGCGCCGGAGCACTGGCTGCACTGATCAGATCCATGACGATCTGGCCTTCAATTTGCTGCTGGTTTTTGCCCATTTCGGCAATCTTGCTGACATGGCTCATCGCGATATTGAAGCTGGTATTACTGACTGGCGTCATAGTGCATTCCTCCTCTTGGTAATGGTGTGCCACTTAGGGAAGGTGCGAATAAGTCCTGTGCGTGCTCTGCGATTGATGACAGCCCCGAGATCCGCGACGCAGCTCGACGTTAATGGCCTGAGTCATTGGCGAGAGCGGCAACCAAGCAGATAGAGCTGTCAGCCTCGCCCTTCGGGGCTTTCGGGCAAACACGATTGCTGTGGTATTGCGCTTTGAAAGGCAACCAGACTTGCTGGAGTTGAATACCTTGAACTCGAATTTACCCGTAAGCTAGAGCGGTGCGAGGACTTGTTCGCACCTTCCTTAGG
Organism: Shewanella sp.; assembly: GCA_021462625.1. GTDB lineage: Bacteria > Pseudomonadota > Gammaproteobacteria > Enterobacterales > Shewanellaceae > Shewanella. The sequence goes on from JAJNAU010000130.1 coordinate 3,256, forward strand.
GGTTATCGGCATCCTGAACCTGAAGTTTAGTGCAGATTCTGGAGCGCTTGTGAAAATAACGTCCCTTTGTGATCGACACCACTAACCGCTTCATCTTATTTTCTACTGTCTTTTCACCTTGTTACTGATTAACCTGCGACTGTAAATGATGCTGGCAGTAATCAGAATTGAGCCCAAAATTAGGCCGATAGCCAATACCGGATTCTGCATTGAGGTCGGGTCAAATACCAGCAGCGTGCCCATACCTGTCATCATGGTACCAGACATCAGCTTGAGTCCTTCGCCCTCTTTTTCGGTTAGCTTACGTTTGCCCAGTGTGGCGGCAAAGATAATCACTATGGTCGCCAGCGGGATCACATACACTATGTTATACATCGCCAGATAGGTGTAACGCTCGGCAGCAGTCAGCTCGTGCATCGACAGCACACTGGTGTAGATCATCGGAAAGCCAGCGGTACAAAGTAGCTCGTAGGTATTGGCCAGAATTGCCAGTACAGTGGAGCCGACAATCATAGCCCACAATGAGCTTGCGCTGGAGAGCTTACCCATGCGCTTGATAAGACCGCTGCGGTTTTCGGTAGACATGGACAGGGTAACTTTACCCCGATGGAAGAAGAACTCCTTGATATTGATAGCACCGGCCATCAGAGCGATAACACCGGCGATGAGAATGATAGTGCCGCCGTCGCCCCCCGCGCCCAGCAGCTGGAACAGGTTCAGCCAAGCGGTCATAAACAGGAAGTAGATAAGCCCTGAGAAAAACACAAAAATTCCGCCGACCAGCAACATACGGCCACGACTTCTGGCGTTCACCATAATAGACAGCAAGAACAGCAGGACGAAGAAGGCGCAGGGGTTGAAGGCATCCACCCCGGCCAGCACCAGCGTCAGCAATGGTAAAGACAGTTGCTCCGGAGCGATAGTGCCGACAAAGGGCAGTTCCACCGGTTGCACCACACTGTTGGCCTGAGTGGGCAGACCGGTATCACAGGTACCGGGTGCTGCATTCTTATCGCAGCTGCCAAACAGGGAGGAATCAAGTGTTACAGCTGCTTCCAGCACCTGATTTGGATCCAGTTGGCCACCCTGGGCGGTATAACACTCCCGCAGTTTTTGCTCGATGAATTTGCCGGTGACATCATCACTGGTATAGCCAACTATGCTTTGACCACAAATGGCGACAAAGGGCACGGAAGTGGTCTGGCTGTTGGTTGCCTGTGCAATCTGTTGCCAGTGTTCATAAACTCCGGGATCGCTTACCAGCCTGGCGTCCAGCTGTACCCAGGGATACTTTTCTGTCAGCCGGTCGATAAAAGGGTGGGCTTTGGCGCAGTGTGGGCAGGTTTTTGACCAGAAAAAGTGCAACTTAATGTCGGGCGCTTGTCCAGCCTCAGTTTGGCTGTACCAAAGATTATCAGCAGCTGTTGCGTTGAAAACGCTGAGAGTAAAGCTGAGCAGAAGCAGCTGCAGGGGGGAGATCCACTTCCATGATAAACCCATAAAACCTCCAAGAGAAATCAATAACTCACTGATTTGATTTCATAGTATCGGCTTTGTTCTAGGGATGACGGAAGAGGTTGAAATTTTGTTAACCCGATCAAGTTCTGTTGGGTTAGGGAAGGTGTGAACAAGTGCTCGCATCGCTCAGGCTTTTGGAACTGCAGGAGTTCAAGGCGTTCGGCTGAAGGTATGCCGGGACCTGTCTGGGCGGCCCCGCCAAAGTTGAATAATGCAGAAACTCTGCGGCTATCAAAGCTCCTCAGGGTGTGGCCTACAGCTACTGCGTTGCAGTTCTTGCAAAGGTCTTGTAAAGAACTGTGGCCATTCATTGCAAACTTCACTTGGCATCTGTCGGCTGTAAGCCTGCGCAGAGCTCGCACGGAACTTATTCGCACCTTCCTTAGTTGTAATTCATTAAAGTCTAATGCGCTGAATAAGATGTCTGGGGAGCAGATTATTCTGCGACCAGAGGGGTGCCGCCGCTTTCCTCATGCTCGCAAAAGGTCAGGGATAGGATCCTGTCTTCATCGCCAGCGGTGAGAATTCGAGTTATCATCGGGTGTGGCAGTTGCTTCTTGGTCAGGTAGTCTTTAACCCTTTCTATCCGGCGCTGTGCCAGCCACATATTGTATTCACGCAGTTTCTTGTCACTGATTTGCTTGTTAAAACTGAACTCCAGCAATAGATAGCCGTCAGTTAATTGCTGGCTGTCGGCCAGCAGTTTGTCCAGTTCGGTTTTGCCTTCGTGATTAAAATAAGAACTGTTGCGCCCGAACTCGACCTCAACCAGGTCGTTGCCTCCGATACAAGAGGCTGCCGCTGGTAAGGTCAACAGGCTTAGCAACAACAGGGGGAACTTTCCAGCCATTTTTGAATCTTCCTGTTCAATCTAAAGTCGCAGAAATGTGTCTGCAGCGAACCACAATCTAAGTGATATGTGATGTGTTTGCAAACGCCCGTTATAAAATAACTAATCTGTTGAAAGTGAAAAATAAAAATGGATTTCTGGACGTCTGTAGGTTGGCATTTTGCAGGTTTTTTGACGTTGTTTTTAAGCCGCCTTTTCATGGTTATATTCTCCAGTAATGGTACTTTTTTGCGTAATGTTAGTGCCTTATCTTCGTCACAGAGGAGGAGAAGGCTTGCCAGTACCGAGAATATTTATCATCTTTAAGACAGGATTATTGGAGGGTGCGGCATGGGCAATACGGAGGTTTTGGTGGTGGGTGGCGGCGTAGTCGGGGCTGGTATTGCGCAGGCTGTCGCGGCGGCGGGCTATCAGGTAACGCTGTGGGAGCGGGCAACCTTGGGCGGGGCGACCTCAGCCAACTCCAGCAAGCTTATCCACGGTGGCTTGCGGTATCTGGAGTCCGGGCAAATTTCTCTGGTGAAAAGTTGCCTTGCCCAGCGTAAGGCGCTGCTGAAACTGGCGCCGGATTTGGTGCAGGCTGTTCCCTTTTATATTCCGATTTATGAAGACAGTCGCCGCGGTGCCATGACCATAGCCGCAGGCTTGAGCCTCTATGCCATGCTGGCGAAGCTGGAACCCCACGGCCGCTTTCAGTTGCTGCCCAAATCTCAGTGGACAACGCTGGAAGGTTTGAGTCAGCAGGGCCTCAAACATGTTTTTCAGTACTGGGATGCCAAAACCAATGACAGCAAACTCACCCGGGCGGTGGCTGCCAGCGCCCGGGCTTTGGGAGCGGATATCCGTGAAGGTGTGAACTGTGATGCTATCTATCAGGGTGCCAGAGTCTGCCAGGTCACCGGCCATGATTGCAGTGGCAATACCCTTGAGTACCGCGCATCGCTGATAATCAATGCCTGCGGTCCCTGGGTCAATCAGTTGCTTGAGCGGGTAACGCCAAGGCTGGTGGGGCTGCCCATCGACTGGGTGCAGGGCAGTCATCTGCTACTCGATATACCTCCGCCAATCGGGGTGCTGTATCTGGAATCTCATCTTGATGAGCGGGTGGTGTTTGTGATCCCCTGGGAGGGTAAAACCCTGCTCGGAACCACGGAAACGTTGCTGACATCCACGCCTGAGGCTCCCACCATAACACCCCAGGAAGAAGACTATCTGCTGGCTATCTATTGTCATTATTTCAATGATTGGCAGGCCGAGGAGCTGCGCCGGAGCATAGTGCAGCGCTTCTGTGGCGTGCGGGTACTGCCTAAAACCATGGGCTCGGCATTCGGCCGCAGCCGTGAGACTATAGTCCATTCACAGAGCTCACACCCGGGTATTATCTCTGTCTATGGCGGTAAGCTGACTGAGTACCGGGTGACAGCTGAACAGGTGCTGACGCAGATCCGCCAGCGTCTTGGCGAGCGCGAGCCGATAGCCGAGATTGCCCGCCTGAGTTTGCCCCTGGCGGAGGATCGGCTAAACTAGCAGCCCTTTGCCCGAACCCGGGCCGTTCCTATCCGCAAGCGAGAGTTTTAATGCTGACATGCCGCTATTATTCCCAGGGTAAATGCCGCTCTTGTGACTGGCTTAAGCAGCCCCTTGAGCAGCAGTTGGCAAGTAAGTCTTTACAGCTAGAATCCCTGCTCAGTGGGCTGGGCGTGCAGGCGTTTTTGCCCCCTGTTAGCGGTCCTGAGGCTGGATTTCGCAACAAAGCCAAGATGGTGGTGCTGGGCGCCGCTCATGCACCTGTGCTGGGCATTATTGGCCCTGATGGCGAGCCAGTGTCTTTGTGCGACTGCCCTCTATATCCTGACGATATGCAGCAACTCTTGCACCGGCTGGAGACGTTTGTGCAGCAGGCCGGGGTGCCGCCTTACCGCATCGTCAAAGCTAAAGGTGAATTGAAATTTATTCTGCTGACCCGGGCGCAGCACTCAGGGGAATACCTGCTGCGTTTTGTACTGCGAAGCCACAGCGCCATTGACCGTATCGAGCGCACTTTGCCAGCTTTGCTGGCCGACTGGCCGCAAATCAAGGTGGTGTCCGTCAATATCCAGCCTGTGCATATGGCACGGCTCGAAGGGGAGGAGGAGATCTTCCTGACCGAGGCCACCAGGCTTGAAGAAGTATTCAACGGCGTGCCGCTGTTTATCCGTCCCAAAAGTTTTTTCCAGACCAACCCTGTGGTGGCATCTGGGCTGTATCGCACTGCCCGCGACTGGGTGCGTGAACTTAAACCATCAAAAATGTGGGATCTGTTTTGTGGTGTCGGTGGCTTTGGCCTGCACTGCGCATCCAATGTGGTAGATGTGATCGGCATTGAGATTGAGGCCGAGGCTATCGCCTGCGCCAAATTGTCTGCCGAGACGTTGGGGCTGGATAATTTAAGTTTCAGTGCGCTGGATTCCACCGGCTTTGCCAAAGGTCAGGACGCGGCTGATGTACCGGAAGTGATTATCGTCAACCCGCCTCGCCGGGGCATTGGTGAGGCGCTGTGCCAGTCGTTGTCGGCCTTTGCGCCCAGTGCGATTGTGTATTCCAGCTGCAACCCGCTGACGCTGGCGAAAGATCTGAAGCAGATTGAGGGGTACAGCATAAAGCGAGTTCAGCTATTCGACATGTTTCCGCATACTGAGCACGCCGAAGTTCTGGTTCTTTTGGTTAGGCGGGACTCTGAACGCTGATAGCTGTGTCAGCAACTCTCGCCGTAGCGCGCCGACAGGGCTTTTTATAAAAGAGTCTCGAGTGGCTTCCTTGTTCGCACCTTCCCTAAGCATCCATAGTCTTTGCTAGAGAAACACTTGTATATCGTACTTGCCTTTGGCAATAGAGCCTTCGATTGCATAGAAAGCTTTTAGTCGCCTTTTGTTATTTTCAAAGTAGCCAGCGAATGCTAAGCGCACAATGCAAGGGGTGTGTTCAAAAGTCGCAGCGTTACGGCGAGAAACCACAACAAAATAGTGTGTGTTTAGGGTCTGTTGACCTTTCATGGTTGAATTTTGCTCGCTCTAGACGCGCTTTAATCGCGACGCAAGGTGTGCCGCCTAGGGGCCTAAGCA
>JAJNAU010000131.1 GCA_021462625.1 Shewanella sp.
GTGCGCATACCTGAGCAGCGTTGCCTCTAAGTCCGCTCTGCAATCGAATCGAGAGGCTGTCAGTACTCGCAGAGCACGCACGGGACTTATCCGCACCTTCCTTAGTTTGCCGGTCAACTTGGCGTATTTAAGCAACATCTCATCCTCAGGGCAACTGCAGGTATGTTTATTTTTCCTGAATATCGTCTTTAAATGGGCTTGCAGCATATTAAGCGGTACTTGCGGCAGGATTGCTATATTTTCCGCGTCATAGTCTTGCTAAATTAGGGAAGGTGCGAACAAGTCCTCGCACCGCTCTGGCTTATGAGCAGAAGCGAGTTCGAGGTATTCAAATAAAGGAAGGCGGGTTGCCTTTCAAAGCTGAATACCAAAGCAATCGTATTTGCTCGAAAGCCCCGTAGGGCAAGGCTGACAGCCCTATCTGCTTTGTTGCAGTTCTCGCTAAGGACTAGGGCCATTAACTTACTTCAAACCGCGCCGCGCATCGAGAGGCTGTCAGTACTCGCAGAGCACGCACGGGACTTATTCGCACCTTCCTTAGGCTATTATCTTCATCCAGGCTCACCAAAACCCAGTGATGTTGGTTTTCTATCGCCCAGTGACTGGGTGTTGCTTTTGCCAATTCCTGTTCGCTGAGTTGTTCGCATTTTCCATGGAATATCTTGTTTTTTTTAAACCAATCATGATGAAGCCAGTTAAAAAATGCCCACACCCTTGCCCTATAAACAAAGGCGCTTGTCACCTGTCAGCGGTGGGGGCAGCGACCATGGCTTACTTTGCCGGGCTGTGTATGATTCCCCATAGATCTGTGCCCGATGGCACTGTAATGGCCTCTATGGGGCTTGAAGTCGGTGTGCTTGGTTTTGATGCTAAAGCTGTAGCCTTGTTGCTGGCGGTATTTGCCCTGCAGGACAGTTTTGCTACTGCCACCAATGTAACCGGTGACGGTGCCATTGTCCTGATGCTGGAAGGTTTGTTTCCGGAGTAGCCTGAAGTCGGTTAACAACTCAGGTGCTGGCTGACAATAAAAGGCGCTGCAATTGCAGCGCCTTTTAATTTTATCAAGACTAAGCTTATTTGCCGGTCAGCGTGCTGCCGCCTGTGCCCGGCAGCAGCTCAAAGCCCATATTGAACTGCACCATCATGGTCATCAGCTCATCCAGCAGTTTGGCATTGCCAGTGACTTTAGCTTTGCCGCTGTTTACCTGATCCTTAAAGCTGGCCAGGCCCATCATCACAGGTTCAAGGTCACTGCGGTTAATGGAGATGGTCAGATCTGGCTTGGCCGCCTGCTGGCCCTTGATGTTGGTCAGCACTGAGTTGCTCAGCTCTACCACATACTCTTCACCATTATCCGGGGTGACAAAGTTGATGATAAAGGCTTTGCCTTCGGCTTTGTCCGCATCTAACTGAATACCCAGGAAGTCCAGCCAGAGATCTGTGGTCATGGCACGTATCATGTCCGGGCCCGATGCCTTGGGTGAGGCGCCCTGTGGGATCCCATTGCGAAGCTCAAATGCCGCAGCCAAAAAGCTGTTGCGTAGGCTGGGGCTCTCTTTCTGATAGCCGATCTGCTCATACACATCGGCCAGCAGATCTTTGGCGGCCTGATTTTGAGGCTCGGCAAACACCAGCTTGTTGAGGATTTCGGTAGCCAGCAGATACTCCCCCTTGTCGTACAGCTGTTTGCCCTTGGCCATGATCTTGTCGCTGCCGCCCATCATCTCCACATACAGAGGTGCAGAGTCTTTCGGTGACAGGGGGATAAGCGTTGCCGGGTTGGCATCCCAGTAACCCAGATAGCGGTTGATGACCGCGCGGCTGTTGTGGGCTTCTGAGCCATGGTAGCTGTGGGCTGCCCAGTTCTGCTCCAGACTCTTGGGCAGTTTGTACATGTTATGGACTTCGTTGATGGTGACCCCCTGATTGGCCAGGTGTAGCACCTGATTGTTCAGGTGCCCATAGGCATCCCGCTGGGCTCGCATCACTTCCTGAATACGTTCATTGCCCCAGCGAGGCCAGCTGTGGGAGGCAAACATGACATCGGCTTCCTGACCATAGCGATACAGGGCTTCATTGATGCCCTTGGACCAGGCCAGCGCGTCCCGCACCTGAGCGCCGCGCAGGGTGTAGATATTGTGAATCGTGCCGGTAATGTTCTCCGCCGCCCAGAAGGCTTTCCAATCCGGGAAGTAGGTGTTCATCTCTGCCGGCGCCTCGGTACCCGGAGTGTTTTGAAACTCCATTCTTACCCCATCCACCGTCATCTCTTCGAAATCATCCTTGATGACCACCGTGGGGGGAATAAGCCCCAGATTGCCGGCGGCAGTATTCTTGCCGATGGATTGATCCACATGGCCATAGGGGCTGCGGGGCAAGAGCACACCGTATTGGAAGAACATGCGACGGGTCATGGTGTTCCCTGCATAGACGTTTTCCGACACCGCATTTTCCATAAAGCCTGACGGCGCGATGATCTTTATCTTGCCGCTTTTAACATCGGCTTCGTCGGCTACACCGCGCACGCCGCCGAAGTGGTCGGCATGGGAGTGGGAGTAGACCACGGCCACAACCGGGCGTTCGCCCAGCTGCTCATTGATAAACTTGAGCGCCGCTGCGGCGGTTTCTTTTGCGGTCAGGGGGTCAAACACAATCCAGCCGGTATCGCCCTTGATAAAGCTGATATTGGCCAGATCATAGCCGCGTACCTGATAGATTTTGTCCGGCACGACTTCATAGAGACCGTAAGCCATATTGAGCACAGCCTGACGCTGCAGTGAGGGATGCATGGTGTCAAACTGCTTGTCTTCCAGAAGCCAGCCGTAGCTGCCCATATCCCAGGCGACATTGCCGGCCTCGGCCATAATCTGTTTGTACTCGGGGGCCGCAATAAAACCACGGGAGGCTTCTTCAAAGTCGCGCTGATCGGCAAAGGGCAGCAGCTCTCTTTGCTCTTGCTGCAGCTGTTTGGTGAAGCTGGTGGGTTCATTACCTTTGGGGTCGAAATGTTTGGATGGATCTGTGGTTACTATATTGCCACCACCGGCGGCAAGAGATTGGGCTGACACTGCCAGCATCAGTGGCAGTAAAGCTTTAGGGGAGAATGTCCTTAATCTCATGTATCACTCCTTTGAGTTGCATCACCTTTGGCATTAAATATTGCCGGTGAATTAAAAATGAACGGCTCATTTAATCGGTTAAGGCGATGAATTACAATGATAAATTTTTGATATGCCAATGAGTTGGTTAAATAAAAGCCAGTACTGGGCACTGGCTTTTGTAGGATCAATGAACAGGCTGTGTTTACTTGCTCATGCGCTTGTACTTCAGGCGATGTGGCTCAATCACATCTGTGCCGTAAGTGTTCTTCAGCCAGGTTGAGTACTCGGTGTAGTTACCTTCGTAGAAGCTCACCTTACCCTCATCGCGGTAGTCCAGGATGTGGGTACAGATACGGTCGAGGAACCAACGGTCGTGAGAGATCACCATGGCGCAGCCAGGAAATTCCAGCAGGGCCTCTTCCAGCGCACGCAGGGTTTCCACGTCCAGATCGTTGGTGGGTTCGTCGAGCAGCAATAGGTTACCGCCTGATTGCAGCAGCTTGGCCAAATGCACACGGTTACGCTCACCACCGGACAGCTGACCGATGATCTTCTGCTGATCGCCACCGCGGAAGTTGAAGCGACCTACATAGGCGCGGCTGGGGATTTCGGTGTTGTGAACACGGATAATGTCCTGACCACCGGAAATTTCTTCCCACACGGTGTTCTTGTCGTTCATGGCGTCACGAAACTGCTCCACAGACGCCATCTGCACGGTTTCACCAATATCGATTTCGCCGCTGTCAGGCTGCTCTGCGCCGCTGAGCATCTTGAACAGAGTCGACTTACCGGCACCGTTGGCACCGATAATGCCCACGATAGCCCCTTTCGGGATAGAGAAGGACAGATCGTCAATCAGTACGCGGTCGCCATAGGATTTGGTCAGGTTGCGCACTTCAATCACCTTGTCACCCAGACGTGGGCCGGGTGGAATGAACAGCTCGTTGGTTTCGTTACGACGCTGGTAGTCATTGCTGTTCAGCTCTTCGAAACGGTTCATACGGGCCTTGCCCTTGGACTGACGGCCCTTGGTACCTTGACGCACCCACTCCAGTTCTTTGGCGATGGTCCTTTGACGAGCGCTTTCGGCGGCGGCCTCCTGCTTCAGACGAGCATCTTTCTGCTCCAGCCAGGAAGAGTAGTTACCTTCCCATGGAATACCCTCACCACGATCCAGCTCCAAAATCCAGCCAGCGGCGTTATCCAGGAAGTAACGGTCGTGGGTAATGGCGACCACTGTGCCTGTGTAGTCTTTCAGGAATCGCTCCAGCCAAGCCACGGACTCGGCGTCCAGGTGGTTGGTGGGTTCATCCAATAGCAGCATGTCTGGCTTTTCTAAAAGCAGACGGCAGATAGCGACACGGCGGCGCTCCCCCCCGGACAGGTTTTCAATCTTGGCATCCCATTCTGGCAGACGCAGGGCGTTGGCGGCACGCTCCAGCGCGTTGTCCAGGTTGTGGGCGTCGTGGGCCTGAATAATGGCTTCCAGCTCACCCTGCTCTTTGGCCAGCGCATCGAAGTCGGCATCTGGCTCGGCATAGGCGGCGTACACTTCGTCCAGACGGGTCAGGGCGTTCTTGGCGTCAGCCACGGCTTCTTCAATGGCCTCACGGACGGTTTGCTGCGGATCCAGTTTTGGCTCCTGCGGCAGATAACCGATCTTGATACCCGGCATTGGGCGGGCTTCGCCCTCAATCTCGGTATCCACACCGGCCATAATCCGCAGCAGGGTAGATTTACCCGCGCCGTTAAGACCCAAAACACCAATCTTGGCGCCGGGGAAAAAGCTTAAGGAGATGTCTTTAAGAATGTGTTTTTTGGGGGGAACAATTTTCCCGACCCTCAACATGCTGTAAACAAACTGAGCCATGGTTGATTCCTGTGTTGAAATTGGCCGAAGTTTACTAAATTGCTGCTTTGACTGCCAGAGAGCCGGGCACAGGCAATTGTGGTCTTTGGCAGAAATATCCACAGGCCAGAGACTTGTGAGTTAGCCGCGGTGATTCATTGCCTGTCGGAAGTCAGTGCGTACGGCAGATTATGAGCCTTGACGCTGAACTTTGTTTACGCTCAGGCGAACAAGCCTTTGAAAATGTGTAATCAATTGAATAAAAACAATTATTAAAAATCACCAGAGAGGTTTTCAACGCTATTGAGCCAGCTTGTATACAGGCATGCAACAATTTCGGGGTACTGGACTGTGATTGTGAACAATCGCGGAGTAGAATACCGCAACCCTACAATAATACCCGTCCGCATAGGAGATTAGTTGCTCAGCGAGAATGAAAACACGCAGGCAACAGGTTCGTCGGGATGGCCTGAATGCTGCCTGAGCGGTGGATCAGGTGGGCTACTGAGCGGATAGGTATAAGGCATAAAAACAAAGATTTTATTAACTTAACAGCCGGAGTGACCATGCTGACTAAAGACATGAACATCGCGGATTACGATCCCGACCTGTTTGCGGCGATTGAGGATGAGACCCGTCGTCAGGAAGAGCACATTGAACTGATTGCCTCAGAGAACTACACCAGTCCTCGTGTAATGCAGGCTCAGGGTTCTCAGCTGACCAACAAGTACGCCGAAGGTTACCCGGGCAAGCGCTATTACGGCGGCTGTGAATATGTTGACAAAGTCGAAACTCTGGCCATTGAGCGGGCCAAGCAGTTGTTTGGTGCTGTGTATGCCAACGTGCAGCCACACTCAGGCTCTCAGGCCAACCAGGCCGTATATATGACACTGTTGCAGCCAGGCGATAAAGTGCTGGGTATGAATCTGGCTCACGGTGGTCACCTGACCCACGGCTCACCGGTGAATTTCTCCGGCAAGCTGTATGACATCATTCCTTACGGCATTGATGCTTCCGGCAAGATTGATTACGACGAGTTGGAAACTCTGGCCGTAGATCACCAGCCAAAGATGATCATCGGTGGTTTCTCTGCCTACTCAGGCGTGGTTGATTGGGCTCGTATGCGTGAAATCGCCGACAAAGTCGGTGCTTACCTGTTTGTCGATATGGCACACGTGGCCGGTCTGATTGCAGCCGGTGTATACCCGGATCCACTGCCACACGCTCATGTGGTGACTTCTACCACCCATAAGACGTTGGCCGGTCCTCGCGGCGGCATCATTCTGTCTGCCCATGACGATGAAGAGCTGCACAAAAAACTAAACTCTGCGGTATTCCCCGGTGGTCAGGGTGGGCCGCTGATGCACGTGATCGCCGGTAAGGCTGTGGCCTTTAAAGAAGCGCTGGAGCCTGAGTTCAAGGTGTATCAGGCGCAGGTTGTAGCTAACGCCAAAGCCATGGTGAGAGTGTTCCTTGAGCGCGGTTACAAGATTGTCTCCGGCGGTACTGAAAACCACCTGATGCTGGTGGACCTGACTGACAAGGATATCACAGGTAAAGAAGCTGACGCTGCCCTGGGGCGTGCCAATATCACAGTGAACAAGAACTCAGTCCCCAATGACCCACGTTCACCTTTCGTGACTTCCGGTATCCGCATCGGTACCCCGGCCATTACCCGCCGCGGTTTTAAAGAAGATGAAGCCAAACAGCTGACCGGATGGATCTGTGATGTGCTGGATGATGTAAGCAACGAAGCCAGCATTGAAAAAGTGAAGCAGCAGGTGCTGGATCTGTGTGCCAGGTTTCCGGTTTACGCCTGAGCAATGAGCTGACCACAATGGCATGAGTTATTTGCCAATTGTAGTGCCACTCGGCTTTTTCCAATGGGGTAAATAGGATAGACTTTGATGGCCGCCGGCAGCTTATCTGCTCGGCGGCCGTTTTTGTTCTGAATTATGCTGCCGGAGGCACAATGCACTGTCCGTTTTGCAACGCAACCGATACCAAGGTGATTGACTCACGGTTGGTGGGTGAAGGCCATCAGGTTCGTCGCCGCCGGGAATGCACTGAGTGCCATGAGCGTTTTACCACCTTTGAAAGCGCCGAACTGGTGATGCCGCGGGTGATTAAGCGCGATGGCAGTCGCCAGCCCTTTGATGAAGAGAAACTGCGCGGCGGTATGCTGAGGGCTGTAGAAAAACGTCCTGTATCCATGGATCAGATTGAGCAGGCACTCAGTAAAATCAAATCCATGGTGCGAGCAACAGGGGAGCGTGAAGTGCCCTCTGAAATGATCGGCAACCTGATGATGGAGCAGTTGATGCACCTGGATAAGGTCGCCTACATCCGTTTTGCGTCCGTTTACCGGGCGTTTGAGGATGTTTCTGAGTTTGGTGAAGCCATCGCCAAGCTGCAAAAGTAATACTGCATGCCGACATCCGGTTCGGTGGAAATTGCCTCATGACGTGCTCTGCTCACGATATTCAAATGATGGCCCGCGCCATCCAACTGGCCAAACGTGGCCGCTTTACGACTGCCCCTAACCCCAATGTGGGCTGTGTGCTGACCCTCAATGACCAGATAGTTGGCGAAGGTTTCCATATTCAGGCCGGTGGTCCCCATGCCGAAGTCCATGCACTGCGCAAGGCTGGCGACAAAGCCCGTGGCGCGACTGCCTATGTGACGCTGGAGCCCTGCAGTCACTATGGCCGCACGCCGCCCTGTGCCAAAGGCTTAATAGAAGCCGGTGTCACCCGGGTGGTGGTGGCCATGACAGATCCCAACCCTCAGGTGGCCGGTCGCGGCATTAATATGCTCAAAGACGCTGGCATTGAGGTGCAGACAGGTCTGCTGGAAGCTCAGGCCCGCGCCCTGAATCCCGGCTTTATAACTCGTATGGAAGTCGGCTTGCCTTTCGTGACTGTTAAAGTTGCCGCCAGTCTTGACGGTAAAACCGCATTGTCCAACGGTGTCTCCAAATGGATTACCGGCCCACAGGCCCGCGCCGATGTGCAGCGCCTGCGTGCCCGTCATTCCGCTTTGGTAACTGGTATTGGAACCATTCTGGCCGACAACCCTACGCTCAATGTGCGCTTTGATAAACTGGGGTCAGTGGTGGCTGAAACTGGTGTGTTGGATGAATCCACGCTGCAGCAGCCATTGCGTGTGGTGCTGGACTCCAGCGCCAGATTGACCGCCGACGCAGCCACCAATCTGTTTGGCTTTGCCTCGCCGATTTTACTGGTGTCCACCAAGGTCTACAGCGATGAACAGTTGGCCAGTTTCCCTGAGCATATTGAAACCTTGGTGCTTGACGGTAAAAACGGCAGTGTTGATTTACGCTCGCTGCTGACTGAGCTGGGCAGCAGAGTCAATTCAGTGCTGGTGGAAGCCGGCGCGACTCTGGCAGGTGCCTTTGTCACCGAGGAATTGGTGGATGAGCTGGTTTTGTATCAGGCGCCAAAATTGCTGGGTAGTCACGGCCGCAACATGCTGGTGTTGCCCGACTGGCAATCCATGGATAGCATTCCAGCCATGACATTATTGGATGAGCGCAAGATTGGCAGCGACAGACGCTTTATCTTTAGGGTCTGTTAACCTTTGAAGATGGTTTTTGCAGCGTTTTGTCGTTGTTTTATACAAAGCTACGCGATTAAATCGTGTCTAGAACGAGCAAAATTCACCCATGAAAGGTCAACAGCCCCTGGTCTGCGCAGTGCA
>JAJNAU010000132.1 GCA_021462625.1 Shewanella sp.
CAAGGCTGGTTGCCTTTCAAAGCGCAATACCAAAGAAATCGTGATTGCTCGAAAGCCCCGTAGGGCGAGTGCTGGCAGAGCACGCACAGGGCTTATTCGCACCTTCCTTAGGCAAAAGCGCTTGGTATTAATGACCCGATTAACCATTTAAATCGCCGGTACGGTAAATTTCGTGCCGGCAATATCCAGTACCACGTCCCTTGGGCGGATTTCGACGATTTTTAATTTGCCGCCTATCATATTGCCCTGCTGAAGTTCGCGGCCATCCACATTCAACCAGCGGTTTTTCGGATTGCTGGCATACACATGCGCCACAATCTTGAACTCAGGTACCTGTTGCTGCAGTGACAAAGGCAGATCTCCGTATCTGGGAAAATCCGTCTTCTGCGGCTCAGGGATCGGGTCAAGCTTAGCCGGGGTAACGCCCTCCTTAACCGAGTGCTGATACTCCACGTCCTTGAGCGCCTGCTCAAAGGCCGCCAATAAATTGTCCTGTTGGCTTTTGGCTTCCTGACCCAGAACCGCCATACCTTCTGCAGCATGACCCGCCTCCCGGCGCAGTATTTCCAGTTGCTCCGGCGTCAGATCTGACTTGGCCCCAAGTACCAGTGGCGCAGCGGATGGTTCGGACTGCATCGTTGATGTGTGAGCTGGCTGCGATGCGCCAGATGGCTGCGCACCAGATCCGTCCCTGCTCCGGATCGGCTTCTGGCTGGGCTTGTGCAGTTCAGGACTGGGTTGAGCCACAGGAATGTCGCTTCGGCCAGCCAGGCGAATGCCGGATTCAGCAGCCCCTGATTGAGGTGTATCCAATTGTGCTGATTGGAGTTTATGCGCCTGAGATTGAGAAGCTAAGTTCCCCGGTGGCTGAGCATTCTCAGTCATCTGTATTCCGGTAAGGGACACAGGCTCTGTCTGCGCTGCCAGCATGGTCATGGCCACAGGTGCCTCTTTATTGAGCCAGAGATTCAGGCCAAAGGCGGCACCACCTCCTGCCAGCAAACTCAGCCCCACGGCAGCCACCGCTTTGACTGGCCAGCGCTGCTGATTTTCCATATAGGGTCTGGCAGCGATGGCCGGGTCCGGCAGTTGTCCCTGTTGTTTATTGCGGATTACCGCATCAAGCAGAATCGACATCAGAACGTTACCTCCCTGGTCAATCTCGGGCCGCTCTGGTTCAAATACAGGCCAAGCTGGGTCAGGGTCTGGCGGCCTGCGATACCGTCAGGGGTCAGTCCATGCTGGCGCTGAAAGGTTTTCAATCTCTGCTCCAGCTCACGGTCATACCCCCTGATCAGTCTCGGCGGCACCTTATCCACCATGGCCAGTGAGTTTTCCAGCCACTGCAATTGATCCTCGGATGAGTGAGAACCAATAGGTGATCTGTCTTCCTGAGCGGGCTGCCACAAAATCTCAAACACTCCGGCAAAATGTCGGTCAAACCAGGCGCGGCTAACCCAGAATTGTTGCTCACCCAATTGCAGTAACAGCTCGTCACCTTTATGGGAAATGAGTGTGCCATAGGACTCCTGGCCGGCATCATCGGTTAGATATACCACAGCCGGATAATTAAGACGCAAAATGGAAGCGGTATTGCCCTGCTGCTGATAGCAGGCCAGCCCCTGCAGCGACGCAGCCTGGCAGGCACTCATCTGCTGATACGGAGTGCGCTTCCACAGTCCAAGTAATGTGGCAAACGCCGTATCAATTTTACGGCTATCTGCCAACGCTTTGTCAAGCTGACGCCGACCAAGGGAACCGCCCGCCGCTGGCCCGGCGACGGCAGAGGTTACAGCAGGTTCAATTTTTGCGGCTTCTATCCCGGAGGCAGGCACTTTTTCCGCGGCAACCAATGGCTTGCCGTCTGGCTGCAGCAGCCAGAAAACCAGACCAAAGGCCAGTACAAAACCGGCACCGGCCGCCAGTGGCCACCAATTGCGACGGCTGTCAGGCTCTTCGCCCAGCACTTCCGCAGCAGCGCGCTGCACCATCTTATGATCGACCGGCACTTTAGACTGGGCATAGGCCGCCATCAATGCCCGTTCACAGATGAGATTGCTAAGACGCGGAATACCGCCGCTGGCAGAGTGCAGCGCACGGATGGCTTTTGCGGTAAACAGGGGTTCGTGACGCCCGGCCACCTGCAATCTGTGCTGCACGTACAGACCAAGCTCACGTTCATTGAGCGGCAGCAAATGGTATCTGGCCGTAATGCGCTGAGCCAACTGACGCAGCTCCTGACGTTTGAGCAATTGCTGCAGCTCCGGCTGTCCAATCAGAATCACCTGCAGTAATTTTTTGGTGTCAGTCTCCAAATTGGTCAGCAGCCGCAGTTGTTCCAGCACCTCAGGTCGCAAATGCTGAGCTTCATCGATGAGCAGCAAGGTATTGCGGCCATGCTCATGGTTGTTAAGCAAATATTTGCTTAACAAATCAGTCAATTGCTTTAGCGTTGGGGTGTCACCGTAGGGAATATGCAGCTCATCGCACAGTGTTGCCAAGAGTTCCAGCTCCGTCAGCGACGGATTAAGGATGAATGCGGTATCGGTATTGTCGGGCAGTTGCTGCAGCAGGCATCGGCTGACGGTGGTTTTGCCCGTGCCCACCTCACCGGTCAACAATACAAACCCACCGGTATCGCCCAGACCGTAGGTCAGGTGTGCCAGCGCCTCTCTGTGTCTGTCACTGAGAAACAGATAGTGGGGATTAGGGGCAATCGAGAAGGGGTTGTCATTCAACCCGAAAAAGGCTTTGTACATACCGCGCAAGCACTTGCTGTGAAAAGTTTTACTCAAGGTATAGTGCCAGCCACAGGTTGTCAAAAACGACTGCCGTCTGTGTCCTATTTGTTGCTACAGGTGTTATGCTTAGCGCAAACTTTCAAGCAGGTAATCAGGTGTGCAAATCTATCTTGTGGGCGGCGCAGTACGGGATGAACTTTTGGGGCTGCCGGTAAAAGACAGAGACTATATGGTGGTGGGTGCTACTGCCGCAGAAATGCTGGCGTTGGGCTATGAGCAGGTGGGTAAAGATTTCCCGGTATTTCTGCATCCCAAAACCAAAGCAGAACACGCACTGGCCCGTACCGAACGTAAAACCGCAGCAGGGTACGGCGGCTTTGAGTGCCACGCTACCCCGGACGTCACTCTGGAGCAGGATTTGCTGCGCCGGGACCTGACTATCAATGCCATCGCCAAAGATGTCAATGGACAATTGTATGACCCTTACGGTGGTCAGGTTGACCTTAACGCACAGCTATTGCGACATGTGTCACCAGCCTTTGTTGAGGACCCTCTCAGAGTACTGCGGGTCGCCCGCTTTGCCGCCCGCTTTGCACAGCAAGGCTTTAAGGTTGCTCCCCAAACCATGGCACTGATGCAAGAGCTCAGTGCCAGTGGCGAGCTGGAAGCCTTAAGTCCTGAGCGGGTTTGGCAGGAGCTTGATAAGGCCCTGGGCACGGACTGTCCGCAGGTATTTTTCGAAGTGCTCAGAGCGTGCGGCGCCCTGAAGGTGATAATGCCGGAAATTGATGCTTTGTTTGGCGTTCCCCAGCCCCCAAATTGGCACCCAGAAATTGATACCGGCCTGCATACTCTGCTGGTGCTCAAGCAAGCGGCCGCTCTGAGTGATGATAAATCAGTGCGTTTTGCTGCACTGCTGCACGATTTGGGCAAAGCGCTGACCCCAAAAGAGCAGTGGCCCAAACACCATGGCCACGGGCAAAAGGGGCTGACGCCGATTCGCAACCTGTGTCAGCGATTGCGGGTGCCCAGCGACTTCATGGAGTTGGCGCTGCTGGCCAGCGATCTGCACCAGAATTTTCATCATGCCATGGAACTGCGGCCGGAAACTCTGCTGCGCCAATTTGATAAAGCCGATCTGTGGCGCAAACCAGAACGCCTGGATAAGTTATTACTGATCTGCCAGGCAGATATTCGCGGCCGAACAGGATTTGAACAGGCTCAATACCCTCAGGCGACCTACCTTAACCAATGCTTTACACTGACCAAGGGTGTCGATATCAAACAGATTGTTGATGCAGGCTTCAAAGGTTCGGACATTCGTGATCAATTGCAAAAAAAACGTGTAAAAATGCTGTCAAAATTCATGCTGAATCAGACGGTTAATGTAACGAATCAATGAGTTTGCTAACTGATGTCAATAAATCCTTTGAAAAAAGGTGAATATTCGCTATCGTTTTGACCGGTTCAATGATTTGTCATAGCATATTAGACTGGCTATGACATAATAATCGTGAAGTTGCAGTCAACTTCGGAGGACTGCAACCTTTTAATCCACACTATCTTAAAGAGATTACGCCATGAACAAAAAGTTAATGATGGTTGCCGGTGTAGCTATGACTGCTATGCTGGGTGGCTGTGCCAACACCGATGCGCTGGAAGCAAGCGTTGCCAACCTGGGTAACAAAGTAGACCAGCTGTCTGCTGACGTTAGCTCTCTGAAAGCCGAGCAAGGTAAAGTTTCTGCCGATGCAAAAGCTGCCAAAACTGCTGCAATGGACGCTCAGGCTGAAGCCAAGCGTGCCAATGATCGCATCGACAACATGGCTTCTTCTTACAAGAAGTAATGTGTTGGTATCGGCGATGCACCTGCATCGCCGATATACGCTTAAGGCTTTTTCTCTTACCCATTTCCTCGCAAAATTCTTCAATAATTTCCAATCATTAACGCTTTCTTGCGATAATTACCCAGTAGTCCAGCTCCAGTCCGGCTATCGCTTCGCGGGCAATGTGGCTCCTGAGTTTTTCATTGGCCCGCCAGGCATAAGGTGTCATCTCCAGCAGCGTCAGCGCTTGCTCACCGTCTACATCTAGCTGCCACTGCACCCGGTTTGATGAAAGGAGCTCCAACTCTTTGGGTAAGTTGACCGCGAGCTCTTTTTCTGTCAAATCGGTAAATAACTGGCTGCGTAACTGCCACAGGTGACGACTGCCCGGAATCACCATCAGCGCCAAAGCACTGGCTTTCAGTACACGTAACGCTTCTTTACCTTTCAATGGCTTATCTACCACAGTAAGTAAATCGAAACTCTCATCTGCATAGGGCAATCCTTTACCAGAACACTGGGCATAATGTTCATCACTGCCGGCTTTGACTGCGGCATAAAGCGCGTTATCCGCTTCGCCGAATCCACAGCGCGTCAGCCTCAGCTCAGGCATGACATCAGTCAAACGCTGCGCCAAGGCTCTGAGATAAAAGCCATCGCCGGTTTCATAGTCCAGCCAATTGACTGATTTTGCCTGCGGCAACGCAGATACCAGTGCCTGACTCACGGCATCAAGCAAAGGTGCATAAATCCCGCTGCTCAGCAAAAACAGGCGCGAACGCATCTGGGCACGGGACAGGGTTTGTTGCTTCTTGCCCTTGCCGAACACCCAATACCCCCGCCCTTCCTGCACCTCGACAAAAGGAAACTGATGTTTACTTTCACAATGGAGATCTTTGCTGTTCAGGTATTGACTGAGCGGCTTGTGGCAAATGGGACATTGCAGAGAAACGGTCATAACATTCAGGTCCATAAAAAACACAGCCCCGACTGAAGGCCGCAATACCGTTCAGTTAAGGCGAATATAAAAAGAGCTCTGCTAAAGCAGGGCTCTATTTGTTTTTGAAAAGCAGTTCACCACGAAGCGCTCACTTCGCTCGCTACACAGAGGACACGAAGGGATAGCAAAGAAAAGCTTTTCTTCGTGGTCTTCGTGGTCTTCGTGGTCTTCGTGGTCTTCGTGGTTCAATCTTTCTCTTTCAAACGTAACGGAAACATACTAAGTGAACAGCATTGCGACTGAAGGCCGGGGCGTATGGCTGGCGGCAGGTGTCAGCTTACAGGAAAATAAAGCCACACAGGAACAGCCCCAGTGCCAGTCGATAAATCACAAAAGGTGCCATACCCATGCGACTGATGATCTTCAGGAAGAAATAAATACATACATAAGCTGAGATAAAAGAAAGCAATATACCCAGCCCCATAGCCTGCCAGTCAATTGCATGGCCTTCGCTGATGATATCTTTGCCCATCAGCATAGCGGCCCCCAGGATCACCGGGATCGACATCAGGAATGAGAAACGTGCTGCCGCTTCCTTTTTCAGACCCAGCATCAGGGCTGCGGTCATAGTGGCACCGCTGCGCGAAGTACCGGGGATCAGCGCCAGTGC
Source organism: Shewanella sp. (assembly GCA_021462625.1). Lineage (GTDB taxonomy): Bacteria > Pseudomonadota > Gammaproteobacteria > Enterobacterales > Shewanellaceae > Shewanella. The sequence goes on from JAJNAU010000132.1 coordinate 6,178, forward strand.
CTGAGCCAAACCAATAAGCAGCGCCTTTTTCCAGCCCGTCTGATACTCGGACAATTCACATTTGGCCATACGATCCCCGAGCCACAGCAGCAAGCCGAACACCACAGTGGTAATGGCGATAACACCGGGACCGCGCAAATAATTTTCGACCCAATCTTTGGCAATAAAACCAATCACCACGGCAGGGATAGTCGCCAGAATAATCCACCACGCCAACTTGCTGTCATCTGACTGCACACCTTTAAACACGCTGGCCAGCCAGGCCTTGGTCATGGCGACAATTTCTTTACGGAAATAGAGGATTACTGCCAGTAGTGAGCCGATATGTACAGCCACATCGAATGACAGCCCCTGATCTTCCCAACCGAATAACTGCGCAGGCAAAATCAGATGTGCCGAGCTGGAGATAGGTAAAAATTCAGTAAAGCCCTGGATCAGCGCCAGCAGAATAACCTGCAACGTATACATATTGTACCTTGTTTTGTTGTATAGAAGATTTATTGAATAATCAGAGAAATGCCGGCCAGCTGTGCGCAATGGGCCAGAGCTTTTGCGGCTTGTCATAAGCCTGCCACAACTCCCGATAGCTCAGTTTGCACACCGGATGCACGAGCTTCGGAGCCAGTTCTGCCAGCGGCCAGAGTACGAATGCGTTGTGCATGATCTCGGCTCTGGGCAGCACAACGGGTGTATCGCATACAAGATCGTCGTACAGCAACAGATCCAAATCCAGGGTACGGGGGGCAAACTTTTTGGCCCCCGGAAAGCGGCCATTATCCAACTCTATTTGCTTGAAGATCCGCACCACCTCTGCCACAGGCAGCACCGTCTGCGCTGCTGCGACCATATTCAGAAAATTGGAACCGTTAAACCCCACAGCCTCGCTCTCGTACAAAGATGAGAGTGTCAAAGGGCCAAAATGGCGGGTTAGATGTTGAAGGCCAGCAGTCAAGTGTGCCAATGGGTCAATATTACTGCCCAGGCTGATATAAATTGTCGCCATGTTACTTCGTTTTTATTGGGAGGTGCGTGACTCAAATATGTCCACGTTCGATTTCAACACCCACTGATCGAGCATGCTTTACCGCTCCGGGTTTCATTACCCGGACTTTCACCCAAGGTACATCCAACTCATCCATCAGACAGCGGGCAATCATTTCTGCAATCGTTTCAATCAGTTCAATGGGTTTTTCAGTAATCAATGCCGTCAGCCGATTGGAGACTTTCTCATAGCAAAGTGCCTGACTGTAATCATCTGTTGCGGCAGCAGCCCGGATGTCCCAGGCCATGTCCAGATCGATCACCAGCGTCTGGTGGATCTGCTTTTCCCACTCATAGATACCGATCACAGTATCGATACTCAGTCCACGGATCAGAACCTTATCCATCGCATTCTCCAGATTTTTCTGCTGAGGTCAGACAAGTTGGCGGGCTGTGACAGATTACAATCCGCAGCAACCATCAAGATCTCTATTTCCCGACATCAGACCGGGGATATACCCTTTGTAATGGCCTTGTTCCTTGAGTAGGATACGATAAAGCAGTCTACTCTGAAGACAGGCGCTCAGGGCGCAGATAATACCCCAGAACCATAAGGAAACCAATTTGAGCGAAGCTGCACTGATCATTTTTATGATATTGGCTGCCTATTTGGCCGGCTCAGTCTCCAGTGCCGTTTTGGTGTGTAAAATGAGGGGATTGCCCGATCCCAGAACTCAGGGCTCCGGGAACCCGGGGGCAACCAATGTGCTGCGGATTGGCGGTGCGGCCGCCGCCGGTATGGTGCTGTTTTTTGATATGCTCAAAGGTGCAGCACCCGCATACCTGGCCTACCTGATGGAGATCAATGCCATCTGGCTCGGGGTGATTGCCATCGCCGCCTGTCTTGGTCACATCTATCCGGTGTTTTTCGACTTTAAGGGGGGTAAAGGTGTCGCCACCGCCTTTGGTGCCATGGCGCCTATCGGCGATGATCTGGCGCTGGCGCTGATGGGCAGTTGGCTGGTGATGGTTCTGATCACCCGTTACTCATCCCTTGCCGCGATTCTCACCGCACTGCTCGCTCCTGTGTATACCCACTATCTGGATGACAGGTTTACCGTCCCAGTTGCCATGTTGTCGACGCTGATCATCATACGTCACAAAGACAACATAGTGCGCTTGGTGCAGGGCAAAGAGCCCCGCTTTTCCATCCGCAATAAATTCAGGAAAGCCCGCAACAAGGCGCCAGCTAAAAGCCAGCCGCCTCGCTTCGATTAAACCTCAGCCCCAATCCAGTGATCGTGGTTGTTGACCTTTTTCCCCAACTGACCACTGCCCATCAACTCAGCAAATAGGGTATCCACCTATTCGGCTATCAGCCCGAAGTGTTTCCCCCCCCTTCTTGCTGC
>JAJNAU010000133.1 GCA_021462625.1 Shewanella sp.
TGACTACCTCGCCCTGGGATACTCAGTCACATCCACTTCGCACGCTATGATGGATGCTCACGCCGGGCTGTAAATACCAACAGACCCTAGGTAATAACGCGACAGAATATCTACAGCGACGGGCATTGCCAACATCAGCTATCAACGGAATTAAATACGGCCCTTGCGGCTCAACGCACAGACAAAGGAGAACCCAAATGGCCACAGTAGCATTCATTGGTTTGGGTAATATGGGCGGCCCCATGGCAGCCAATCTGATCAGGGCAGGGATGACAGTCACAGGTTTTGACTTAAATCCGGTGGCGCTCAAGGCGCTGACCAATATTGGTGGTCTCATGGCCAGAACCGCCTGCGGCGCGGCCGCCGGTGCAGATGTGGTGATTACCATGTTGCCGGCTGGTAAACATGTTCGCGGCTTGTATCTGGGAGAGGAGAACAGCAAGGGCTTGCTGGATGTGGTGGGTAGCAACACGCTGCTGATCGACTGCTCTACCATAGATGCCCAGAGTGCCCGCACAGTGGCCTCTGCGGCTGCAGACAAGGGACTTGAATTTATCGATGCGCCGGTATCCGGTGGCACGGCCGGGGCGGCCGCCGGAACCCTGACCTTTATCTGCGGCGGCAGCGATGCCGCCTTTGCGCAGGCCAAAGAGGTGCTGCAGGTCATGGGGGCCAACATTTTCCACGCCGGTGGACCGGGCGCGGGGCAGATAGCCAAGATCTGCAACAACATGCTGTTGTCAGTGCTCATGGTGGGCACCAGTGAAGCCTTGTCACTGGGGATCGATAATGGGCTGGATCCCAAGGTGTTATCAGACATCATGAAAGTCAGCAGTGGTGGCAATTGGACCCTGGATAAATATAATCCCTGTCCCGAGGTGATGGACAATGTGCCGTCTTCAAAAGGGTATCAGGGGGGGTTTATGGTGGATCTGATGGTAAAAGATCTGGGGTTGGCGATGGAAGCCGCACTGGCCAGCCAATCCAGCACTCCCATGGGGGCACTGGCCCGCAGCCTGTACGTCAGCCATGCCCGGGGCGGCACTCATCCCGGTGAGAACGGCAAGCGGGATTTCTCCAGCATTTTTGAGCAGTTTGCCGTGCCTGCCAACGACGAATAAATAACAGTAGAGGATAAGCGGATGGATTTGAAAGATAAGGTAGTCGTCATCACAGGTGGCGCAGGCGGTTTGGGGCTGGCGATGGCCCAGGAATTTGCCGCAGCCGGTGCGCGTCTGGCGCTTATCGATGTGGATCAGGACAAGCTGGAGAACACCTGTGCCGATCTGGGTGCCAGCCATCCTCAGACTGAGGTGCAGGGCTATGCGCTGGATATCACCGACGAAGAGGATGTGGTTGCCGGTTTTCAGTACATTCTGGAAGACCTGGGTCAGGTCAATGTGCTGGTGAACAACGCCGGTATCCTGCGTGATGGCATGCTGCTGAAAGCCAAAGAAGGTGAAATCACCGACCGTATGTCATTGGCCCAGTTTCAGTCGGTGATCAACGTAAACCTGACCGGCAGTTTCCTGTGCGGCCGTGAAGCGGCTGCCGCCATGATCACTTCAGGTCAGCAGGGGATTATTATCAATATTTCCAGCCTGGCCCGTGCCGGTAATATGGGGCAGAGCAACTATGCAGCCTCCAAAGCTGGGGTTGCGGCCATGTCCGTGGGCTGGGCTAAAGAGCTGGCACGCTACGGCATTCGCAGTGTGGCTGTGGCGCCCGGAGTCATTGAAACCGAGATGACGGCAGGCATGAAGCCTGAAGCGTTGGAGCGTATGGAGAAAATGGTACCGGTGGGTCGTCTGGGTAAGCCGGTGGAGGTCGCCAGGACAGTGATGTTTGCGGTAGAAAATGACTATATCAATGGCAGAGTGCTTGAAGTGGATGGTGGAATCCGCCTTTAAGTTTTGTGCTTAAGGCGGGGCAGGGCATCTTTTTTCCTCTCGCGGTGTTGCTAGCTCCTCATGTAGCGCTGCTACACGTCGGTCGCCAGCGCCTTGCGACAAGAAAAAATCTGTGCCTGCGAGTTGGCTGAAAATGCCCGGATAATCCGGGTATTTTTATAGAGTAGTTTAGGGAGTAATCAGGTTTGTCGTTTGCAAATGGATTGGAGAAATGGACCCGTCGAATAATGTTTTTTGTGGGCGTCATGGGGGTGATTGTGATTTACGGCGGCTTTCTTTATCTGTTTTTCAGCGGGCGGGATACCTCGGGCATTCCCTGGATTTTTCTGCTCAGCCCCTGGGCCTGTATCTTTTTTGGCCTGTCTAAATTGGAGCAGCGCCGCACCCTTGCTTGGTTTATTGCCAAATTCAAACGCTAAAGGCGACAAAGCACCAAACAAGATCTATTTTCTACACTGACTTCCCAGGCCTTTGATAATGGCGCAGTCTGCACCTTCATCGCCTTTGCATTCGTCCACCAGAGCTTTCAACTCCTGTTTCAGTGCGTTGAGCTTTGTGATCTTGGTCTCAACTTCCTGCAGGTGCTGGCTGGCCAGCCGTTTAACTTCAGCTGAAGTACGCGCCTCGTCATTGCGCAGTGACAGCAATGCCTGACAATCTTCCAGCGAGAATCCCAGCTCCCGGCAATGGTGAACGAACTGCAGGGCCGCAATATCCTGCTCGCGGTAGACACGATAGCCGTTGTCACCCCGGTGGGCAGTCACCAGACCTATGTCGTGATAATAGCGAATGCTCTTGACTGTCATGCCGGTACGTTTGGCGACTTTACCGATTTTCATTTTGCTCACTTTTCAACTATTGGGTTGCTGCTTTTCTACAGGCGTAATGCTGCTGCAAAAGAGGCTTGACTCTCCAGTCCGGGGAGACTTTACTCTTGCTCCATCTTAAGTTCAATGGCCCGGATTATGCCGGGGGAGTACAGTATGGGACAGGTTTTCCACATTACCAACATGAACTGTGGCAGTTGTGTCCGCAAAATGACGGCTTTGTTTGCCGATGAGCCGGACAAGCTGGCATTTGATCTGCCATCCAGAACGCTGATCTATTCAGGGACACTGACCACTCAGGCGGTTGCCGACAGGCTGAATGACGCAGGCTATCAGGCTCGGTTGTTTACCCGGGAACCGGCAGAAGAGCCGGCTCCCGGTACCGCCCAAAAGCAAGCTATAGATGGGCTGCGTCCAATACAGCAACCTGAAACCCGTGCAGGGTCATCACTGATGATAACCCCCAAAGCCGTCAGTGGAGCCATGACTACATCCGGCGAGCCGGTGCTCAAACTGAGCTGGCCCGTGACGCCAACCAATAACGTTATGGCTACGGCCCAGTCTGCTGCTCATATTGCAGGGCAGGCTGATAAAGAGGCAGATAACAGTCAACAGAGGATGATTCGCCAGCCCTCGGTGGCACTTACCATCAGCAATATGCGCTGCGCTGGCTGCGCCGGTCGCATTCGGGCGCTGTTTGAATGCCTGCCCGGTATTCAGGTCGAGACTGATGTCAAGGACAAGTCACTGCATCTATATGGTGATATTTCTGAAGGGGAAGTCAAAGCCCGCTTATTGATTGCAAGCTATGAGCCTGTGGCAGCAATGGGGGGTAACACGGGCATTGGATCTGCGATGGGTACCGAGCATGCGGCACAAGCCGCATCCCGCTCAGGAGCAGGGCAACAACCTGAACCCGCACCAGTACAAGAGACAGATCCCTTGTCAGCAACTCTCAGGCAATTTGCCGTACCGGATATGACCTGTGGTCACAGCCAGGCCAGTATAGAAAAGGCCTTTGCCGAACTGGCTGCCAAGACCGGCAAAGCGATTGAAGTGACAGTGGATCTGCCCACCAAAACGATCGCCGTTAACTCAGTACTTGACGATACCATGCTGCTTGAAACACTGGCCGCCGCGGGCTACCCCGCGAGCGCGATGCCACAAAGTGCAGCGCCGGTGGAAACTGTGGATCAGCAGCCAGCTTCACAAGCGGCAAGCAGCTCAAAGCTTGAGGGAAACAGCCTTGAGCAAGATACAAGCAGCCCTGAGCAGGTATCCAGTATCACAGGTGCTTTAACTGATGCCATGACCTTTTATGTGGCGGACATGAGCTGCGCTTCCTGTGTGGCAAAAATTGAAAAAGCCTTCGACGATGCCAGTGCGGTGGTCAATCTGGCCGACAAACAGGTGCAGGTGGCTGGCAGTCTGTCGGCGGATGATGCCATAGCCCGTATTGCCGGTGCCGGTTATCGGGCCGAGCTGGTGGTGGATGCCCGCAAGGCCGCCGAGCAAAAACAGTTCAATGATAAAAAAGAGTATCGTAGCCGTATTAAAGACGCGACTCTGGGGCTGGGCCTAGGTATTCCGCTCATGCTCTGGGGCCTTGCCGGTGGCGAGATGATGGTTAACTCGCTTTCGCTGCAACTGGGCTGGGGGATAGTTGGGGTGATCACAGGCATTCTGCTCGTTACCACAGGTAAGCACTTTTATCAGGGTATGTGGCGGGCGCTGAAAGTCGGCAGCTCCAACATGGATACCCTGATTGTGCTGGGTACCACCACAGCCTGGCTTTACTCCATGCTGGTGGTGCTGTTTCCCCAATATTTCCCGGTCAGCGCCCGCCACGTGTACTTTGAGGCCAGTGTGATGATCCTGGGGTTGATTAACCTTGGCCACGCCCTCGAACTGCGGGCCCGGGGAAAAACCAGCGAGGCGGTACAAAAACTGATTGGTATGCAATCCACTACCGCTATTCGGGTGACTGACAAGGGCGATGAAGAGGTAGAGATAAGCTTGCTGCGCATTGGTGATCGCCTGAGATTAAAGCCAGGTGCCCGGGTGGCACTTGACGGCACAGTGGAGTCAGGCAGCTCGGCGCTGGATGAATCCATGCTTACCGGCGAGCCTGTACCTGTGATGAAACAACTCGGCGACAGTTTAAGTGCCGGTACCGTCAATGGTAATGGTGTACTGGTGTACCGGGTCGACGCTCTGGCGGATGATACCAAACTGGCGAAAATCATTTCACTGGTGCAGCAGGCGCAAACCTCAAAGATGCCCATTGGGCGCCTGACCGATAAAATTGCCGCTTACTTTGTACCTGTGGTGGTGCTGATTGCGCTGATCTCCAGTCTTATCTGGTATCTGGCAGGGCCAGCTCCAGCGTTGTCACACGCTTTGGTGGTGCTGACCAGCGTGCTGATCATCGCCTGTCCCTGCGCGCTGGGGTTGGCAACCCCTATGTCTATCATGGTATCAGTGGGCCGCGCCGCACAGATGGGAGTATTGGTGAAAAACGGCGAAGCATTGCAGACCGCGTCCAAAGTGGACACTGTGGTGTTGGATAAAACCGGTACAGTGACCCTGGGTAAGCCACAGGTTACGGATATTGCTGTGCTGAGCTGTGAGCTGACTGAATCTGACTTGCTGCAGGCTATCGGTTCACTGGAACAACACTCTGAGCATCCGCTGGCATCTGCCATGGTGTCCAGGGCAAAAGATGGCCAGATAACGCTGCTTGAACCTGAGCAGTTTAACAATCATCCGGGCAGAGGCATTACCGGTACGCTGAGCGGCGGGTTCTGGGCCATAGGTAACGCCAAATTGATGAACGAGCAGCACATTGCTGGTTTGTCAGGCGTCGATACGCTGCTGGCAGACTGGGCCAGTGCCGGTAAAACGCCGGTCTATGTTGCCCGCCATGGCCAACCGGTCGGGGTGATTGCCATCAGCGATCCTGTTAAAGATGATGCCCTTCAGGCGGTTGCAGCGCTGCAAAACAAAGGCATTCGGGTCGTGATGCTGACCGGTGACAATAAAACAACTGCCAGGGCCGTTGCTGCGTTGGTGGGGATTGACGAGGTGATCGCCAATGTGCTGCCCGATGAGAAACAGGCCCAGGTGCTGAAACTGAAAGCAGCAGGGCGGACAGTCGCCATGGTCGGGGATGGGATTAACGATGCCCCTGCCTTGGTGAGTGCCGATGTAGGTATTGCCATGGGCAGTGGTACTGAAGTCGCTATCGAAAGCGCCGACTTTACCCTGTTGTCCCATAAGCTGACCACGCTGGGGGATGCGCTGGCGCTGGCGCGCGCGACTATGGCCAATATCAAGCAGAACTTGTTTGGCGCCTTTATTTACAACACCCTGGGTATTCCTGTTGCCGCCGGTGTGTTGTTCCCCCTGACGGGTATGCTGCTTAGCCCGGTAGTGGCCGGCGCAGCCATGGCGCTGTCGTCCCTGACCGTCGTCACCAATGCCAATCGGCTGAAAGTGGTGAAACTGCGTTGATGATGAAACCCTGCTAACTGCAGTGAAACTGCACTGATAATACTTATCCCGCCGATAGCCTAGCCATAGCTGGTCGTTCGTGGCTGGCTTTTTATTCCCCCTGAACTTTTCTGCAGCTCAGGCTCTGTTATACTCTCGCCGATTTTTCACTGGTGAGCTGGCTCACAAAGGCGGTTTTAGATAATGAACACAGATGGCGTTGAAATCTTCACTCCAGGTGCGGCAACAGAGACTTTGGATCCTCAGCTACAGAAGCAGGTGGCACTGGTGGACAACAAGCTGGAGTTGCTGGCACCGGCCAAGAATGCGGATATCGGGATTGAAGCCATACGTCATGGTGCCGATGCCGTGTATATCGGCGCCCCCGCCTTTGGTGCCCGCCATACCGCAGGCAACAGCGTGGCCGATATTGCCCGTTTGTGCGAATTTGCCCATCGCTACCATGCCCAGGTCTTTGCGACAGTGAATACCATTCTGCTGGACAGTGAGCTGCAAGAGGCCCGCGCGTTGATTTGGGAGCTCTACGAAGCCGGTGTGGATGCCGTTATCGTGCAGGATCTGGGGCTGCTGGAGCTTGAACTGCCCCCTATCGCCCTGCATGCCAGTACCCAGATGGATAATCGGGTGCCGGAAAAGGTGGCGTTTCTTGAACATGTGGGTTTCTCTCAGGTGGTGCTGGCGAGGGAGCTGAATCTTGAACAAATCCGCGCGATAGCTGCCGAAACCCGATCCCGTCTGGAGTATTTCATCCATGGCGCTCTGTGTGTAGCCTACAGCGGTCAGTGTTATATCTCTGAAGCCTATACCGACCGCAGTGCCAACCGCGGTGAATGTTCCCAGCAGTGTCGTATGCCGGCTAACCTCAAGACCCGTCAGGGGGAGGTGATTGCCACCAATGATCATATGCTGTCGCTTAAGGACAACAACCAGACCGATAACCTGGAGGCGCTGATTGATGCGGGTATCCGCTCTTTCAAAATTGAAGGCCGCCTCAAGGATGTCAATTACGTGAAAAACGTGACGGCGCACTATCGGCAGAAGCTGGATGAGATTATCGCTCGCCGACCTGAGTTTCAGGCATCATCCCACGGCCGCTGCAGTTACACCTTTGTGCCGGATCCGGAAAAGAGCTTTAACCGCGGCAAGACCGACTATTTTGTCCATGACCGTAAGCCAGGTATTGCTGATTTTCGCACGCCAAAGTATCTGGGTGTTGAAGTGGGTAAGGTCAGTCACATAGGCAAAGATCATATTGTGGTGGACTCGGATGTAGAGTTTCAGAACGGTGATGGTCTGGGTTTCTTTGCCCGCAATTTTGAAAAGGCTCGCTTGTCAGACGATAAACTGACCGGTTTTCGGGTCAACCGCGCCGAAGGCAATGTGCTGTATCTCAAGATGATGCCTAAAGATCTGCGACTCGGCGTAACTTTATACCGTAACCGGGATCAGGCGTTTGAGGCGCTGCTGGCTAAAGAGTCTGCCGAGCGATTGGTGCCGGTGGATTTTGCGTTGTCTTTAACTCCAAATGGACTGGCGCTTGAGGCTTCCGATCGTCATGGTCATAGGGTGCAGGTGAGCGCCGCTTTTGACAAGCAGGTGGCCAAAGATATCGCCCGTAACTGTGAGGGATTGCGCAAGAATCTGGGCAAACTGGGAGGTACCGACTTCATGCCTGGTCGCGTGGATTATGGCGATGCCGCCGAGGTGTTTGCCCCGGCATCGGTGATTAATCAGCTGCGCCGGGATGCCATTAATGCGCTGATCCAGGCCAGGATTGAAGGTTATCAGCGGCCAACTCCTTGGCAACGGGATGACAGTGTGCGCTATCCTCAGCGCAGCCTGACTTATCTGGGCAATGTGGCTAACCATAAGGCCAAAGATTTTTATACCCGTCATGGCGTGGTGTCTATCCGTGATGCCTATGAAGTGCGGCCGGTGAAAGGGGATGCGCCATTGATGATCACCAAGCACTGTATTCGCTATAGCTACAATATGTGCCCCAAAGAGGTATCCGGTCTTAAAGCCGAGCCGCTGGAGATGGAGCTGGGTGGTAAGCAGTTCAAGCTGGTGTTTGACTGCCACAAGTGCGAGATGCTGGTGGTGGGTTGACCCTTCTATTTTTTAAAGCCGACCGGGTTAACCTGTCGGTTTTTTGTTTTTACGCCACAAATTAGGGAAGATGCGAATAAATCCCATGGGTGCTCTGCCAGTGATAACAGCCCTGAGATGTGTAACCCAGCTCGACCTTAATGGCCTGAGTCGTTAGCGGGAGCGGCAACCAAGC
>JAJNAU010000134.1 GCA_021462625.1 Shewanella sp.
TCCACTTTTCATATTGTGCTGCATGACATTCACCGCACTTCTCAGGGCCGACAAACTTGTTGGGATAATCCAGAATGGATTTTTCACCCAGGCGGTACTGAATCGCCATTGGACGACCTTTGTGCTTGGAGTACAGCTTGGCGTTACCTTCTTCCAGGTATTCGCCACCGCGGTCAGAAACCATGTAAACCCCCTTTAGGCGACCGGCTTCTTCGTACTTGAATACAGGGTGGTTCTGGAACAGGAAGTCGAACAGCTCTTTCTCCTGCACGATATAATCCTGCAGTGTCTTTACGCCTTTGCTTTCTTCAGTCAAATCCGGATTCGTAATAATTTTTTGGGCTGTGACCCCCATGTCCTTGGTGCCATAACCTGGTTCACCGGGCTTTGCTGCAAAAGCGGAAGTGCTGGCGGCTGCGGCAAAACAAAACACACTGAGCGCTGCCTTGTGTTTCCATTGTTTCATCATTCACTCCTAATTTTCAGGGAACGAATAAACAGGTCATTGCAGAACACTCACCAGGCCTATTCAACCCTTCCCAGTTTTTTTATTTCACTGAACCCGACAGTTCACAATGCGACATAAACACTTGAGCAACACCTATTCTTCACACTGATCGAATGAAAAACCTGAGCTGGCTCACATTAATATTGGACTCACATGTAACTACTTATAAAACACAAGAATAAACAACTAAAACAATTAGTTAGCATGGGATAAGAATTTTTTTCAATTCTAATTTTTAGCTTTTTAGATCTAAAAGCGAACGCTATAAATTTAAAAAATATAAAAAATCAGCAAGCGGGAACTTGATGTTTAGATTAATTAGGCAAGATCACATTAACCACCATTGGCTTCAGATACGCTTTGCGCCTGATGTGATATTTCGGGTTGGGCATTTCCAATAAATCAGCGCGACTTATATCACGCAGATATTCAGTCTCAGGTCATTCCCTGCATACAGACAAAGCAATCGCGGGTAGCGCCTGTGAGTTAATCTGTCTGTCCCAATGGAATACCTGTTCTCCGGGCGCTGTCCGGTTAAAACCGTTTCACAAAGGACCAAGATGATCGCTGAAATCGGACACCTACTGCTTATTATCAGCACGACACTGGCCATATTGATGGCCACAGTGCCTTTGTATGGCGTATGGCGTGATGATGATTATCTGCGCAGTTACACCCCGTAGCTCAGTGGCGCGGCAGCACTGGCACTGATTGGCTCAGTGGCCTGCCTGATCTGGGGCTTTGTCAGTGATGATTTCTCCATCAGCTATGTGGCAAACCACTCCAACACTCAGCTCGCCTGGTACTACAAAGTCGCCGCCGTGTGGGGCAGTCATGAAGGCTCCATGCTGCTGTGGGTCACCCTGATTGCCCTGTGGGGAGCATTGATTGCCACCAGACACTTTCGCGCCGATCAGGACTTCATCGCCCGCCAGCAAGCGGTGCTGGTGATGATCATCACCGGCTTTAACCTGTTTTTGCTGTTTACCAGCAATCCCTTTGCCCGCAATCTGCCCAATATCCCCATCGAAGGCCGGGACTTAAACCCCATTCTGCAAGGCATCGGACTTATCCTGCATCCGCCTTTGCTGTTCCTCGGCTACGTCGGCCTCACCATCACCTTTGCCACCGCCATGGCCGCGCTTCTGGGCGGAAAACTGGAAAAGCATCAGGCTGGCTGGCTGCGCCCCTGGGTGCTGATCGCCTGGGTGTTTCTTACCGGCGGCAACGCCTTTGGTTCCTGGTGGGCATACAATGAACTGGGCTGGGGGGGATGGTGGTTCTGGGATCCGGTAGAAAACTCCTCCTTTATTCCCTGGCTGGTTGCTACCGCCCTGCTGCACTCGGTTATTGTGACTGAGAAACGCGATGCGCTGAAACTCACCACTTTGCTGCTGTGTCTGCTGGCTTTCTCATTGAGTTTGCTCGGCACCTTTTTGGTGCGCTCCGGCATTGTCCAGTCGGTGCACGCCTTTGCCGCCGACCCTACCCGCGGCATGTCAATTCTGACCCTGCTGTTGGTGTTTGTGGCTGGTGCCCTGCTGCTGTTTGCCTTGCGGGGCGAGCGGTTCAAACGACCACTGGACTTTGAACTGCTCTCCAAAGACGGCTTTATGTTGATGGGGGCCGCCATTCTGGTCACCGTGGCACTGTCGGTGTTGCTGGGCACCTTCTACCCCTTGCTATTTGAACTGGCAGGCCTTGGCACCATCTCTGTGGGTGCGCCCTACTTCAACGCAATCTTTGTGCCCCTGACCTTCGTGACTGTCATCCTGATGGGTCTCACCCCGTTGCTGCAGTGGAAACAGGATAACGGTCTGCCAGCCAAGCCTCTGTTACTGCTGGCCTGCCTCACAGTTGCCATAGCCACTGTGCTGTGTGCGCTGCACAAGGAGCCACTGAACATTTACCTGTGGCTGGGCGCAGCGTCTACTGTCTGGCTGCTGGGCTGCCTCATCCTTACCGCCATACAAACCAGGGGCCATATCAGTCTGCGTATGGCGGGCATGTATCTGGCCCATTTCGGCGCAGCCGTATCCATTATCGGTGCCACCGCCATCTCCAACTACGAACAGCAGGCCATGCTGCGTATGGGGCCGGATCAGGGTAAGCCGCTGGGTGACTATATCTTCGTGTATGAAGCCACCGAGAAAGTTGAATCAACCGCCTATACCGCCCTGCAGGCACGCATTGCCGTACTGGACAGTGAGGAAAATCCGCTGGGCTACATCTTCCCTCAGCGCCAAACTTTCAAGACCAATGGCATGGAAATGTCTCAGGCAGGGATCGACCGTGGCTTCCTGCGCGACCTTTATATCTCAAAAGGGGTACAGTTGTCTGATACTGAATACCTTATTCGTATCAGCATCAAACCGTTGGCCTGCTGGATTTGGCTGGGTGGCGGCCTGATGATGATTGGCGGCCTGTTGTGCGCCCTGCCCCGCCGCCGAGCTGCCACGATCAAAGAAACTGGCACTGATGCCACACAGCTCCAATTTGCCGGAGAGTCCGCATGATCGCCCAATGGAAAAAACTGACCGTCAGCCTGCTGGCCGCTCTACTGATATCCGCCCTGTTTATCGCCTCCAGCGAAGCTAGCATTGTCTATACCCCGGAGCAAAAAAAGGATCTGGGTTTTGAAATCGCCCGCGAGCTGCGCTGTCCCATGTCAGTCAATCAAAGCCTGTTTGACTCCAACGCCCAGATCGCCAACGAGCTTAAAGGCCATATCTTTCGGCTGCTGAACGAAGGTAAAAGCAAAAACGAAATCATCGATTATCTGGTGCAGCGATATGGCGAAAAAATTCGCTACAGCCCAGATCTGAGCGGCGACACCGCGCTGCTCTGGTTTGGCCCGGCATTGCTGCTCATAGGTGGGATCGGCGGCTGTGTTCTGTTTATCCGCCGTTCCCGTCGCGCAGCCTGAGACTGCGCTTTTCAACCAATCACATTAAACCAAGGAATGCTGCTTCACATGATTAACAGACTACTTCCAGGCAAGCACCTGGCCATGAAGATGGGCCTGGGTCTGACACTGTTTGCCGCCAGCCTCGCAGTTAACGCCAACACCCTGCAAAGCAAGGCTTATCACACAGGTGAACCCATCCCCAGAACCATGCAGATGACTGGTTTCGTGGAAATGCAGTACGCCCGTACCGTCACGGATATGAGCTTTACCGATCTGCAGGGCAAAGTGGTCAAGCTCAGCGACTACCACGGCAAGCTGCTGATGCTCAATCTGTGGGCTACCTGGTGTCCCCCTTGTCTGAAAGAGATCCCGGCGCTACAGCAAGTGAAGGCCAACAATGCCGGTAATCAGGTGGAAATTGTGTCTCTGTCTATCGATCAGAACCCGGAAAACATCCCCGCTTTCCTGAAAGAGCATGGTATTAAAAACTTTGGATCCCTGACCGATCCTACAGGCAAGATTGAGCAAATCATGCCTGCCAACGTGGTACCAGCCACCTATGTGTTCGATGGCGCCGGTAACCTGGTGGGCTTTATGCGCGGTTTTCTGCATTGGGATGACAAAGGTGTACAACCTTATCTGGATAAGTTGATTGCAAAATATGCCAATAAAACTTCAGCCAAGTCTTAATGTGGCTTGGATGATGCCAAAATGCGCTTGGCTGAACGTTTGGGAGTTTCACTCCCGACTTGAAGTTACTCTCGCCTCCGGCAGGGGTTAGCCAAGCTACGCTTGGCCGAAGTCGTGGGTAAATACATCCTTGTATAACAGCCAGTTCGCCATCCTTGGCTCTCGCTCATAAACGCGTTTGCCGGCGGAAAACATTCGCCCAACCCACACCCGGGGAAAGGGGACCGTTTCGACTGGCCCCCTTGTCCAATCCCCCAGCGACTCACAATTAAATAGTTGTGTTAGTGGCTTTGTCGCGTTGATAATTGTCATCGGCCCTTCGGTTGTGTGATGTTTTTTGGTTAATTCATCTGATCACACCAAGAGCCTTTTTTCTATCTTTTTTATGTGGTTACGCTAAAGATCCTGTCTATGAGGCAACTCTAGGGTTTAGGTTTTGCTTAAAAATCAGCATATGATTTACTACCTTTAAACCACCATCATGGACAGACCCTGGTCAACAACACCGTTAACAGACTGAACTTTGTGCTACAAACTAATGTTTCGAGTCACGTCAATAGTTATATAAGCCTTATTTCTTAATGCCTTAGATAGGCAAATGTCTTTATCTGGAGTTGCTAATGCGTCTTGAGCCGAAGCCATTAGATTACGGAATCCGGAATTAAGGTAAATATCTATTGGACTGAGTTTTTTGATGATTGCGATAGCTTTACTTAAATCATTAAAGTTTCTTTGCGAATATTCAACTGGATATTTAGATTTACACACACTGTAAAAGTCAACATAACTTTCAAAATATTCAGATGCCTCTTCAGATGACATTGTCAACAATAAAATATCCACATCCCGATATACTTCAAAGTGCATGTAATCAATAGGATAGTTCCAATCTCCTCCCCATCTCAATATCCCATTCTTTTTGAATATATCAGTTAAAGTATTATTTATACCTTTGTGTATCGGTTTCCCTTCTCTGTATTTTGATCTGGTGATATAGTTCCAGCCATCAACGGGTATTATTTCTTTAACTGTTCTGTTTCCGTACTGATCTGCATCGTTAAACCCTATATAAGGATTTTCTCTTGGATTAAGATCAATGGCAGCGCCATAAGCATGTATTGATGGAATTGACCCTGCTGTAATAGGCCTGCAGGCATATGCAGCAGTATTATCTACATCTTCGGCTTTATAATATGATATAAAGCTAGTGGCCAAGCCGGATTTTTGTGGTTTAACTAAACCAGCATTCATTGAATAGATCGGGAACCTTGCTTGATAAAGTTCATCAAATACATTGGTAATATAAGGAACTAAAGTATCTAAAACTTTAATATTGCCAATAGAATCCTCATTATTAAAATTGACATAATTTAAAGTAATAGTTTTTAATCTATCTTCTGGTGCACATTTATCATCAAATAGTTGACCATTGTCTATATTACCAAAGGCTGTAGTGCTGAAAACCATTATTAAACTAATAAGTAATAGCTTTTTCATTACCACTCTCCTTTAAAAATCTTGCCTAAACCTAAAGAGCTAAATGTCACTTTCAGAATGATTGAATGGTCTAATTCGAAATAATTCTGGTGATGTTCGATAGTCCTCTTTGAGCTTATCCAGCGGTGTAAGATGGTTCAATGTTTTCTGAACTATAAATTGGTTCTAAACACGCTGATAACACAAAAGTTTGCCGCTAAGTCGCCTAAACATTCGAAGCGTGTTTCTTTGAGTAACGTTGCTATTCGGCCATTAAACCGCTCTACCATGCCGTTAGTCTGACACAAAAGCGTGGAAAGCCAAATCTTTTTGCGCTGCATTGGCAAATCGCTCCGGTGTCAGGTTAACAGAACTGATGTAGTAGCGATATTCCAGTGATTCTTTGCAGTTGGAATCCAGACGGTAACCGATAGCAACTCCGAGGGTTTTCAGCCCGTTACAAGCTGGGAATTCCTCCGCCAACTCAACCGCTGATATAACGTGGTATTGTCGAGCTTAAATTGATGTCGAGCAGTTTCAGTAATTCCTTGATCGCGTTGATCTCATTGGATTTCTCCTGAGTCTTTACCTGGCCCATTGGCGGTAGCCTATGCGCTGACCATATTGATCGCTGACTTGCAGTCGTCTCGGTTGTACGAGCGCCGTAACGTCTTGCTATCAATGCAGATCAACTCACTGTCAGTGCTGGCAGTGTCGGCTTTGATCCACTGTAAGAAGCACTGCTGAAAGTGTGAGAGGTCGATAGCGGAGATAACGCGGGCAATGGTGTCATGCACAGGGATCCCTTGTCGGAACAAACCCTTATCTTGAAACCAGTTCCGGTGGCTTTCGCCAAAATCTTCAATGTATTCCCAGCCCTCGGCACCGCCAATGATGGCACAGACGGTCAGGAACAGCACATCAAACAGCGGGTAGGCAACTTTGCAGGACTGACGAGGATCTTGAATGATGACGAAATGCTGAGTGAATACATCGATGATCATGGAACGTGAGCGTCTTGTAAACACCATACCGAAGTGACTTATTTTCATACTCATCAAATCTGCCAATATATTGATGAAAAATGGCGCATCCAATATACCGTTTCCGGAATGAATAAGTGGCCTCATCAGCATGGTTTCAGTGACAAGCAGCCTAAAGGATCCCCTCATAAATCGGCCATGGCATAGCCATGTTTGAGTAACTGATTGGCGAACGATACCCAGGCTGCAAGCAACTCTTTCTCCGTCACTTGATAATCTGGCCGCCTGAGCACCTCCATGCCTAAGCGAATCGTTGATAGCACCGTACGATGTCGAACGGTATTGGCCTGAAAATGCCTATCCCAGCCCTGTTGCTGTGCATGCCACAGGGTTAGCCACAACAGACATTGAACCATTAACGCTATCAGCAGGATTATGTCGAATCGCTCAGGACTGTTGGTGCGACTTTGGCGTAAACCAAGGCCGTAAATCGGGCTTTTGAGGTCTCGAAATGTTTCCTCAATTTACATGCGTTTGTCGTACAGGTTTACCAGCTGTTTGGGCTGTGAGACTCAGGTGGCAAGTTGGTGGCTAACACCCAAGGCTCTTTCGCCGATGTTGAGTACGTTTTTGCTGATGGATGGTGGCAGTTAGTCCTCGTTGAACGCTGATTTTTACGCCCCTTGAGTTGGCCACGATAAAGCGCGAGATGGCCATTTATCGGGTTGGTTTTCGTCAACTTCTTACCGCCCAGGCTCTTCGCTCGACCACTTGCCAAACGATGCGTGCTGCGCACTGAACACCAATTTTCTGCGCTAATATCTGCACAGTGAACCGTACCGCGAATACGGCTTAGCCAAAACCAACCGTGTGCCTCAACCTCCTTGTACCAAGGCACTTTGAATCCCGCGTCAGTCACGATGACTGGGGTCACATGCGAAGGTAAAATCTTGGCTAAATCCGCCAAAAACCGTTTGTGGGCGGCCTTGGAGCATTGTTCTGACAGGGGATAGGATTTCTCATATAGGGTAACAGAGCGGCCTTTGAAGGCTATTGAGGCTCGCAGGGCCATCAGGCGTTTATGCTCTCGAATGTCCGACCAATCGACGAGCACAATCGGCATAGGGTTACCTGAACAGATGAAGCTGGCATGCCATTGGTAGACAGCTAACCGCTCTCGATGTAGATGAGTGTTGCCGAGCAATCGATCAATACGCTTGATACTGTGCTTGGTTCTGGCACTCGTTGGCAAGTTAAGACCTAACTCCGTCAAGGTCAGTGTCTTGCTATCAAGCAGTGCCTTACAGGCCAGCATCAAGCTGTTTAATCGTTTCAGGTGAAGTTCCGGGCAGAACTGGTGCAAAGAATGTTGTAGGATAGTGGCTTTGCGCATCTTGTTGTCCAAGTGTAGTTTTTGGCGAAACCATTTGATCATGCAACAGGATGCGCTTCCACCCTAATTTTATGATTTTTAAATGAATCATCAGGGGATCCCTCAGTATTAGGCTGCCTCAGTTCATGTGAATTTCCAGCAGGCAAGAGTGTATCGCTTATTACTGAGATCTTGGAGGTTTTATGCCTGGTTCTTTACTAGTACATCCACCTTTAGTTTTTACACGACATGATAATATGGAAGTTATTTTGAGGGGGGACACTTACACTACAAACCCTAAAGAAGGAGTGATTCGTAGAAATGGAAAGTATATAGGACAGGTCAAGCAAGGTTCAGCAGATAAAGGAGAAGTATTTCTTAATTTATCACTGTTGGACAATAATTATTTGCGGGTTAACTATATTGGCGATCCAAAAAGTGCTATTGTTAATATAGGAGTTGGTAGTCTTCTAATGTATACTGCGGTATTAACTGCTAGGTTAAATTTCGCTAGTTACATTTTGGTTGGTACTCCATTAACAAGTGCTTT
>JAJNAU010000135.1 GCA_021462625.1 Shewanella sp.
GTTACATTCATCCGCTTGAAGATCCAGTCCAATCTGAGCAATATCATCAGCAACAAGTACAGCCTGTAGCTCACGCAAAACTTCGCCAGGCGTTACCTTGAGCATGTTCAATTTAGCGAAGGTGTTTTCAATAACGTATTTGTATGCTTCTTCGACGATGGCACTTGGCGTTGCTGATTTCTTCGGTAGTTTTGTGCCGATAGCGTAAACGTCCGCCTCTGCAAACAAAGCTTCAAAATCCGTTCTTAAGCGTTTTTCACGCTCAATATTTTCCATCTGCTTTTCGCGGAGAAGGTGTTCTTGCTCTGGTCGCTGTCCTGAATTCTGTTTTAAGAATCGGTCAGTTTTAATAAAGGTTGTTAGGTCATCCCAAAGGCGCTTATGTTCGCCCAGTTTTACGAGCACGCACCCGTCTGCCTCAAGCGTATGATTGATACACGCTTGATCGTGGGAGTAATTTTCAAAGTGCGAATCCAAAGGTGAAATGACTTTGATGACTAGATCTTCCAGCGTGGTGCCATCTTTTGGATGACCATTACAAAAACGGCTCACCGCAAAGTCTTGCTTATTAATCGGGTAACGATAGGCACGATTACCTTTCAAAATACCGTCAAAGACGATTGCTGAAAGCTTGTTAGATACCTCTGACATTTCAACGTCAGTGTGGCGGATCTCGTTTTCAATCTCTTTTTCTTCGTTGGTTAGGAAGATAAATTCATCACCATTACGGGCAATCAGCAATTGGCGTTCAAGACGATTCAAGCTCTCTTCAATTTGTTTGCGCAGCGCAATTTTATCTGCATCGATTCGATCAATTGACAGCGTAACAAGGTTGTCCAGTGTGCTTTTGACAACGTCCACATAACGGATCAAGAAAAGAGTTTTTAGAATCTTGCCATCGAATTCTGTTAAGGAGTCCAACTCACAGGCTTGGTCAATCGTTCGCTTAACAACTGGCTCCAAAAAGCTTTCAATCGGTGCATAGAAACTGTAAAACGGGATTAACACATCAAGGCCAGAGTCCTTCATCTGTTTTGCAGCTGATTGGAAAGCATCAAGTAATGAACGCTCACCCATGGCTAAGTGCTTACCCGTCGCGCCTTTTGTTCGAATTGACTCAAACACTTTTTGAACCAGCGTGTAGTGGTAAGGCACAAACGGATAGTTGTCCACGAAAGACGGAGCGTCGGTGTAGCCCTTTAGAGACGCGGTTGTCGTTTTATCAAATGTCAGCTGGTTACGAAGAATGTCGCCCTTTTCAGCAAAGACATCGATGAGGTGTGTACGAGCTTCTTCCGTTTTGGACAACAAACGCTTTTGAATAACTTCCGAGGTATTCGAGCTCGACAGCTGTAAGCGGGTACTAAAACGCCCCTGAATTTTAGAAAAGTCCTCGCCATCGCGCTTATCCATACCACCAATGGCAGCATCAATGTCTGCCTGAGAGGTAACAACGACCCAAGCTCTGCCACCACAATATGTGCCAAGATCTTCAGTAATGGTCTGAAGCTTCAACATCATTTGTGTGTTCTTACCGATAAACTGACCGACTTCATCGACTAAGAAAAGAAGGTTACGATCCCCAGTTCGATCTAAGTATTCATTAACCCACTTACAGAAGTTTCGGATATCTAGCGGGAAATTGTTTTCAACCTGCTCAACCCACGCTTTGGCAGACTCTAAAGATTGCTCACTGGCATGAGCGAGTGCTTCTGAAAGTTCGTCTCGATAGAAGTCATAGGCGTCACGCTCTTTTTCCCAAGTTGATTGGGTCAACTCAGCAAATTTATCCTTGAAAGACATGTATTGATTACGCTTATCAAGCTCGCGTTCTAAGTGAGCAATATGAGGAAAATCAGCGCAGTATCCTACACGCTCATTAAATACTTTGAGGAAGACCTTAAGAATGGCATTTTCTCGGTCATCCGTATTGGCTCGTGAATCGATGTTAAAAAGAATAACGTCTGTATCTTTGGTAACAGCATTTTGGATATCGGCCAACAGCATGGCATCGTTGATTTTGTCTTTAAAAAACTCAAATGCTTGGCGGCCTTGGCCATCCTTTTCGACAGATTTATTTTCGAGAAGGTAAGACAAAATTTTCAGGAAGTGAGACTTACCCGAACCAAAGAAGCCAGAAATCCACACACCAATTTTGCCTGACATTGATGCGCCGCTTTGCGTCACAGATGGAACGTAAGCCTCAAAGAAAGCTCGAAAATGTCGATCTAGCTCTCGGGTTACAACATACTCATCAAGTTCGACATACACACTGTCATTGTCTTTCTGCTCCGCTTTAACAACGCCGTTAATATCACGCGTCAACTTCTTGGAAAAAATCTGTTCAATTTTCATTCGGGAGGCTCCCTGCTCTACTTCTTATTGTCAGCAAAAGGTTTTTTACCGTCTTCAGGCACAAGCTTGAAGGCGCGATAATAGTTTTTAGATTCGATCATGCCGAAAGGATGCAAATCCCTTCCGCTATATTCACCCGGATAGAAAAGCACTAATGGCGTGCTACCCATCACGTCTTGCAGAGCACTGAGTAACTCATGTCCTCGGACAAGAGGCCACGCACTGCCTAAGCCTGACAGCAACACAAACTTAAGTTCTGATGGCTTATATTTGTCCGCGATATACCTTGCCACTTTCTCTTGGCTCAGAGGCCCGGCTAGTGTTTTTCGAAGGCCATCAACACCGACTTGCAATTCACGCTGGCAAGCTCGGTCGAAAAGGCCTCGCTCCTCAAGCATATCTATCAAGACTTCAAAAATATTGAGATGGACAAAGCGGTAACCACGCTTGTTGAGTTTTTCGTCAACGTGCTTAAGGTGCTCTCGTACAAGCAGTTCATACTTGGCTGGATAGTCAAATACCCAAAATCCAATTTCATTGCCCAAGCCATCGTTTTTCAAAAACTTAGGGCTTTCAATTCGTTCCAATATCAGATCAAGCCTGGTCTGAAGAGCCTTCATATTGTGCACTCCATTACCTCAATCAAATCTTCCCTACCCAGACGAATTAACCAGTCTTTAACTTCTGGCATTAGGTAAACAGGTTGTATTTTCTTTGTCCTGCTATCACTCAGGTAGCCACTATCAACCAATGCCTTAATTGCGTTGTTACCCATTTTTTTGACAGTTGAGTCAGAAAAACCGCCAAGCTCGGCATATGCCCGCACTCTCGTGTCATAAAACTCAGACCATGCATCAGCCGTTAAAGCGGGTTTATAGGTGCGACGAGCCTCGGCTAAGGTAAGTCGCATAAAATCAGCGACAACCGGAGAATGAATAAGTAATGACATCATCAGCATTTGGACATAGGCACGCTCACTGGCTCTTAGGAGCTCAGACAGAAATTCCTCACCTAACCCCTCCATACGCCCGCGCATGGTGCGAGCGTAGCGAATAGCTGTTTGTCCAGATTTCTTCTGAAGAATATTTCCGCCTATTATCAGCGACTTCCATTCGTCCTCTGCAAGCGTCATCAGTAATGACTCAGCTATTATTCGCGATTCAGTTATGAACAAACCACCACCAATAAGGTCGCCCAGATAAGTTTTTTGATCAGACATTGTTCTTTCCTTCTGATTCATCTGATGAAGCCTAAGGTGACGACATCATGAAATGTTGCCTTTTCCGTAGCTTTAGGTGACACCCAGAAGTAAAATGAAATCCTAACTGGGCAAGTAGACGTTCCAACGTCTTTAGTTGTTAGTCGCCCCCAAAGCATTGAATGCGGGCGGCTTCAGCGAATATATTCCAAACTCACCATTTACTGGCCAAATGAAAGCGACAAAAGATACCATATTTCACCGTATTTTTGTCGCAACTCTGTCGAGTTTTGTGATGCGTTTTGCATCAGATTAAAGAGACTACAAAAAAGCCCGAGCAGCATGGTGCGGGCCGATTACAAGAAAGCGAGCCTTGCGGCTCGCCAGTAGTTGATACTCAAGCTCAAAATGTCAGCATTCAAGCTGGAGTATCGCTTCAGCCAAGTGGTTTTCAGTCGCTGCAATGTAGATGGATGGTGGCAGACCAAACACCTGCTCAAAGTCGTCGCTGAAAAGCTCACAAAAGGCTGAGATGTCATCCAGGTAGAGATAGCTCTCTTTAAAAAAGCAGGGCTTTCATCTCATCACTCGCTTTAGAGCCAAAACAGGTATTGGCTTTCAAGCTCAGGCGTATCAGCCAGCATGGCTTTGCTGATACTGATCCCTAACTGCTTGCCTTGGCTGTCGCGGTGAAGATAGATGTATCGCCCAAACCCCAGTAGCAAATCCCCTTCAATATTCACTGAGGTCTTTGCCAGCAACATCGCTGTGTGATGGTCCTGCCAGGGGCTGTCTTCACTCGCAGAGCACGCACTGGGCTTATTCGCACCTTCCTTATCTACACTAGTGTCCACTCCTGTAATTAAGCTCTCAGCGAGGAAAATCAGGCCTGCTCAAAATACACCTCAACAAAGCATAAAACGCTTTTAGCCCTGGCCTATGGGCAGTGTAAGAATGGCACTATTTTTTCAGTGCTCACCATTACCTACGTTGGATCAGAAAGTTCCATTAAATTTCAAAGTATGCTCCCGCCCTGATTCACCTGAGCGGTGGTTAAAGCTACACTGAATCAACTCATCATACTCAGGAATTCAATTGCTTATGGCTATGAGCCGGCGGAAGTGGAATAACATCATCATCATCGCCTGTCTTATCATGATTGGCACGCTGACCTTTCTAGATAACCGCAACAAGAAACTGCCTGATGACGCCCTGCCGCTGTTCAGCGCTGAAAACCGTCTCACTCAACTGCAATGGAATGACCACTGGCTGAATAAAGATCAAAGCGGCTGGCAGTGTAGCGAACAGGTACTCAACTGTGCCCAATGGGTCCATGCCTGGGAAGCACTGAAAGTCTCTGCGCTTACTCAGCAGCCTGAGCTGCTTTCTGCCCCGCAGGAGCTGATGCTACAGGTATCCAGCGCTGACAGTACGCTGGTGTGGCAGTTTTACCCACAGCAGGGACTGCTGCAGTCCCCCGCAGGAAACTGGTATGAAATCCCGCCCAGTTTGCGCCATAATCTGCAGCCAGTTATTGGTGCAACCGCTCCCTGAGACGGCAAGCATGCACAGTATCCTGGAGTGTAAATAAGATGCCTGAATTACCGGAAGTTGAAGTGACGCGTCTGGGGGTTGCTCCCTATCTTGTCGAACACAAGGTCACAGACTTGATTGTCCGTAATGCCTCCCTGCGCTGGCCCGTTCCGCAAATCGCAGCCAATATTATCGGCCAGACTATACGCTCGGTACGCCGCCGGGCCAAATATCTGCTGATAGATACAGATGCCGGCACCACCATTGTGCACCTGGGGATGTCCGGCAGCTTGCGCATCATTCCCGCCAATACAGCTGCTGAGAAACATGATCATATCGATCTGGTATTGGATAATGGCAGAGCACTGCGTCTGAATGATCCCCGCCGTTTCGGCGCCTGGCTCTGGTGTGAATTGCCCCAGGACATTCACCCTTTACTTGCCAGGCTGGGGCCAGAGCCTCTGTCTGATGCCTTTAATGTCGACTACCTCAACTCAGTGCTCAAGGGCAAACACAAGGCCATCAAGCTGTGTCTGATGGATAATCATATCGTGGTGGGCGTGGGTAATATCTACGCCAACGAAGCCCTGTTTGCTGCGGCTATTCACCCCGAAGCCAAAGCGGGCAACATCAGCAAAAAGCGCTTGGCTCGCTTGGTTGATGAGGTAAAAAAGGTACTCGCCCATGCCATTAAACAGGGCGGCACCACCCTGAAAGACTTTACCAACGCCGATGGCAAACCCGGTTATTTCGCCCAAAAGCTGCATGTCTATGGCAGAGGCGGGCAAACCTGCACTGAATGCGGCGGCCTGTTGAAAGAGATCAAACTTGGCCAGAGAGCTACTGTGTTTTGCCCCATCTGTCAGAAACGCTGACCGACAGATATCACCAAGGCGCCATGTGGCGCCTTAGTCGTTTTATCAGACAAGATCAGAACCTGTACTCATAGGTACTAAACACTGTGGCGTTGGTATCTGAGCTGTCAGTCTGTTCAAACTCTGAGTTGGATACCGTGCCGCCAATACTCAGCATGCCGCGCCACACCGGCAGGCGATAGCTCATTTCCAACATCAGCAGATCTTCCTTTGGCGTTATCGGTGCCCAGCCATTGTTACGGCTTTTGCCATCTTTATTCAACTGAGCGTAACGCAGGAAAGCCTTCAGGCCGTGGCTATTCTGATATTGGCCAATCAAGCCCATTACATAGACCTGGGAGTCTGAATCATAGGTAGAGCCCAGCGAGCGCCCATAGTAGCGACTGCCACTGAGGTAGGTGCTGTGCTCATAGAAACAGTTGAACGCATTTTGATCTTCGCCACAGGCACGCAAAGTATCTGTGTATTCGAAAAACAGTTTGTATTGCTGCTCCTTACCCCCAAAACGGGTATCTGCACCATACAGGTAACCACAATCCGCCAAATCCAAAGGGCTTGGGCCGCTGGAGTCTTCGCAGGTCTTTTCGACGTACAGGCCAACAGGGACTTCCCAGAAGGTGTCGCTATAGCGGATGTCAAAGCCCGCCATCTGATTGCCTAGCCTAGAATTCATTGCAGGATCACAGGTTTCATCACCATTTGAGCATTCCCCTCCACCTGAAATGGCATCCCACCAAGTGGACAAACTGCAATCCTGGCCCTCGCCACAAAATTGCATGGTCCAGGAAAAACCCACTTCCAGTTGCTGCAAAGGACGCAGTGTTCCTCGCATGTTCCACAAAAGCGTGTCAGGTACAGCCCGCTCCTTTTCCATCAAACTCACGCCCGAGGTTAATGTCCAGGGACCAATCCAGGATAACCAGGGCGTTTCAAAGCCATGGGCATCGTTGCGGCTTATCATCACAGTGGGCATGGGTCTGGCATTACTGGTTTTAATCAGCCCAGTGTCAAATCCCGGCCCCCACCATTGTGACAGGGTACCGGCAGTCATCACCCAGTTGCCCAGCACCATAGCCACATAGGAGTCATCAAGGCGAAATTCGTCCTGGTGAGGATACAATGCTTTTTGCTCATCAGACATATAGTTGACAGAGCCGGACACCTTAAAGGCAAAGCGCTCATCCAGATAGTCATAGGAGGCTTTCAGTTCACCCTGCTCGCGGTAATCGGCACCAAAGCTTTGAAAACGGGCCGGGTCACTGGCCGCTGCCACTTTAATACTGGCAGGGCCACGGCTATCTATGGCATTACGGTAAGAATAATTTACCCGGGCAAAAGCTTCCATCAGTGCAGGAGAGAGGGTGGATGGCTCAGCGTTAGCCAGATCCTTGCCAATTCCGGACCACATCAGTGGAAAGGTGTTAACAGGCACAGTAATCACACCGGCATCGGCCAGCGCCTGGATATCAGCTCTCAGATAAATATCAGAAGTGTCCACCCAGGGGGCAGCCTGTGACGGCAGAGCCAAAGTGCTAGCCGCAATAACCGCCGTCATTAGAGTTTTTTTCATGACTTAGGATCCTGTTTCTTTTTAAGGGAGGCCAGCAGGGCTTTTACCACTTCAGGATGACAAAACTGAGCCACGTCCCCACCGTGTAGCGCCACTTCCTTTACCAGAGTAGAGGAGATAAAGGAGTTTTCTTCCGCTGGGGTAAGAAACACGCTTTCCAGCCCAGGGCTCAGACGGCGATTCATATTGGCTAACTGAAATTCGTACTCAAAATCCGATACAGCGCGCAACCCGCGCAGCAGAATGTTTGCCTGCTGCTCTTTGGCAAAGTTCACCAGTAAACCGGTAAAGCCGACCACCTCAACATTACTCAGATGAGACGTCACCTTTTGCACAAAGCTGACCCTTTCTTCCAACGTAAAACGCGGCTGCTTGGATGGGCTGGCAGCAACGCCTATCACCAAGGTATTGAACATTTTAGAAGCTCGTTCAATCAAGTCAGTATGGCCGTTAGTGATGGGGTCGAAAGTTCCCGGATAAATTGCACGGGTATGCATAAGCACTTCCATATGGTTAGATTCAGATAATTGAGTAGCGATCCTACATTTTTGACGGTGTTTTGTGAATATTGCCGCTCCTGCAATGGGAGAACAATAAAGAAACGCAGAGCAAACCAGGCGCAAATACCAGAGACACATCAACAAAATAACAGACAGACACAACAACCCCAATAAATACACAATCAACCTGAGATTTATTAAACCTCATAGACAGGATCTTTAGCGTAGTGGTGTGAAATAGATAGAAAAAAGGCTCTTGGTGTGATCAGATTAATTCTCCAAAATAAACTAT
>JAJNAU010000136.1 GCA_021462625.1 Shewanella sp.
CCGAAGGGCTCGGTTATACGCGCTTTACTCTTTGTTGCAAGGTATTTGCTTAGGCTCCTAGGCGGCACACCTTGCGTCGCGATTAAAGCGCCTCTAGAACGAGCAAAATTCAACCATGAAAGGTCAACAGACCCTAGTAGACAGAAAAAAAAGCCGAATTACCAGAGCCGGACTTGCTGCTGCCTTTGGCAATTGGCTAAAATGCACCATTGCAATCCATTGAAAAACATCAGATGAACTCTTCTCCAGATACCATCTACGCGCAACCCGCAGCCGAAATAGCAGATTTTCAATTCGACAGTCGCGTCGCCGGTGTGTTCGGCGATATGATCCGTCGCTCGGTTCCCGGTTATACCCAAGTTATTGCCACTATTGGTGATCTTGCGTGCAAGTATGTAAAACCCGGCACCAGGGTGTATGATCTCGGCTGCTCTTTGGGGGCCGCCACCCTGAGTGTGCGCCGCCAGATTGACGGTCGGGACTGTGAAATTGTTGCCGTCGACAACAGTGAATCTATGGTTAACCGCTGCCGCGAAAATCTGTCCGCCTATGTCAGTGATACCCATGTTCAGCTGCAGCTGAGGGACATCCGCGATGTTGAAATCAACAATGCCTCCATGGTCATATTGAATTTTACCCTGCAGTTTTTGCCACCGGACAATAGAAAACAGCTACTTGAGAAGATCTATCAGGGTTTGAACAAGGGGGGCATTTTGGTACTGTCTGAAAAGTTGCACTTCGAAGATCCTGCTATTCAAGCGTTGCTGGACACCCAGCATCTGAACTTCAAACGTGCCAATGGATACAGCGAACTGGAGATCAGCCAAAAACGCAGTGCACTGGAAAATGTCATGAAACCCGATCCACTGTCAATGCATGAAAAACGACTGACAGACATAGGGTTTTGTCATTTCAGCCCCTGGTTCCAGTGTTTCAACTTTGCCTCTATGGTGGCTATCAAGTGATCAGTTTCAGCTCTTTTTACAAACAAATCGCCGACTCCAATCTGCAACACTGGTTGGAAACCATGCCCGCCATCCTTGGGCAGTGGCAACGGGAACATAAACACGGCAACCTGCCCAAATGGGAAAAGGTGCTGAGCAAAATCAAGTTTCCTGCTCCGGATCGGGTGGATCTCAAACACAGTGTCACCGTTGGCAGTGGCAAACAATTGACTCAGGGCGAGCAGGAAAAACTGAAAAACCTACTGGGTCTACTCAAACCCTGGCGCAAAGGCCCGTTTCATATTCACGGTATTCATATTGATACTGAGTGGCGCAGCGACTGGAAATGGGATCGGGTACTGCCCCATATCTCCCCGCTTAAATACCGCACCGTGCTGGATGTTGGTTGCGGCAGTGGTTACCATATGT
Source organism: Shewanella sp. (assembly GCA_021462625.1). GTDB lineage: Bacteria > Pseudomonadota > Gammaproteobacteria > Enterobacterales > Shewanellaceae > Shewanella. The sequence continues at coordinate 1,374 of JAJNAU010000136.1, forward strand.
GGCGCATGCTAGGAGAAGGGGCGCAGCAAGTGGTGGGCGTCGAACCGTCGGCGTTGTTTTTGTGTCAGTTTGAGGCAGTCAAGCGCCTGATTGGTCAGAGTCTGCCAATCCATCTGTTACCTTTGGGTATCGAGCAACTGCCCTCGCTGGATGCTTTCGATACCGTATTTTCCATGGGCGTGCTATATCACAGACGCTCCCCCATTGATCATCTGCTGCAATTAAAAGACCAGCTCAAAGACCACGGCGAACTGGTACTCGAGACCCTGGTGGTTGATGGCGATGAAAATACCGTGCTGGTGCCGGCAGACCGCTACGGCAAGATGAATAATGTCTGGTATCTACCTTCCGTACCGGCGCTGATCCGTTGGCTGGAAAAATGTGATTTTGAAGATGTGCGCTGCGTTGATGTTGATGTCACGTCCCTCGCCGAACAACGCACAACTGAATGGATGCCCAACGAGTCTTTGGTCGATTATCTTGATCCCCAGGATATTACCCGTACCGTCGAAGGGTATCAGGCACCCAAACGTGCCATTATCATTGCCCGAAAAAAGCCGTCCTATGAATAAGCCAACTGGCTTTGAAACAATAATATGGTAACGACAATGCTCAAGCCCAGATACACCCTAGTCCTTGCCGCCACACTGCTGTCCGGCTGTGCCCTTAACCAACAATCTGCCAATCGTCCAGTGCCTGTGGATGCTAAGGCACTTAAAGCCGCTTTGGCCGCCAATAATCAGGTGCTGCTGACCCAGGTTTCCTCCGCCAGCGCTGATAATCAGGCTGCTCTAGATCAACTGCAGCAGCAACTACATTTGATGGAAAAACAATTGTCGCAGCAAAGCCCAACCCGGGTTGAAACACAGGTGGTTGAAGTTCCGGAAAAATGTCCTGAAACCCTGGGGGATAAATTTCTGCTAGGTGAAGTGGAATATGTGTATGTGGAAAAGTTCAAAAGCTACTACAACACCCGTATCGACACAGGTGCTGAGTCCTCCTCCATCGACGCCCGCAATATCATTTTATTTGAGCGGGATGGCAACCAATGGGTCAGATTTGACGTGCACGCCAAAGGGGAAAACGCCCCTGCGCAGACCTTTGAGTCAAAAGTGGAGCGCTTTGTGCGCATCAAGCAGAATCCCGATGGCACTGACGACCGTCGCCCGGTGATCCGCGCACACCTGAGGATCGGTAAGTATTCCGCCGAGACAGATCTTAATCTGACTGATCGCAGCCATTTGGAATATCCCCTGCTGCTGGGCCGTAAGTTTATGAAAGACATTGCCGTTGTGGATGTGAGCCAAAGTTACATCAACGGCAAGCCTTAGACCCCAGTCAGTGACAAGGAGCAATAATGCAGTCCCGTAAACCCTTTTATCTGCTGGTCGCCCTGCTGTTTATTCTGGGCATTGGCGCCAGTGTCTTTCGTGGTCTGGAACATAATGTCCCTTTCCTGCCGGGCAAACAGGTACAAAGCTGGGCACTGGATGCCAAAGTCAGCTTTGTTGGCATCGGTGAGCCAGCGGAAGTATCTCTGTCTCTGCCCAAGGATCCGGCCTTTGAAATTCTGACCGAAAACGCCGCCTCTCCCGGCTATGGTCTGAGCGTGACCAACGTGGACGGCAGCCGCCGGGCAATTTGGTCTACCCGCGCTGCCAACGGCCAGCAAGATATCTACTACAAACTGACCCTGGTGCCCTCCGGCAAAGATGACCTGATCGCCAGTGAGACACCTGCCCAGCCAGAGCCATATATCTGGCCGGCGACCGAGAAAACCGCTGCGCAGCAGATTATTGACCAAGCCTGGGCACGCAGCGCCGGCAATCTGAGCTTCGCCCGTCAGCTGATGCAAACCCTGAGCGCCAGCAATCGCAGCCAAAATGTTGAGCTGTTACTGTCCGGCAATAATCCAACCCAACTGTTTGTGCGTATGTTGCACGAAAAAGGCATTCCTGCTCATGAGGTTAACGGCCTGTATCTGGAAGATCAGCGTCGCCGTCAATCCCTCGTGCCGTTGGCGGAGGTTTATGACAAGGGACAATGGCACCTGTTTGATGTTAGCAGTGGTAAAGAGGGTCGTCCGGATAGTCTGTTACTGTGGGAACACGACGGTAACTCAGTGCTGGATGTCGTCGGCGGTGTTAATTCCCAGGTAACTTTCTCTATGCTGAAAGACACCCGCAGCGCACTAGCCACCTCCATCGATTTAATGAAAAATCAGGATGCCTGGGATTTTTCCCTGTACCAGTTACCATTGGAAGAGCAAAGCCTATTCAAGGGGATTTTGCTGATCCCGGTCGGCGTACTGATGGTGGTGTTCCTGAGAGTGATTATCGGCATCAAAACCTCAGGCACTTTTATGCCTGTGTTGATTGCTCTGGCCTTTATTCAAACCACGCTACTGACTGGCCTGATTGGCTTTTTGCTGATTGTCGCCTTCGGCCTGATGATCCGCTCCTACCTGTCACGGCTGAATCTGCTGCTTATCTCACGAATATCAGCAGTGATTATTGTGGTGATCGGCATCATCGGCCTGTTCACCATTCTGTCTTACAAGTTTGGCCTCAGTGAAGGCCTGACCATCACCTTCTTCCCCATGATTATTCTGGCCTGGACTATTGAACGCATGTCCATCCTGTGGGAAGAGGAAGGCGCCAAGGAGGTATTCGTTCAGGGCGGTGGCAGCCTGTTGGTTGCAACCCTAGCCTACCTTGCCATGAGTGTCCCCTGGGTACAGCACTGGGTATTCAATTTCCTGGGCATTCATCTGGTTATCCTCGCGCTGGTGCTGCTCATGGGTCAGTACACAGGCTACAGACTGTTGGAGCTTAAACGCTTCAAGCCATTGGCAGGAGAGTAATATGAATTTCACCTGGCCATGGCAACTGCGTAAAGCAGGCGTATTGTCGATGAATAAGCGTAATATTAACTATATCGCCCGCTACAATCCCCGCAAATATTACAAGCGGGTGGACGATAAGTTGACCACCAAACAGCTGGCACTGGCCAACAACATTGCCGTGCCGGATCTGATTGGCGTGATCCGTAAGCAACATGAAGTGACCCTGCTGCCAGAGATGCTCAAAGGCCGCACCGGCTTTGTGATCAAGCCCGCCAAAGGCTCCGGTGGCAAAGGGATTATGGTGATAACCCAGGTAGAGAATGGTCGCTTCTTCAAACCCAGTGGCATAGAAGTCACACCTTCTGAAATTGACCGCCATGTGTCCAACACGCTTAGCGGCCTGTTTTCCCTCGGAGGCAAACCGGATGTCGCCATTATCGAAGGCCTAATTGAGTTTGATCCTGTATTTGACGGCTACAGCTATGAAGGAGTGCCGGATATTCGCCTTATTGTGTTCAAGGGCTTTCCTGTGATGGGCATGCTGCGGCTTTCCACCAGCGCCTCCGACGGTAAAGCCAACCTTCACCAGGGCGCCGTGGGGGTGGGTATCGATCTGAGTACAGGTAAAGGCCTGCGGGCGGTGCAGTTCAATCAGCCGATTGAATTCCATCCGGATACCGGTCTTAAACTGACTGACATTCAGGTTCCCCACTGGGATCCCCTGCTGCATACTGCCGCGAGCGCTTACGAAATGTGTGAACTTGGCTATCTGGGTACCGATATGGTGCTGGATCAGCGCCGCGGTCCTTTGATGCTGGAACTCAATGCCCGTCCAGGACTGGCAATTCAGATCGCCAACGGTCGCGGTATCCTGCCATGGCTGAAACACGTTGAAGCCCTCAGTGGCAAGCCCATGTCAGTGGAAGAGCGGGTCGCTTATGCGAAAATCCATTTTAGCAGCACTGCTGACGACTAATCTGATGGCGGCTTCAGCCGCCACAGTATCTCCTGACGAACTGCTGATCGCGCGGTGCAAAGCGATACCGCAGTTATCACTTGACGGCTTACTGCCCCTGTCACCCGAACATGCGGCGAATGAGCTGGAATCTCAGTTACTGCCACTGTTCAATATCAATCAGCAGCTGGATTATTTTCGGCTACTTGTAAGTAATGACAAAAACAATCAACTACTTCAATGCCAGCTGCATCTGGCAGACCTGCTGGATAATCTGCTGACAGCCAGTGAACTGTCCCAACTGCTTGATTCACTGGCACAAAGCAGCATGCCTGCCACACGGGCACTTGGCGAACGTCTTGATAATCTAAGGCATAACCGAATGTCACCGAATGATAAGGCAAAACTTCATACCGCGCAGGCAGCGGTTAAACACGCGCTGACAAACAGTCAGATGCATCTGGAGGTGCCCAATCAACAGTGCCGGATTACCCGGAATAAACCGAGCGGGTCAATTGACAGCCAAATCGCCAGATACCTGCTGCAACAGCACAATGCTGATTGCCGGGCGCAAGTTTGGCAGGCATTCCAGAAGCGTTCTGCCGGACGCACCCGACAGGCACTGGATGAGATCCAGCATCTCAGACAGTCGCAGGCTGCAGCAAACGGCTGGCCAGATTACGCGTCGTTTAGGCTTAAGGATGATATCCTGAGCTCACCATCTCTGGTCATGGAATTTCTGAACTCGCAAACCCACAACATTGGTGTGGCGCCATGGGACATTGGCCGACAGTTAAAGGTCCTGCCTAAAGCCGCGTTTGAGTCGTTGACGCCCTATACCCTTATCGCGTTGTTAACACCGGCCTTTGAACAGCTTGGTCTGAGTTATGATAAGCCCCAGCCCCAAATTTACCGGTTCTGGTATCAGGGCAGGCTATTGGGACAGGTGCATCTTGCCCAAGACAATCACCTGCAGGCTTATACTCTGGAAAAACCTGTGACAGGCCGCCAGTTTGGCACTGTGCTGCTGATGCTGCCAGCAAATATAGTTAGTCAGCGTCAGCTAAACAGAGCTGTCGAACAACTGGCAGATGCCATCGCAACGTTGTCGTTCAGTCAGCCTTATTTTTTAAGCGACAGCAAAGATGGTATCAGTGACATCGGCAGACGCTGGCTGTCACTCTGGCTGATGAGTCAACTAGAGCAGGTACTGCCCCATCCCAAGGACAGCAGATTGGCGCTGGCCACCCGCTATGCTAAGCAGCTTGCCGTCTTTCGCGCCAAACTGGCGTTGATGCTCAGCAGGCACGCAGGTCAATCCAGCGTTTCACTGCAGGCTCCTGCCTGGTTTGAGGCAGGCTTCGGATACCCTTGGGCGAATTCCGCCGAAGCAGCGTTTGGTTTCACGGCCCTGGCACAGACAGGACCTGAATATTATCTGCCAATGTGGCATCAGGCGCTGGCAGATATCATCATGAAACAAACCGAATGCTGTCAGTCACCGGCAAAGGTGTATCAGGCGCTGTTAATCAATGAGCCTCTGCATACCCTGCCACAGGTGTTAACCGAGCAACTTCACCTGCCGGCCGATCCGGTAATCATCATCGGGAGAATGAAAGATAATGAGTAAGTTCCGGACTTGCCTGTTGACACTGGCCGTTTTGTCCCCCAACACTTGGGCACAGCCCGCCACCGAGGCTCAACGTCAGATCGCCTCCCTGATCCAGCAAAACCTAGAAGATCACCTGTATCAATTGCCTCCCCGGACTCAGGGGCATTACGGTATCCGTCTTTTCCGGATGACAGGGTATGATAAATATGCCAACAGCGCACTGATCGACCTGTATGCTGTAACCAATGCGCAGTCCTGGTACGCCTGTCAGCTGGACGACCCGAAGTTTGTCGAACAGGCATCCCTTGAAGCCATCAGTGAACTGGGCAACGGTCCCCGCGCTAAAGCCCGCAAAAAGGCCTTACAACCGTTTCCTGAGTTTTTGTTTTACACTAACATACTGCTGCGCTTTGGCAGTCGCATTGATGAGTTTGGGCTGATCGGTCCCTGCCATGACAAGATGATCAGAGCCCTGACAAAACAGGATCTGAAGACCGGCCTGACCGATAAAGCGATGATCAAATCTTGGTCAGCCCAGCTGGTTAACTATGTTTATTGGGCCAAACAGCTTGGCGTAGGCGATTACCGGGAAGACTATAAACGAGCGTTCCAGGAAACCTATCCGGATGATGCCGATGCCAAACTGAGCAAGGCGCAGTTTCGCAATAAAATTTATGGTATGACCCACTTTGTGTTTGCAGCCAGTGAATATTATCAGCAAGAGGTTAGCGCCAAAGAGTTCGCCTGGATCCTGGACTACTTTGATGCCAATCTCGACCGTATTCTGAAGGATACGACTCCGGATATTATCGCCGAGGTAGGCATCAGCTTCCTGCTGGCCGGGCAAACCGATCACAGAGTCGTTGCCCTTACCCGGGAAACTATCGTCAACTCATTCAATGCCAAAGAAAATATCATTCCATCGCCAAGAGGCAACCCGAACCTGGCATTGGGGGAGCACAGAAACGTGTTGGCAATGATGCTGATTAACTGGCCAAACACCTTGCACCCTGGGCCTTACTTAGCGGAGCTGAAAGCCACACGTAAATACCTACCTCACTGGGTAAAGCTCAAGCAAGCGGGACAGCAAGCGCCAACCCAGGCTGAGAAGAAATAACAGATGCATGGGTGTGGAGAATATTTGGCGCTATCTGGCGTATCCCCCCGGCTTCACTACGCTGCGCCGTTCCTTACGCGCTTGCGATAATCAATTGCACAGACAATTGAACTGAAACAACGCATTTTGCAGGCGCAGTGAACAGTCCCGCCAATGTGTCCGAGCAATATGCCCGGACACTTTTTGGATGACAACTCTTTTACTTCCATTTTCAACTACCCAGGGGATGTCAAATGGTTGCCAATCCAAATCGCTGCGCACCAACTAAGAGGAGAGTTACAAGGGTCTGTTGACCTTTGAAGATGGTTTTTGCAGCACTTTGTCGTTGTTTTATACAAAGCAACGCGATTGTGGTGTAGTTGTTCTACATAA
>JAJNAU010000137.1:0-7840 GCA_021462625.1 Shewanella sp.
AATGAACTTGGCTATCCAGTCACGAGAATATAGGAATCTCGATACGGAGCAACCAAGCCATTCATCAGGGACCCAACATCTACGCTAAAGCACCCCCTCATAAGTGCATTGGTTTCTACGCTAAAGCACCCCCTCATAAAAATTAGTCATACCAATGAATTGGGAGGGTAATGTCTCACATTGCTCTGTTCCAACCCTGGCTCTATAGTCACAAATTGACTGCTCAGCGATTGGTTTTTCACATCCAAAATGTCAATAACTATCATGGAAAACCTAAGGCGTGGATCGCAAGGTTCAGGGGCGTGGCAAGCAAGAATCTTCACAAATATGTAAGCTGGTTAAGGTGGTTTGAGCAAACAATTGAGCAGTTTTTGACAGATATTTTCCTCACTACTCAGCTTCTATAAAGTTCGCTAACTTAGCCATATCAGCCATATCAGCCATAAAGCAGGTGGCAGGTCGGCAGGTTATTTTTGTCCAGATAGTTCTGATGATATTCCTCAGCAGGGTGGAAAGTCTGCAGCGGAACTGTCTCGGTAACAATATGCCTTTGCCCCCAGCGACCTGAGCGCATCAAGGCCTGTTTGGATGCCTGAGCCTGCTGTTTTTGCGCGGCATCGTGAAAGAAAATCACCGAGCGGTATTGAGTACCCATGTCTCCGCCCTGTTGGCTGAGAGAGGTGGGATTGTGGTTTTGCCAGAATACAGTCAGCAAATCATCAAAGCTGACCCTCGACTCATCGAACGTGACCTGAACCACTTCTGCATGGCCAGTGATCCCCGACTTTACGCTCTGGTAATCGGTATATTTATCATTACCGCCCATGTAACCACACACCGTATCGGTTATACCCGGGATCCTGCGGAAAAAATACTCAACACCCCAAAAACAGCCTGCCCCAAAGGTTGCCTGTGCCATCGAACCTGTCCTGCTCCAATTGTCGATATCGTTTAGGCATCTGGATGGCTCAATATTGACGAACAAGCTTATTTTTGTAAGAGAATGGTTAATCGCAATTCTGTTGGTCGATGAAATAAATGCTAACCTATTGACTTTTAGCTTAAAAATCTGTGTTACCATGTGACGGCAGTAGATGTGCTGTTATTGATTTCAGCAACAATAAAAGGAGTTATGTATGCTGAAGACGTTAATAAATTCCCGGGATTTTTTAGCCCTGACCCTGACGCATCCAACAGGTTTTGCAGGACCCAAAGCCATGGTGCTAGGCAATCACACCCGGGTGGAAATTCTGGATACCGGCATTTTATTGTTTGAACCGCTTGCACCGGGTAACAAAGATATTGTGCTGTCATCCGGGATCCACGGCAATGAAACGGCGCCGATTGAACTGTGCAATGGCCTGATACGACGTTTGCTGGATCAGGAAATTCGTGCCAGACACAGGGTACTGTTTTTATTTGGAAATCCACCTGCCATGTTCAATGGTACACGGATAGTGGATGAGAACCTCAACCGGCTGTTCAGTGGTGAGCATTCTCGGGGGCCGGGATTATGCAATCCCGAGCGCATTCGGGCCAAGCAACTGGAAACTGCGATCGATGAGTTTTTCAGCGCCGAACCCTCCGGGGAGCCCGAGGCCCGTCATCGCATTCATTATGATCTGCATACCGCTATTCGCGGCGCTAAACATGAAAAGTTTGCCATCTATCCTTATCGTCATGGTCGGCCATACAGTAAAGCTCAGTTGCAGTTTCTGGATGCAGCAGGGGTGAACTGCGTGCTGTTTCACCACGAACCAACGACCACGTTCTCTTATTTTTCCTCCAATGGATATGGTGCCGATGCCTTTACTATTGAGCTGGGTAAAGTATTTCCCATGGGCCAGAATGATATGACCCGCTTTATCGCCATGGATCAGATACTGGCGGCTTTGATTGCCGACAAACCTCTAAACCTGCCTGAATATGATCCCAAACACCTGCATCTGTATCGCGTCAGCCGTTCTATTGTGAAGCAGCATGAAGAATTTCAGTTTACCTTTGCCAATGATGTGGAGAACTTCACCAGCTTTGGCAGAGGAGTGGTATTGGCCAAAGACGGTGGTAAGGATGTGGTCGTGCAGGAAGAGAGGGAAGCCATAGTATTCCCCAATGCCAAAGTCCCGGTAGGACAGCGAACCTTGCTGTGCCTGGTTCCTGAGTCTGATCCCCTTGTGTTGTAAAGCATTTTATACATGGCAGGTCAGAGTAGGTTGTGATTTGCCAAAGTATAAAAGTTGCTAGCTAGTTTACGTTAACTTAATGTTTTTTACCGCGTATTAAAATACTCACAGAGTAAGTCGGGAGAGGGGAGATTTTCCCGCTTGCTCAGTATAATGAAGAGCAAATTATGAGCAACGCACCACAGATAGACAGTTATCCGGCCGTGGTACATCGTGTCAACTTTATTGAGGGCAAATCGCTGCCAATTCCGATCCTCAAGATACTGCAGGCCGATGGAACGACCTATGAAGGCGCTATAGAGCCGATTATCGATCAGCAGCTTGCTTTGAAAATTTATGATACATGTGTTTTTACCCGAATTTTGGATGAGCGCATGTTAGGAGCTCAGCGTCAGGGACGGATCAGCTTCTATATGACCTGTACCGGCGAAGAGGCGGCAGTCATTGGCAGCGCCGCCGCGCTGGATCCCCATGACATCATTCTGGCGCAATATCGTGAGCATGCGGCACTGCGCTATCGTGGTTTCACCACCACTCAGTTTATGAATCAGATGTTCAGCAATGAGCTTGATCTCGGCAAGGGCAGGCAGATGCCTATCCATTATGGCAGTGCTGAACTCAACTATCAGACCATATCGTCACCGCTGGCTACGCAAATCCCTCAAGCCACGGGTGTGGGTTACAGTCTGAAAATGCAAGGTAAACGTAACGTCGCTATTTGTTACTTTGGTGAAGGTGCTGCCTCGGAAGGGGATTTCCACGCTGGGCTAAATATGGCAGCCGTGCACAAGGTGCCTACTATTTTCTTCTGCCGTAACAATGGCTACGCCATCTCCACCTCAACTGAAGAGCAGTTTGCCGGCGATGGCATCGCCAGCCGGGGTATCGGTTATGGCATTCATAGCCTGAGGATCGATGGCAACGATATGCTGGCAGTGTTAGCCGCTACCCAGCAGGCAAGAGCGTATGCCATTGAACATCAGGCGCCTGTGCTGATTGAAGCCATGACCTATCGCCTGGGCGCCCATTCTTCTTCAGACGATCCCTCCGGTTATCGCTCCAAGGATGAAGAAGCCAAATGGCGTGAGCATGACCCTGTGCAGCGATTCAAACTTTGGCTGATCAACAAAGGCTGGCTCAACGATGCTGACGACAAAGCTCTGTATGAGCAGTACCGGCAAGAGGTGCTGGCTGCGGTGAAGGTAGCAGAAAAACTGCCCGGCCCTTCGATAGACAGAATGATAGAAGATGTGCTTGATGAGCCGCCCCTTGGACTGAAACAGCAATTGGCCGATCTCAAGGCTCATATCCGCAAGTATCCAAAGGCCTATCCAAAGACGTCAGGGAGAGATTGATTTATGGCAAAAATGAACATGTTGCAGGCCATTAATGAAGCTCTGAACATTGCCATGGAGGCCGATGAGCGCGTGCTGATATTCGGTGAAGATGTTGGCCATTTCGGCGGGGTATTCCGGGCTACATCAGGGCTGCAGGATAAGTTTGGCAAGGCCAGGTGTTTTAATACCCCGTTGACTGAGCAAGGCATTGCTGGTTTTGCCAATGGTCTGGCTTCCAACGGCATGACTGCTGTGGCTGAAATCCAGTTTGCCGATTACATTTTTCCGGCTTTTGATCAGATAGTGAATGAATCGGCCAAGTTCCGCTATCGCAGTGGCAATGAATTCAATGTTGGAGGTCTGACGTTCAGAACCCCCTATGGCGGCGGCATTGCCGGTGGTCATTATCACTCACAGTCGCCAGAAGCCTATTTCACCGGCACTCCGGGGTTGAAGGTGGTGGTGCCCCGTAATCCGCATCAGGCCAAAGGCCTGTTGCTGGCATCCATTCGTGACAACAATCCTGTGGTGTTTTTTGAGCCCAAGCGTTTGTATCGTGCCAGTGTTGGCGAAGTGCCCGAAGGCGACTACCAGCTTGAACTGGGTAAAGCCGAGCTGGTTTGCGAAGGTTCGGACATTACCCTGCTGGGTTGGGGCGCTCAGATGGAAATTCTCGAGCAAGCCGCCGAGATGGCTGCTAAGGACAATATCTCCTGTGACGTCATTGACCTGCGTACTCTGGCTCCCTGGGATGTGGATACTGTTGCAGCGTCGGTGCGTAAAACCGGCCGCTTGCTGGTCAACCATGAAGCGCCACTCACAGGTGGATTTGCCGGTGAAATTGCTGCCACTATACAGCAGGTGTGTTTCCTGTATCTTGAAGCGCCCATTGCCCGGGTGTGTGGCCTGGATACGCCATACCCCCTGTGCCACGAAAAAGAATATATGCCAGATGCGCTGAAAACCTACGAAGCTCTCAAAGCGACCATGACTTACTAGGAGTGCCGGTGATGATTAAAGACTTTATTTTGCCGGATATCGGCGAGGGTGTGGTGGAGTGTGAACTGGTTGATTGGCTGGTCAGTGAAGGGGAACTGGTCACTGAAGATCAGCCTATTGCCGATGTGATGACAGACAAAGCACTGGTGCAGATCCCGGCTCCGTTCAGTGGCAGAATCACTAAACTCTATTATGCCAAGGGCGAGATTGCCAAGGTCCATATGCCACTCTACAGCATCGATGTCGCAGGCAGTGAGGCCGAAAGCACAGATGCGGAAATTGAACCCGCTCAAAGCGACGAGCAGCCAGAGCCACAACTCAGCAGCAAAGGCCTGGCAAGTAGCGCAGCTTTTGTGGTGGAAGACTTTCTGCTGCCGGATATCGGTGAAGGTATACAGGAGTGTGAACTGATCGATTGGCTGGTCAGTGAAGGCGATTTTGTGGTTGAAGATCAGCCCATTGCCGATGTGATGACAGACAAAGCACTGGTGCAGATCCCTGCTATCAAGGCGGGTAAAATCATTAAACTGCACTACAGGAAAGGGCAGCTGGCTCAGGTTCATGCCCCCCTGTTTGCCATTGAAGTGGCGGTAGATACCAGCGTGCAATCTTCCCGGGGGCAGACACAAAGCCAAACACCGGGTGGCAACCAGGGGCAATCACCTCAGGTAACGGCACCCAGTGACATTGCGCCCACCCGCAGGCCGGGTAAGGCGCTGGCCAGTCCGGCAGTGCGGCGTCTGGCACGCAGTCATGATTTGGATTTGAGTCTGGTTCCCGGTTCCGGCAAAAATGGCCGGGTTTACAAGGAAGATGTGCAGTGTTACCTCAGTGGAGATAAGCCTGCTGCAGCTCAAACATCTGCACCACAAATGGCGCAGGTAGCCGTGGCTCCGGTGACCTGTGACAGAGTTGAGCCTATTCGCGGTGTGCAGGCGGTGATGGCTCGCGCCATGCAGGAGTCGGTGTCCACTATCCCGCATTTTACCTATTGCGAAGAGCTGGATATCACGGATTTGATGGCGTTGCGGCAGCAAATAAAGGCCAAGTATGGTACCGATGAGCTGAAAATCACTCTGATGCCTTTCTTTATGAAGGCCATGTCGCTGGCACTGAACGAGTTTCCCGTGCTCAACAGCCATGTAAACAGGGATTGCACTGAAATCACCTACAAAGCCAGTCATAACATTGGCATGGCGGTGGATTCAAAAGTGGGATTACTGGTGCCCAATGTCAAAGAGGTACAAGCCAAATCAATCCTGGATATAGCCGTTGATATCACCCGTCTTACTAAAGATGCCCGCAGCGGTCGGGTACAACCGGCTGATTTGAAGGGTGGAACTATCTCCATCTCAAACATCGGCGCTTTGGGGGGCACTGTGGCGACACCCATCATTAATAAACCTGAGGTGGCCATCGTCGCGTTGGGTAAAGTGCAACTGCTACCGCGTTTCAACGCCAAAGGAGAAGTGCAGGGCAGGCAGATTATGCAGGTAAGCTGGTCTGGCGATCACAGGGTGATTGATGGCGGCACCATTGCCCGTTTCTGCAACCTCTGGAAGCATTATCTGGAGTCTCCTGCCCATATGCTGATGGGGATGCGCTAAGGATGGGCCTCTGAATAAAAGAGCACTCAGCTGCTCTTTTATTCCCCAGAATCATGCTAACTGGCTGTTTGTACTGGATCTTAAACGCGTTAGTGGCCACATTAGCGGTAACTTGTTGAAGAACACTGAATTGTGAGCCAGACGGGAATTGCATATAATACTCGAACGATTTGATCTTTTTATTTTTAACTATGGCAACCCAGGTTCCTGTTTATACCCCAGTCGACTATCCATTTCCGCCCAAGCCAGCAGTCTTGGATGACGAGCAAAAGGAGCACTACAAAGCACGTATCAAAATGCTGCTCAAGCAGAAAGATGCGGTGCTGGTGGCCCACTATTATACCGATCCGGAAATCCAGGCGCTGGCCGAGGAAACCGGTGGTTGCGTATCTGACTCGCTGGAGATGGCGCGATTTGGCCGTGATCATCCCGCCAAGACCCTGGTTGTGGCCGGTGTGAAGTTTATGGGGGAGACCGCCAAGATCTTAAGTCCCGCCAAAACTGTACTGATGCCGACGCTGGAAGCGACCTGTTCGCTGGATGTCGGCTGCCCGGTTGAGCAGTTCAGCGCGTTTTGTGATGCTCATCCTGACCACACTGTGGTGGTGTATGCCAACACGTCAGCTGCAGTCAAAGCCCGCGCAGACTGGGTGGTGACCTCCAGTATTGCACTGGAAATCGTTGAGCACCTGGACAGCGAAGGCAAAAAGATCATCTGGGGACCGGACAGACACCTTGGCAGCTATATTGCCAAACAAACCGGCGCTGAGATGTTGCTGTGGCAGGGCGAGTGTATTGTGCATGATGAGTTCAAGGCCAGGGCGCTGCGCGAACTCAAAGCACAGTATCCGAATGCTGCAATATTGGTACACCCTGAGTCGCCGGCCAGCGTGGTAGAGATGGCTGATGCGGTGGGCTCGACCTCTCAGCTGATTAAAGCCGCCCAGACTATGGAGAACGACACCTTTATCGTGGCCACTGACAGGGGCATCTTTTATAAGATGCAGCAGGCTGCGCCTGGTAAGGCTCTGATTGAAGCGCCGACAGGCGGCAATGGCGCTACCTGTCGCAGCTGTGCGCATTGCCCCTGGATGGCGATGAACGGCCTGCAGGCCATTGAATCTGCGCTGGCTGATACAGATAGTGAGCAGCATGAGATCTTCGTGAATGATAACCTGCGGGATAAGGCGCTGATCCCGCTGGATCGAATGCTCAGTTTTGCCACAGGTCTTAATATGCCGGTCAAAGGTAACGCCTGATCCTGTTAAGTCGTTTGGTTATGGAACCCGCTGAATGCGGGTTCTTTTTTTTCCATATACCACAGACTTACCGCTGCAATACCGGTATTTGTTCAAACTGCACGCAGACGCGTCAGGTTATTGTTTTTTCCCTTGATTAGGCAGGCGCTTTTGCGTAAAGTAGCGCTCCGTTGACCGGCGGCCTGTGGCTTTGAGGTTAACAGCAATATGGTGAAGTGTCCGAGTGGCCGAAGGAGCACGCCTGGAAAGTGTGTATACGGAAACGTATCGAGAGTTCGAATCTCTCCTTCACCGCCAAGTTCAGTTACCTGCACTGTGGGTGACTTCCTTCGCAAGAGGGCGACGACAGTCGTTAAATAGACAATTGGTGAGGTGTCCGAGTGGCCGAAGGAGCACGCCTGGAAAGTGTGTATACGGAAACGTATCGAGGGTTCGAATCCCTCCCTCACCGCCAT
>JAJNAU010000137.1:7850-8160 GCA_021462625.1 Shewanella sp.
CATTAAACAAAAAAACCGGTTCTCTGAAACCGGTTTTTTTGTGTCTGAACCCCGCCATCCCGGGGCCATCCAGCCGGTTTAAGCGTACCGAGGCATTTCCATTCCATCCCGACATGTGCCCGCTCTGACTCTCTCTTGGGTCGATATTCTCTGTGACTGCCCGTTGGAAGCGTACCCCTCAAGTGCCGTTGTTACGCTTGCAGAAGCGATTGAAATCAACGGTTTAAATGTGGCGGTCGAAATGTGTTTGAGTTCAAATATCGGCCCCGGATGACCGGGGCAAATATCCCGGGCGCTTACTGGCGGGTAA
>JAJNAU010000138.1 GCA_021462625.1 Shewanella sp.
CCCTCCAATTGAACGACTAAAGGGGTACTATCAAACTTCACCTGAGCTATTTCGCGTGAAGCCTATCAATCACCGGGGACCTGACAGTTAGACAATAGTTCCCTCGATTTAGGCAACAACGCCCGCCAAAGCTGTCAGCACTGTGAAAATGCCCCCTGCGTAAAAGTCTGTCCCACAGGTGCGGCGTACCGGGATCCCCAAACCGGCATTGTTATGGTCGACGACTGGAAATGCGTGGGTTGTCTTTACTGTATTGCGGCCTGTCCCTATAAAGTCCGCTTTATTAATCCTGTCACCAAAGCCGCCGACAAATGTGACTTCTGCTATGAGTCCCGGGTCGGCAAGGGGAAGTTACCCGCCTGCGTTGACGCCTGTCCCACCAAGGCGCTGGTGTTTGGCGATCTGAATGACAGGGGTTCAACACTTTACAGCATGTTGCTCAGTCATCCCATCTCCCGGGACAAGGCCTCGCTGGGCACAGCGCCAAAACTCTTCAAAATCCGGGCTGCAACCGGGGAGATAGTGTTATGAGTGCATTCCACTTCGACGGCCTGGTGTGGCACTGGCCAATCGCTATCTACCTGTTTCTTGCAGGTATGTCAGCAGGCGCCATCTTCTTCGCCATTCTGTTGCGTTACTTCTGCCTTGGCCAGCGGGCCTGGCAGTCACGTTTCGTCCGCGCCGCCTGCCTTATTGCTCCATTGGCCATATGGGGTGGCTTGGGCATATTGCTGATAGACCTGACCAAACCCTTTGATTTCTGGAAAATACTGGTGTTTTACAACCCCATTTCCGTGATGTCTCTCGGGGTGATGGTACTCATGGTTTACCAGGTATTTATGTTTGCCTGGCTGGCGCTGGTGTTTCGCCAGCCGCTGCAGGCACTGACGGCAGAAAAGTGGCCATGGTGCGGCAAGGCGCTTGAATGGCTGCGCCCCTATGAAGCTACAATCACCGGTCTGACGATGATTCTGTCGCTGGCACTGGGGGCCTATACCGGCTTTCTGCTGTCAGCACTGCCAGGTTATCCCCTGCTCAATAATCCGGTGCTGCCAGTACTGTTCCTGATGTCCGGCCTGTCATCCGGTGCGGCTGGTGCGCTGCTGCTTGGGGTACTGCTGAAAGGTCAGGCCGACAGTGCCGAAGTCAAGTTTATTCACAAGATCGAAATCCCACTGATCCTGATCGAACTGCTGGTGATCTTCACCTTCTTTGCCGGCCTTATCCTCAGCGGTGGTCAAAAGCAGCAGGCTGCAGCCAATGCACTGGGGCTGGGATTCTGGGGTTGGATATTCTGGGGTGGAATTATCGGCCTGGGTCTGTCTGTACCGCTGGCGATGAATCTGTTTATGACGGCGTCAGCCAAACGACATTTCAGCTATGTCGCCTTTACCGCCTGTATGAGCCTGCTCGGGGTACTGCTGCTGCGAAATTTCATTCTTTACACCGGCCAGATGACCATGCTGTAACCTTGTACTCACCAGATGCTCGCGTCCTCATCTTATGGATTAAGTGTCAGTATCCCATTTGGGCAGAATAAAGACACGGGAGAGTGGCAAGATGTCGCCGAGATCACTCGCTGTAGCTACAGACGTTAACAACACCCACTAAAAGAGCCTTGCCACAGCAAGGCTCTTTTAGTTTTGGAAAAAGTGATTTACCACGAAGGAAATAACAAAAAGTAAAAAGAAGTCTGTATAACAGTCAGAAAAATAAACTTCCTGAAGAGCTTCATTTCATAAAGCAGGTGTATTCCAGGGCGTCCGCATGAATGAGCATTAATTCGCCATTGATGCAAATCCAGTTAAAAGGACGCCCTCGAGAAACGCTGTATTCACCATGCAGCGCTTCTGCTTCATCGGCACGCTAGGGAAGGTGCGAATAAGTCCCGTGCGTGCTCTGCGAGTGCCGACAGCCTCTAGATCCGCGGCGCAGTTTGAAGTGAATCACCAAGGAGCTTTCCGCTCCGTCGGGAGTCGCAGGGGGTTTGGAAAGGGGGTATGTCGAAGCTATCCCCTTTCCCCGGGTGTGGACTGGGCGAATGCTTGCCTGCGGCAGGCGAGCTTTTGAGCGAGAGGCAAGAAAGCCGAACTGGCTTTGTGCATGGATGTACATGGCCTTGATCTACCTATCGCCTGAACGGCGATAACTCAGCGATACCGCAGGCAACACCGTTAGCAAAGCGACAGAAGGTTCACCCAAGCACCGCCTAGCATCTAAAGGCACCCTTTCGTTGCCAAAACGAAACAAAAAACCCCGGTATCAAAACCGGGGTTTTCATCAATCAACAACTTGTATAGACAAGTTATTCGCCCTTAGCGGCCTTGTTGGCATCACGCTCGCGCTTACTGAAAATACGTTCAACAATCACGAAGAACAACGGCACGAAGAAGATACCCAAGAAGGTGGAACTGAGCATACCGCCCACCACGCCGGTACCGATAGCATTCTGGGCACCTGAGCCCACTCCGGTACTGATAGCCAGTGGCACAACCCCCAGACCGAAGGCCAACGAGGTCATCAGAATGGGGCGCAGACGCACGCGCACTGCGTGCATTGTAGCGTCCACCAAAGATGCTCCTTTCTCGTAGTATTCCTTGGCAAACTCCACAATCAAAATGGCGTTCTTGGTTGCTAGACCCACGGTGGTCAGCAGACCCACCTGGAAGAATACATCATTGTTCAGACCACGTCCCCAGGTCATCAGCAGCGCGCCGATAATACCCAGCGGGATAACCAGAATAACCGAGAAGGGTACTGACCAGCTTTCATACAGGGCTGCCAGTACCAAAAACACCACCAGCACAGACAGGGCATACAGAGCCGGAGCCTGGTTACCGGACAGACGTTCTTCATAGGACAGACCGTTCCATTCAATACCAAAGCCCGCTGGCAACTGCTTGGCAAGACGCTCCATGGTGTCCATGGCATCGCCGGTACTGTAGCCGGGGGCCGTGGCACCCTGAATGTTCACCGCAGGCAAACCGCCGAACCGCTCCAGACGTGGCGCACCAAATTCCCAGCTACCGGTTGCAAATGCTGAGAATGGCACCATCTCACCCTTGGCGTTGCGAACATACCACTTATCCAGATCTTCAGGCTGCATACGGTACCGATCTTCACCCTGTACGAATACCTTCTTGACCCGTCCGCGGTCGATATAGTCGTTCACATAGCTACCGCCCCATGCGGTTGCCAGCACTGAGTTTACATCATTGATGTTCAGGCTCAGGGCGCGCAGTTTGGCATGATCAATATGCAGCTGGTACTGAGGCGCATCTTCCTGACCGTTTGGACGAACCCCCACCAGATTTTTGTCCTGCGCTGCCATACCTAGCAGCTGGTTACGGGCCGCGAGCAGTGCGTCGTGGCCCTGACCATTCTTATCCTGCAAGAACAGGTCGAAACCATTGGCAGTACCTAGCTCCAGTACTGCAGGTGGTACGAAGGCAAATACAAAGGCCTCTTTGATGGACATAAAATAGCCCATGGCACGCTGAGCAATCGCCTCCACGCTCTGGCCGGGCTCAGTACGCTCATCCCATGGCTTCAGGCCGATAAAGGCCAGACCCATGTTCTGACCCATACCCGCGAAGCTGAAGCCGGATACCGCAAATACAGACTGAATGTTATCTTTTTCAGATTCCAGCAGGTAGTTGGTGACCTTATCCATCACCTCTTTGGTGCTTTCCTGGGTGGAGTTAGGCGGCAGGATCACCTGAGTAAAGATAACGCCCTGATCTTCATCAGGAAGGAACGCAGTTGGCAGGTGCATGAAGATCCACCCGGTTGCTACCACCAGCGCCAAATAGATAACAAATACCCGGCCGGTACGCTTGATAATGGCCCCTACAGAAGACTCGTAACGGTTGGTCCAGCGTTCGAACCAGCGGTTAAAGGCACCAAAGAAGCCCTTGTTGGTGTGACCATGACCTTGGGATATTGGCTTGAGCATGGTGGCACACAGTGCCGGAGTCAGGATCACCGCTACCAGTACCGACAGTGCCATAGCCGAGACAATGGTGATAGAGAACTGACGGTAAATCACACCGGTTGAGCCGGACATGAAGGCCATAGGTACGAATACCGCAGACAGGGTCAACCCGATCCCCACCAGAGCGCCGGTGATCTGTTCCATGGACTTACGGGTCGCTTCCAGCGGGCTGCAGCCCTCTTCAGCCATAATACGTTCCACGTTCTCCACCACCACGATTGCATCGTCTACCAAAAGCCCAATGGCCAGTACCATGGCGAACATGGTCAGGGTATTAATGGAGAAACCGGTAGCCGCCAGAATACCGAAGGTACCCAGCAGTACTACAGGTACTGCAATCATGGGGATCAGGGTGGCACGGAAGTTCTGCAGGAACAAGTACATAATCAAAAATACCAGAACCACGGCTTCTAGCAGGGTTTTGACCACGCCTCCGATGGACTTACCCACAAAGGGAGTGGTATCAAACGGCACCACGACATCCAGCCCCTGCGGGAAGAAAGGTTTCATCTCATCGATTTTGGCCATGACAGCTTCAGCGGTTTCCAGCGCGTTGGCACCTGTCGCCAGCTCAATGGCCATACCAGCAGCAGGGCGGCCATTGTAGTAAGAGGTGACCATGTAGTTCTCGGCACCCACTTCCACTTTGGCGACATCACCTAAAAATACCTTGGCACCGGATACATCTGACTTGAGCACGATTTGCTGGAACTCTTCAGGAGTCTGCAGACGGCTCTGGGCAGAGATAGTCGCGTTCAGTTCCTGTCCCTTAACAGAAGGTGTCCCCCCCAATTGACCGGCGGAGACCTGAGCGTTCTGTTCACGGATCGCCATGATCACATCATTGGTGGTCAGCTTGTACTGGTTTAGCTTCAGCGGATCAAGCCAGATACGCATTGCATACTGGGCACCGAACAGCTGGATATTACCCACACCGGCAACGCGGCTCATGGGATCCTGAATATTGGCCGCCACATAATCGGCAATATCCGCCTTGTCCATTGAGCCGTCTTGCGACACAAAGCCCAGCACCATCAAGAAGCCGGCGCTGGTCTTGGCTACGCTCACACCCTGTGCCTGAACTTCCTGAGGCAACATAGGCATCGCCAGCTGCAGCTTATTCTGAACCTGTACCTGCGCAATATCAGGATCCGCTTCGGCGTTAAAGGTCAGAGTAATTTCAGCGTTACCAAAACTGTCACTGGACGATTTGATATAGCGCAAATTGTCAAGACCCGTCATACGCTGCTCAATCACCTGAGTCACTGTATCTTCTACTGTCTTGGCAGACGCACCTGGATAGTTGGCACTGATCGCCACCGTCGGCGGCGCAATACTGGGGTACTGGGAGACGGGCAGGCCGTTAATGGCCATCACCCCTGCCAGCATGATAATAATGGCGATCACCCAGGCAAAAATCGGGCGATCAATAAAATATCGAGCCATAAAACTACCTTAAGTTATTTTGCCTTAGTCTGAGCCTGGGTAATCAAATTCGGTGTCACTGATGCACCGGGGCGGATCTTTTGCAGACCGGCCACAATTACATGTTCACCCGGCTGCAGTCCCTTGGTGATCAGCCACTGATTGTTGAGTGCTTCTGCTGTTTCAACCAAACGAAGCTCAACCTTGTTTTCAGCATTCACGATCATGGCCACCCCCTGACCTTTGGGATTACGGGTAATGGCTTTTTGCGGAACCAAAATTGCGTTCGGGTCGGTGCCTACACTCAGCACAGTGCGAACAAACATCCCCGGCAGCAGCAAGCCTTCAGGATTAGGAAACTCAGCGCGCAGGCCAACCGCGCCAGTGTTTTCGTTTACTGTCACTTCAGCAAACTGAAGTTTGCCTTTGTGCTGATATTCAGTGCCATCTTCCAGGATCAGAGTGACGGTGGTATTGTCAGGCTGAGCCAGAGAGCCGGCTGCAATACGTTGTTTTAGCCGCAGAATCTCGGTGCTGGACTGAACAATATCGACATTAATGGGATCCAACTGAGAGATAACCGCCAGCGCCTGCGTCTGACCTGCTCCCACCAAGGCACCCGGAGTCACATTGGACTTTCCAATGCGGCCTGAGATAGGGGCCTTGACTTTGGTGTATTCGAGATTAATTTCAGCAGTGTTGATATCCGCTTTGGCCACTGCAACACTGGCCTGAGCTTGCTGATAGGCAGCCAACGCCTGATCGTAATCTTGCTGACTCACCGACTTGGTCTTCACCAGCTCTTTGAATCGGGTCGCAGTAGCCTTGGTTGAAGCCAGAGCTGCTTTGGCGCGCTCCAGTTCAGCTTTAGCACTGACCAATGCCGCTTCATAGGTCGACGCATCAATTTGATACAGAGACTGTCCCGCCTGCACCTCACCGCCTTCAACAAAAGCACGAGCTTCAACGATACCACTCACCTGAGGACGAACTTCTGCCTCCATGTAGGCACGGCTGCGCCCAGGCAACTCCAGAGTGATCGCCTGTGGTGCCGTGGCCACCTTGATCACATCGACCGGCACAGCACCCGCTTGTGCCTGTGTCTGTTGTTCCTGAGAATCGCACCCTACGATCCACAGTGCCGCAGCGATTACTGTGGCAATAGTTAGCATTTGCCGCATCTGAACTCCTGTGTATAAACACCAAAATCCCAGACTAAAATTTAGCCGGGAGCATGAAAATTTAGCATGGATAGAATTTAGCGAGCATTTATCTCACACAGCCTGTGTATCAACAAGCGGAATAAAAATGAAAAGTGTAAGTGAATTAAAATGTTAAAATTACTCAATACCAAATGCTGTATTTTCGTTTAAACCACTTTAATCAGATCCAACATAATGTACAGCAGAAGATTAACCCTGGCGTCCAATGCTTACCCACTGCCATGTATGCTAGGGAAGGTACGAATAAGTCCCGTGCCTGCTTTGCCAGTGATGACAGCCCCGAGATGCGCGACGCAGTTCGACGTTAATGGCCTGAGTCCTTAGCGAGAGTTGCAACCAAGCAGATAGGGCTGTCAGCTTCGCCATTCGGGGCTTTCAGACAAACAGGATGGCTGTGGTATTGCGCTTTGAAAGGCAACCAGCCCCCTTGCACCTGAATACCTTGAACTCGAATTTGCCCGTAAGCCAGAGCGGTGCGAGGACTTGCTTGCACCTGCCTTAGTGTGCCGCCTAAATTGACCCAGAACACAAGCAACACACACTCCTGTATTACAAGATGATGACAACACACTGAGCAATTTTAATCCACATACTTCATCGAAGTCACATTGTTTATCCCACTGCTCAGCAGTGGTTTTAACCAGATAACGCATGGGCTCAGAGCCCAACTTTTCTTTGGCTTTGATGATACTAGGGGTAGCCAGTGGCGGGAGTTCCCCTTGGCATCGGGAAAAGCCAGTGACAGCTTGTCACAGACTTATTGAATCGTGCGGTTACGCATCAAACCAATGCCTAACACCAACCAGAAGACTTGCTCTGCCGGGAAGCGGCGGGTACGAAGTAACGACCGGCCTGTATGCTGCACAGCTTCGGCCACCCAATCCATGGGAACGTGTTTGGCAAAAACATCAATATCCCGCGCTTGGCATAACTCAGCGGTCACGAGTAGCTCTTTAGAAAATTCAGACATAAAAAATCAGCCGCAACTTAGGTCGCGGCTGATTATGAAGCCCCTGAAAGATCGTTCAACTAGTTAAATCGATCGACATTATCTTCATAGGTAGGCCATTTATTGTCGATCACCCGCCAGACAAAGCCGCTTTTCATTACCTGCCTGCTGAGGGCAAACAGGAGCTGGTCATCTCCTAGGGCGGCAATTTCCTCAGGTTGGCGATCCGATGGCAACAAAGCCTCAAGCGCGGCTGCACCGCCTTTACGTTCTGCCGCTCGTTGATAAATCTATTTGAATGATTCCATAGGATCCCTGTTTGCAATTCATCAGTGGTGAGATCCCGCTTTACTCCGGCGAGCGGATTCAAACCCACTTAATAATTAGGGTCTGTTGACCTTTGAAGATGGTTTTTGCAGCTCTTTGTCGTTGTTTTATACAAAACAACGCGACTGTGGTGTAGTTGTTCTACACAAATGAGCGTTAATGCAGTAGAAAGCGACGACAAACGCTGCCCGAAGGGCTCGGCTATACG
>JAJNAU010000139.1 GCA_021462625.1 Shewanella sp.
GCAGTAGAAAGCGATGACAAACGCTGCCCGAAGGGCTCGGCTATACGCGCTTTACTCTTTGTTGCAAGATATTTGCTTAGGCCCACTAGGCTACACACCTTGCGTCGCGATTAAAGCGCGTCTAGAGCGAGCAAAATTCAACCATGAAAGGTCAACAGGCCCTAGGGATACGTGCATGCACTGGTCTGTCGCCAACAACATGTCTAAAAAAAGGACCCTCAACGGGTCCTTTTTAAAACATCAATTCAGTGCAGCCTTCTGCACATCGATAATCTCACGGATGCCGTGCTTGGCCAGCTCCAGCAAACTCAACAGCTCTTCATGACTGAATGGCTCTCCTTCGGCAGTGCCCTGCACTTCGATGATCTTGCCGGTCTCGGTCATCACTACGTTCATATCGGTTTCAGCGGCACTGTCTTCCACATATTCCAGATCGCAGATAGCTTCGCCTTCAAAAATACCTACGCTTACGGCGGCAATCAGGAACTTCAGCGGATTGGTCTTGAGCACACCTTTATTGCGGGCCCAGTTCAATGCATCCACCAGCGCCACACAGGCACCGCTAATGGCTGCAGTGCGGGTACCTCCATCGGCCTGGATCACGTCACAGTCGATAACAATAGTGTTTTCGCCCAGAGCTTTCATATCCACAGCGGCGCGCAGTGCACGACCGATCAGACGCTGGATCTCCTGAGTACGACCGGACTGCTTGCCACGGGCAGCTTCACGATCCATACGGCTGTGGGTTGAACGCGGCAGCATACCATATTCGGCAGTCACCCAACCCTGACCAGAACCTTTCAGGAAGCGAGGTACACCTTCGGTAAAGCTGGCAGTACACAGCACCTTGGTTTCACCGAATTCAACCAGCACAGAGCCTTCAGCATGGGCTGTGAAGTTACGGGTAATGGTGATTGGACGGGTCTGGGCCGGAGTTCTGTTAGCTGGACGCATGGCAATTCCTGTCTTGATAGCTGTAAACATGCAAATTTGGCTGAGTATTATAGGGAATTACCGCGCCGGATGCCATGTTCCCTTGGCAGAAACCCAAACACAACACAGCAAACCGCCAAAATAACCACCCCAGTCACAGTCGCATCGGTTACAATTCTGCCGGGTTCGCACTCATCCGGCCTACCGCTATTTCTTTGGTATATGCACAGGTTCGCACCATCTCCATATGGGTATATAATCCCACCAGTCAATCTTCAGATATTCAGGAACACACATGATCCAAAGCATGACAGCCTATGCCCGCATCGAGCATAAAGCCGATTGGGGCACGGCTTCTTGGGAAATCCGCTCGGTTAACCAGCGCTACCTAGAAACCTACCTGAGACTGCCCGAGCAATTTCGCAGCCTGGAGCCCGTCCTGCGTGACCGCCTGCGCAAACGCCTGCATCGCGGCAAAGTGGAAGTCAACCTGAGAGTCGATTTAGCCGACAAAGCCGGCACTGAATTGCAGATCAATCAGGATCTGGCAAGACAACTGCTGAGCGCCGCCAACTGGCTGATACAGGAAGCCGGAAAAGGCGATATCAGCCTGACAGATATCCTGAGCTGGCCCGGTGTGATTGCCACGGCCGAACAGGATATGGATGCAGTAGCAAGCGAACTGCTGAGCGCTTTCGACAGCGCACTAAACCAGTTTATTGAAGCCCGTGGCCGCGAAGGTGATGCTATTAAGGCCATGCTGCAAACCCGCCTGGATGCAGTTACCGAGCAAGTAGCCATAGTGCGCGATCACATGCCCAAAGTTATGCAGTGGCAACGGGAAAAACTACAGAGTCGTCTGGCAGAGATCCAGGGGGAGCTGGATCCAGCCCGTATCGAGCAAGAAATGGTGCTGCTGGCCCAAAAGCTGGATGTGGCCGAAGAGATGGACCGGCTCGAAGCCCATGTCACCGAAGCCCGTCGCATCCTCAATAAAGGCGGCGCCGAAGGCCGCCGAATGGACTTTATGATGCAGGAGTTCAACCGCGAGTCCAACACCCTGGCTTCCAAGTCCATTAGCACTGAAGTCACAGCTGCTGCTGTTGAACTGAAAGTATTGATCGAGCAGATGCGCGAACAGATCCAAAATATGGAGTAGTTTTTTCACCCGTCCAAGAATGTCTTAGAAGCCCGGTATTACTTTGTGAAGAGCCTTGTAAATACAGGGCTTTTTTATTTTTCCCTTCCAAATCGGTTTGCAGATGTCCGTTACCAGTTGCTGTTTAAGTGGTGGGCAAAATGGTGGGCAAGCCCTGTTTTTTTGACTCAATAAGCGAAAAGTCAAGGTATCTGGTGAGCAGATTTTTGCATCTATCTCACCACCGCCTTATGCCATCTCCACTTATCGTGCTGCTTGCAGATTATTCAATCACTTAACTATCGAACCATTCGATAAACAAACAGTGGTGGGCAATGGTGAGCAAATTTTGACGATTTCTCAGGAATATAGAGTAACAAACGATGGCAAAACTAACCGCAACTCAGGTGCAGTCTTATGCTCGCACCGCAACAGCAAACAAAAAATACAGTGATGGTAATGGCCTATATTTTTGCGTAAGGAAATCTGGTATGCCGTATTGGATGCTAAGGTATACCAGCCTAAACGGACGACGAGAAGCCACGCTCGGTCAATACCCAAGCATGACCTTAGCAGAGGCTCGACTTGAATCGTCTAAAATGCAGCTACAACTTCAGCAAGGTGAAGATCCATTAGCAATTCGCGCCATTGAAACCATCCCTGAGATCCAAAATGTCAGTCAGCTGTTTCAAGACTGGGATGCCAAAGACTTAAGTCGCCGGTTAAAGCACCCAAATATACCCAAACGTGTTTTTACCAAAGAGATTGCACCAGTGATTGGTCAACTCCCTATCCAAGCAGTGCGGCCAACACATATACGCGAAGTATTAGAACGCATTCGAGAAAGTAACCGCCCTACCATTGCCAACGATACCTTGATGTACATGAAACAGCTGTTTCGACATGCGATTAAGCTCGATTTAACGCTGAATAACCCAGCCGCAGCCTTCACAGTGGACGATGCCGGTGGCGTAGAGTCCAGTAAAGACAGGATGCTCAGCAAAGAGGAAATTCACTATGCCTTTAGTGTGTTTCATACCCATATCAATAGCTTTGGCCGCGACAACTACCTCGCTTGCTGTCTGTTTTTGGTATTGGGCGTGCGCAAAAGCGAACTGTGCGAAGCCATGTGGCGTGAAATGGATTTAACCACAGGCGTGTGGGATCTACCCAAGGAACGCAGCAAAACCGGCGTACCAATTAGCATCCCCTTACCGCGCCAAGCCATTGCCTGGTTTAACGAGTTAAAAATCCGCTCTTGTGGCTCGCCCTATGTTTTCCCAGCCAGACGAGCAAGCCATCGTCCACATATGGGGCCAGATACGCTTAACCGCGCC
Source organism: Shewanella sp. (assembly GCA_021462625.1). Taxonomy (GTDB): domain Bacteria; phylum Pseudomonadota; class Gammaproteobacteria; order Enterobacterales; family Shewanellaceae; genus Shewanella. The sequence continues at coordinate 3,409 of JAJNAU010000139.1, forward strand.
ATTTCTAAACTATTTGGTCGCGAGCCTGGGCGCAAAAAACAGCCACCCAATAAAATGGGCAAACTTGAACACTTCACCGTACACGATTTACGTCGCACTTTTCGCAGCTTGGCCGCCTCTTTGGGCATTGCTGGCAACGTGGCCGAGCGCTGCCTTAACCATAAGCTAAAAGGCGTTGAGGCATTTACGACCGCCACGATTACTTTGAAGAGCGTCGTATTGCCCATCAAGCCGTAGCCGACGCTATCGAACCACTAGTGAGTTTTGAACACCCTTCACAACATCAAATGGGAGGGCGCTAACATGCAATTTATGATGCGACTCGCCCCCATTACCTTTCCAATAGCCATGCTGGCAGGCCTTGGTTGGTGTATTGGCATTGCCTTACTCGGAGAGCCTCATAGCGTAGGCTACGCATTTACCCGGTATTGCCTGATAGTATTCGTGGTACTCGCTCCTTGGCTGACGCTAAAACTCACGTTCTACTTGATGGTCAGCCTAGGACGCAAACTGGGGCTCATCCCGCCTGCACGCTCAACGCATAGCCTGGGATATGAAGAATCGCTCTATTGGTTCAGAGTATTAGCCTTTTTCGATGGCAAACGCAGCCGCATGCCGAAAAAGCCAATCAGGAGAAACTAGCTAGCCACCCATTTGCTCACTTGCTGTGGGCAGTTGGGACAATGGGGCAACACTAGATATAGCAAGCTTTAGAGTATGAATAAGAGGAATTTGAGCCGCCCCAAGGATTGGGGCAATAGGGCTTTGATTGACAAAACAAGCCACCAAACATAGTCTTCAAACCAATATGACCGACGCCCCTGCATTTTTGTACGCGTCGGTTCTGATTTTAGCGCAGCGGTATGCTTCGTAAATGTGTCTCGATTGCTTCAATCATCGACTTGGTAAGCGGTAAATGCGCTTTTTCTTTCGCCCATACCTCATGAAAGCCTGCTACGGTTTGCTTGGCAGTATCTAACACCAATTTTTCTGGCAACATGGCTTTAGCCGCTAAGTGTGATAACTCATCCATCGTGAACTCACTGAATTTCTTGCTACGGCTAACCTTTAAAGATGCACTATCGTCAGGGATATAAGGAATGGTCGAGACAAAGTCATAAGCAGGTGCAATCGATGCTGTGCGCTTGTCTTTATAAATCACAGACCAATTCTTCAGATGCATATCGGCATTACCAATTAGGGTATTGAACACCAATCTGCGCGTAAATTCGGCAATGTCTTCGTCTTGACCTTCGATGCCGATAACCTGAGCAATATTCCGCATACTGGCTTTTTTGTATTTATCTTGAGGATAAACACCAAACACTTGCGCAAAGTCCTCAATGTGCACAGCTTGACCATCTGCACGGTCAAAACGCTTGATCACAAAGGCCTGAGCGTTTTTAAATGAGTTACCAAACTTTCCAACCCCTTGTGGAATATTAGCAATCTGGTTAATGGGGAGTAGCTGAGTCTCTGGCACATCCATTCCTAACATTCGAGCCAGTTCCATCATCGAATATTCATTTTCTGGCACAGCTTCAAATCGAGACGACGGCAATTTCACAATCCAAGAGCCACCTTTACCTGTCGCTGGGACCGTCAAACCGCCGTTTGCCTGTTGTACGGCTGAAAACTTCAACTGTACTCCCGCCAATGAAAAGCGCATTGGAGCTTCAATTTTCGTTTCATCGTCAATGTGTTGATGCACATTTGGCGGCAGCGCTTCACCATCGGCCGGTTCAACCGTGATCGCGCCTGCTAAATCCTGTCCTAATACCCACAATAGAAAAAACTCCCGCGCTGGATTAACACCGGCACGCTCTGCAAGGTAATTACGCATGGTTTCTTCTGGCAAAAGGTTAGAGAAAAACGGAGTTAACTTGGTTTGGGTCGGTTTGAAGTTAGTCAGTAAGCCACCTAGAGAATCTTTAAAACCAAGCCCTAACACAGGCCGCGATTCGTCATAAATGTACGAATCCATAAAGGCAAAAAGCGTTCTGTCATTGCCCACGTTGGTGATCGTTGCGATAGGTTCCCCGTAGAGCAAAACGTTGAGCGTAGAGACATGATTAGTCATCGTCGTCTTCCTCTAACTGATATGCTGGCGTCATCTGCTCATTTTCATCGCTGATGCCGTTAATACCTTGGCCATTTCGAATGATCGACTTGATGGCAGGAACAGACTTTTTAGGTGCGACAAATAACTCTAGGTCGAGTACACGGGCAAGTGCAATCAAACTGGACATTCTTAAATCAACACCGCCAGACTCGATTTTCGATATATGGCTTTGCGGTACACCCGAACGCGCGCTCAGCTCTCTCTGGCTAAACCCCTTACGTACCCGAGCTTCTCGAAGGCTTTCTAGTATCTGCTCTGTTAAATAGCTCATTTCGATACGCCTTAATGCATCACTGAAGATTAATTATATGCAAAAACATATCACCCTAATCCAATGAACACAAGGATGATTAGTTATTGTGTATCATTAAACAGATTTTGATATGCAATTATAGATAACATAAAGCGCTCACTTGCTATGGGCAGATGGGGTAGTGATAACAACTCCTAACCGTCAATCAAAACTGCCGACCTTGCAACAGTCCCAAAATGGGACTATCATCTGCTTTATGAGAATTATCGCACTATCAACCTTAAAAACATTTTGGGAAGACAGCCCAGAATATATTGACGCGAAAGAGCCCACTTTAGCGTGGTACAGGCATGCATTGAACGCTGATTGGGGGTCACCGGCGGATGTGAAACAGGACTTTAGAAATGCCAGTATCCTAAAAGATGGGCGCGTAGTGTTTAACATTGCCGGTAATAAATACCGGTTGGTCGTTTGGATCAATTATGCCTATAAGGTGGTTTACATACGATTTATCGGCAGCCATGCACAATACGATAAAATTGATGTGCAAACGATTTAAAGCCAAAAGGTAGTAACAAGAGGTAAATATAATGGACATCAGACCTATTAAAACAGATGCCGACTACCGCGCGGCATTAAACGATATCGAAAACCTAATGATGGCGGAGCCAGATACCGTCGAAGGTGAAAAACTGGACATTTTGGTTACATTAGTTGAGGCCTATGAAGCAAAGCATTTTCCAATGGATTTGCCAGACCCTGTTGAGGCAATAAAGTTCGAGATGGAGCGCAAAGGCTTAACGGTTAAAGATCTTGAGCCCATGATAGGGAAAAGTAATCGTGTTTATGAAATCCTAAACCACAAGCGATCACTCACGCTAAAAATGATTTGGAAACTTCATGAAGGGCTAGGTATTCCAGCAGAGTCGCTGATCAAGCCACCGCAAGTTCGTGCTTCATAGCGCTGAGCATCAAGATCAGTTTGTTATGAATGACGTTCGCTACCCAAACATTTCCGCTATTGATAACAGGCTAAATAAGTGATCCTAATTGTGCTACACATGACGAGAATCAGCTTGGCATAAGGCATCGCTGCCAAGTCGTCTTGCGACCCAGTCCCATGGGACTTGCCGTACATCTGCATGAAAATGTGGAGGGTGTTCAAAATTCTGTGTCACGTTAAAAATCACAGATCGATGTAGGCTTCCAGTCGCCCTTCAAAATGGATGGACAGCTGAGACAGCGTCAAATTCCAGCAAAAGACCACAAAAGACAGGACAGCCATAACTTTTATCAGAGCTTCAACCCTTTGATAGAGTTGCAGATTGCACCAAATCCAACGGTGTAACCGGTCAAATGACCGTCGATGACATGGATGTCATCGTCCGAGCCATCAGGGATGATTTCACGGCGAGTCATTTGGCTGGTTGCGCATCAGCCTGCGGCAGGCAATGGCGAACACTTTTAAAATGTGCTGTGTCGCGGCAATTGAGCCCAGTGATCTACATTTAGGAACAGCTAGTTAGCGCATACTCATTCGCATGCCAGGAAAAGTGTTAAGAGTGTCCTTACTCTATTACTCTTGCTCTCAAACAACTTGTTTGACAGGCATTATCTCCCTCCTGTCAACATATCAAAAATCACCCGTGCAAATTGCTGCGTCTTCGTCGGGTCAGAAAGTAGCTGCATCATCTGTTCTTGATGGGCTTCACTGCTGCCCAATATTGCATCGTCAATCGCTTGCGGGAAGTCGCCTAGCATGGCTTGCTCGCGCGTGTTATTGGCAATTTGGCTCATCACCGTTTCGTTCTCAGTGAGCTTGTCTTTGTCAGTCAGGTTATCCGTGATGAACACCTCATTGAGCTTCTCAAGGATGTGGGACAGGAATTCTTCTTTCTTGTCTTTCGCTTTAGCGCTGCCGATGTCGGTACTTGGCTCAAGTTGGTAATCCGGTGCATCTTCTTTGAGCTGAATATCCTGCTGGCGAATCTTTGATAAGCGGTAATGGCTCATCACCACGTTATCCAAATCAAGCTCATCTTCTTCGATGACTTTCTCACGTAACAATGGGCGAAGGTGACGGGCATACAGGCTCAGCTTTTCCAGTTCCTTGTCGTCGTAATCGACAAGTTGCGACATGAACTCATAGAAGCGGGTGAAGCTGGCTAAATCCTTCTTGAAGATCTCAAGGCGGTCTTTCTCTTGCTTGCAGTCTTTGAAGCTGTTTTCGGCATTGGCGATAAGTACGGCGTCACCTGTTTTCTTGGTGCGCTCGAACATGCTCTTGGCAT
>JAJNAU010000140.1 GCA_021462625.1 Shewanella sp.
TGGTTCTCTGGCTAAACAATTTGGTGCCGTAATGGTGTGGCTGACAGGCTCCCGTAGGGCGACTTTTAAAGGCGTGCATACTGCCCAGAGCACTCTTGATTTATCCCGATAGACCTTCGATTGCTCTGATTGTCTTCACACCTTTAAATTCTCGCTGAGTGACTAACCTCCTATGCGGATTGGTATAACAGGTGATATCAGAAGGTTGAGGTGTCAGAAAATACGCCAACTTTCAGATCAGTTGCACTGTAAATTTCACGGCCATCGACTGCCAGAGTTGCATCGGCAATACCCATGATAAGTTTGCGGTGAATGGTGCGTTTGATGTTCAGTCGGTAGGTGACTTTTCTGGCGCCAGGCAGCACCTGGCCGGTAAATTTGACTTCACCTACACCCAGTGCGCGCCCTCTGCCCTGAGCGCCTTCCCAGGCCAGATAGAAGCCAACCAACTGCCACATGGCATCCAGTCCCAAACAGCCTGGCATAACAGGGTCGCCGGGGAAATGGCAGCCGAAAAACCACAGTTCAGGATTGATATCCAGCTCAGCAACAATTTCCCCCTTGCCAAAAGCACCACCATCTTCATTGATGGTCACGACACGGTCTATCATCAGCATGTTGTCCACCGGCAGGCGAGGGGAGTTTTGTCCGAACAGATCACCATATCCACAGGCGACCAATTCTTGTTTGCTGTAACTGTTAGCTTTGTTCATCGTTATAGGTACTCCTGAATTTGTTAATGCCAAGATTAGCGAACAGGTGTACGCCTAACAACTCCGATCAGCTTGAAAATCCTATTTTGGCTTTAATTTTTTCCAACAGACTGGGTTGCTCAGCGCCGTTACCGGCCAATTTATCCAGTCTTTGTTGTACTAAGCCGTACAGACTGTCATCAGGAAAATCATTATCCTCATCGGCTTCTCCGGCAGGCATATTCATCAGCAGTTCCACCGCTTCATCCATATGGGCCACCTGATACAGATGAAACTCGCCGGCAGCCACTGCATCGACAATTCGTGTCGGCAAATTCAATTGCTGCAAGTTGGCCCGGGGCAGAATAACCCCCTGATCACCGGTTAGGCCGCGACGTTCACAGAGATTGAAGAAGCCCTCAATTTTCTCGTTAACCCCGCCAATGGCCTGAACATTGCCCAACTGATCCAGCGCACCAGTGACCGCCAGCGACTGTTGTATCGGCTGCTCGGCAATGGCTGAAATAAGACAGCAATACTCGGCCAGTGAGGCGCTGTCTCCATCGATCTCCTGATAGGATTGCTCAAATACAATATTGGCATTGAGATGCAGTGGCGCATCCCGGCCAAAAATGCGGTACAGGCAGGCGGTGAGGATCATCATGCCTTTGGCGTGAATATTGCCGCCAAGCTCTGATTTGCGCTCGATGTCCGCAACCTCACCATCGCCATAATGTACCGAGGTGGTAATGCGGGCGGGCTCGCCATAACAGAAGTCCACCGTGTCAATCACGGTTAATCCATTAATTTGGCCGATCACTTTACCTGAGGTGGGCAGGTTGATAAAAGCGTCATCAAAACTCTGGGCTGAAAACAGCTCCGATGCATTGTGTCGGAACTGTCGTGCAGCAATGGCCTGTTCAACAGCGTGGCTGTCGAGTTGGTTGTCCGGAGTAAAACTCCGGGCTTGAGCTAACAGTTGTACCAACTCTAAGCTGGCCAGACTCAGTCTTTTCTGGTGCTCTGTCAGGCTGGAGCTGTAGCGGCATAAGGTCGGCAGGGCGCAGGCCGTTAATTCAAACTCCATAGTGGCGGCCAGACAAGACAAATACGCGGCGTATTCATCAGCGCTGTGATGATTGACATCCAGCTCATGTGCAATTTCTGCCAGCAATGGGAACAACTGGCTGAAGCGACTTTCCTGATAGCGCAAACCGGCATAGAGTTCACTGTTGCCAATCAGCACGATCTGTGCCTGCAGCTCAAATGACTGACCGCCACTCTGATATGTTCCGTGTTCCAGACAATGACACAACAACTCCCAGAGATTCTCACGCTTGATTAGGGACTCGGCGCAGATCATCAAAAACTGCTTGCTGGCCAAGGCTCCGGCTTGCCATTGACCGTCTGGCAGGCGTTTGCCGAACAAGTTCTGGCGGCTGATATTGCCTGTTAGATATTGCCAGGACTTTTGTGAGCTGACATGTTGCACAGAACCCAGCAGTATCAGTCGTGACAGACCAGTGAAATCGGCGATGTAAAGATGTTGCCCCGTCAGTTCAGCCATTTTAAGGGCGCTGGTGAGCCTTTCCTGCCCCAAAAGTGGCGTCGCGGGAGTGCTGTCAACAGGCTTACTGATTTGAAATACCGGTGTGAGTGAGGTTGCTGGGATCTTGGTTGATGTCATGGTATTAGGAAATTTTAAAAAGTATGTCAATACTAACACATTAGTTATGCCCACCGGACCGGGCTGACAGGATTTTTGCAGCAGCAGCGCGGATATTGGGCGGTGGTCATCTGGAGATAGCAGACTTATTGTACGGGCACGCACCTGTTTGAACGTAAAATCAGCGATTGATCAGGCGAATGTCATATTAGTGTTTACAAGGCCGGAGGAGCTGGATATTATGCCCGTCATCCGGAGGGGTGGCAGAGTGGTTGAATGCACCGGTCTTGAAAACCGGCATAGGTTAATAGCCTATCCAGGGTTCAAATCCCTGCTCCTCCGCCATATTCAGAAAGGCCGCTTGCTAATAGCGGCCTTTTCGTTATTTGGCGTTTTCTGGGGGCCACCCAGACCAATATCAAGAGTACTCATCCCTGCTCCTTTGCCATATGTCAGTGAACGCCAGTTACGCAAGTGACTGGCGTGTTTCGTTTTTGGGATCACTGAGGGAGTGGTGTAGGTGGCAGCGCCTTGTGCATGCGCCAGCCGGTGATGAGGTTAATGCTGCTAAAGGTCAGTTCCATCAAGGTGTCAGCAATGGAGCCAAGCAGGATATTGTTGGTGAGCCAGCAAAATGAGTTGAACATGATAAGCAATCCCATGATGATCCCCTCAATGCTGTTCACTTAGTATGTTTCCGTTACGTTTGAAAGAGAAAGATTGAACCTCGAAGGACACGAAGAAAAGCTTTTCTTTGCTATCCCTTCGTGTCCTCTGTGTAGCGAGCGAAGTGAGCGCTTCGTGGTGAACTGCTTTTCAAAAACAAAAAGAGCCCTGCTTTAGCAGAGCTCTTTTTATATTCGCCTTAACTGAACGGTATTGTGATGATCCCCTGGGTTTTAAACAGGGCCCAGGGGGCGACCGACGCGCCAAAGAGTGTCAGTAGCTCATAATGCTGTTCTAAGGGTGGCAAGCCCAGCACCCAAAGCAGAGCGATAAAAAACAGCATGACAAGAGTGGATAGTGTTCGGGTCGACGCAAAACTACGCAGGGCGCTAATTCCACAGGCAAGTGCAGTGATCCAAGTATCCATCAAGATAAAATGGCTGCACAGTACAATCTGCAACCCCATCAAGTGCAATCGAAAGCGGGTACCATCCTGGTGGATAAAAGCACTGGCGCCGATAAAAAACCCCAACATGCCAACAGCCTGTGGAAAACTCCATTCAGGTATTAGGCCAGTGGTTAAGTGTGCGAATCTTTCCTTAGCCGGTAGTCATCTGGTAGTAGCGACCTAAGGAAGGTGCGAATAAGTCCCGTGCGTGCTCTGCGAGTACTGACAGCCTCTAGATGCGCGGCGCAGTTTGAAGTTAATGGCCAAGTCCTTAGCGAGAGCTGCAACAAAGCAGATAGGGCTGTCAGCCTCGCCCTACGGGGCTTTCGAGCAATCACGATCTCTTTGGTATTCAGCTTTAAAAGGCAACCAGCCTTCCTTTATCTGAATACCTCGAACTCGCTTCTGCTCATAAGCCAGAGCGGTGTGAGGACTTGTTCGCACCTTCCCTAATTGTACGGGAATGCACCGGTTTGAACGTAAAATCAGCGATTGATCAGGCGAGTGTTATATTAGTGTTTACAAGGCCGGAGGAGCTGGATATTATGCCCGTCATCCGGAGGGGTGGCAGAGTGGTTGAATGCACCGGTCTTGAAAACCGGCATAGGTTAATAGCCTATCCAGGGTTCAAATCCCTGCTCCTCCGCCAAATTAAGAAATGCCCGCTACGCACGTAGCGGGCATTTTGTGTTGTATTTCCCGATAAAGCTGCAGGTTTTATTGTATCAGCCATCAGCCATCAGCAGTCTGAGACTTTATACGATAAGCGTGTTGGCTGTACTCCTGTCAAAAACGGTGGTGGCGAGGGCTCATCCAGTGAGTTGGTGACCGCCACATCAAGTTGGAGCCGCGGTCTGTGGCTCATTCATGGCCTCTTCAAACAACATGGTGGCGTCTTCCTGAGGTGTTGAATAGGCATAGAAATCGGCTTGCAATGTCGGTGGAGAAGAAACCTGTAATATCCGCCGGCAGATAGGCTTTTTGCGTACTGTTTACTGTTTCTCCCATTAATCTGACCTGCGCTAGCGCATGCATCTCTTCATTGCACAGTGGATAGTCGCGGCTCAGCTGATCAGAGATCCGCAATTGTTGCTGATTGCGCCGGACAAAGGCGTCACACAAGGTGCGCTCAGTGATATCACCATGAAAACGGGTGGCGAAGAACTCGTTGGTGTGTGCCAGCTGGTGCTACAGGATGGACGCCAAATCCGGCTCAATATCATCCAGCGTTCTGTCAGCTCTGACGGCGGGGCTGAAGTACTGGCTGGACTGGCCTGAAATTGAGCCATCAGGAGGTTGCAGAAACAAAAGGCCGCATATGCAGCCCAGTTTGACATAGCAGGTGATTATTTGCGCGCTTTCAGTCCCAGACCCAACTCTTTTCCCCGCAGGCGGGCATAAAAGGAAAAAGCGCAAAGCAGCGCCAGCAGCAATACAGATTCAGTAATGGCAAATACCCTGGCTTCAGGTGCGACGTATAAGAGCGTCAGGCTGTGCAGCAGATAGAGACACAGGATAAAACCGGCCCAGGCGAAGGTATAGGGCTCGCCTTTCAATATGCCTTTCAGCGGTAACAGCAGCGGCACTAACCACAGCAGGCTGAACAGCAGCGAATACTCTCCGTTGAGCCCCTGATTGACAAACCAACCAAACAGTAACAGCAGCAGTGAGATGTACCCAAGCCGACACAGGCGAAGCAGAGTCTGGGTATTCATGTGGATATCCTCAAATCAGCTCAAGCACATTTTCCGGCGGACGACCAAACACGGCTCGCTCGCCAACAACTACGATAGGGCGCTCTATCAGCTTTGGGGTAGTGGTCATCGCCTGGATCAGTGCTTCTCCCTGTTGCTCGGCCAGCCCAAGCTGTTTGTATTCCTCTTCCTTGGTACGCATCATATCTCTGGGATCGGTGAGTCCAAGTTGTGTCATTAGCTTATGTATCTCGCCGGGTTCTGGGGCGTTTTTCAGGTATTCAATGACAGTGATATCGCAGCCTTTATCCTCAAGCAGCGCAAGTGTTTGACGGCTCTTGGAGCAGCGGGGGTTATGGTAAATTACGGCATGATTCATAACAGGCATGTCCTTCGTTATTGATTTAATTGACAGGATGATACCAAAAAATGTGAGGCGGATCGCCGCCGCGCGGACGGAAAAAACGATTGAGGTAATGGCCACGCCAAAGTACGGGCCATCATATTCAGAACTATCGCGTTGCTTATTTAAGAGACTCCAGGGCTTGTTCTGCCTGTTTGAACTGGCGGATCCTGGCTTCTACTCTGGCTTGCTGCAGTTTGTCTCGCTCTGCCGCACGGAACGCGAAATTCAGTTGATCAATGGCGCCTTTGTAGTCGGCAGCCAGAGCCAGGGTTTCCGCTTTGACAAAATACTCCATCGATTTGTTACCGGCCTTTTGATACGACTCAGTAAGCAGCTGATAGGGAAGAGGGTTATTTTTATCAAGAAAAATCATGTCCTCGAGCAGCGGGATTGCTTGTTGTTCTTTACCGGCTTCATTATAAATATGGGCCAGGTTGATATTGATCACCTGCGAAGTGGGTTTGAGCTCCCGCGCGGCATTAAGCATGGTGATGGCATCATCATAGTCTTTACGCTGGGCCAGCAGATCTGACTTGGTGTCCAGATAAAAGAGATTGTTGGGATCGGCTTTCAGCAGATCATCAATGATGGTTTCGGCCTGCTTGTATTGTTCCATTCGAAACAGCGCCAGCGCCTTGCCGTACAGCGCTGCCTCTTTAAAGCTGTAGCTGTGTTTGGTCAACTGCTGCTCAAACAGTGACAGGGCTGCCGCTTCACTGTAACTTGAGAAACGAACCTGCACTCGGGCTTTGGCCAGTTGGAAGTTGAGATTGTCTGCTACCTGCTTATGGGGATAACGGGTGGCCCGGTTACGGGCTTCGGTGATGCGTGATTCAGGCAGCGGGTGAGTCAGCAACATTTGTGGTGGTTTGGTGGTAAAGCGGTAGCGTGCGGCCAGTTTGCTGAAAAAGTCGGCGGCAGCATTGGGGTCGAAACCCGACTCTACCATGATCTGCATACCGATACGATCGGCCTCTTTTTCATGCAGCCTTGTGTAATTAATCTTGGTTTGAGCCGACAGCGCCTGAGTTGTCGCCAGTGCTGCCATGCCGGCCTGCGGCGCAGCAATAGTCAGCAATATCGCGCCCAGCATTCCGGCCACGGTGGCGGGAGCGGCTTTTTCCTGCGCTTCAAAGGAGCGTGCCAGGTGTCTTTGGGTCACGTGGGTGATTTCGTGTGCCAGCACAGACGCCAGTTCACTTTCGTTGTCGGCATTAAGGAGTAGCCCGGAGTGAATACCGACATGACCGCCAAAAAATGCGAAGGCGTTGATTTCATCGTTTTGTAACAAGAAGAAATAGAATGGGGTTTTGACATCTGGAGCATGGGCCACCAGTTTGTTGCCAAGCTCAGTCAAATATTGATTGAGCACGGGATCGTTAACCACAGGAGCCGAGGCTCTGATCACCCGCATGTAGGCATCGCCAATCTGATTCTCTTTCTCCAGACTGAAGGTGTTGACAGCGGCAGTACCCAGATCAGGCAGATTATTGCCGGAAAAACCGCTGGATGCGCGAAAACTGTCAGCCAGTGCGCTGCTGGCCAGTGTCAGCGAGAGGGTTGCGGCCACCAGTGTGTGTGTAAAACGATAAGGCTTCAAAATACGCAAGCGGATCCTTGTTGATAATTGCTGTCGGCCGGGTTGCGGCTTGTAGATTGAGTCGGGAGTTAGGATAATGGCCGCCCCTTGTCGATAGCAAGATTATTATGGAATTTATTGATTTAACTGCATTCCGTTGTCCTGTTCCCATGGTTAGGGTCAAGATGGCGCTGAAGGGACTGGCAACCGGTATGCAACTGCATGTCTTGCTTTCTGACTCGGGTTCCCGCCAGGATGTTCCCGCCTTTTTGAAAAAACACGGCTTTGAAGTCAGTCAGACGGAGACCCGGGAAGGCCATCTGTTGTTGGTGATTATCAGGCATGAGCCACAGTGACAAGTAGACCCCTAGTAACGCAGCAAGTCAATTAACGCAGCAAGTCAATTCGGGTTCAGAATATTTTTGCTATGCTAGGCCTTATTGTTCAAGGTGCTATGGAAGGTGCGAATAAGTCCTGTGCGTGCTATGCGTAGGCTTACAGTCAGAAGATGCAAGGCACAGTTTGCAGCGAATGGCCTAGTCCTTTGCAACATCTTTCCTAGGGTCTGTTGACCTTTGAAGATGGTTTTTGCAGCACTTTGTCGTTGTTTTATACAAAGCAACGCGATTGTGGTGTTGTTCTACATAAATGAGCGTTAATGCAGTAGAAAGCGACGACAAACGCTGCCCGAAGGGCTCGGGAATACACGCTTCACTCTTTGTTGCAAGGTATTTGCTTAGGCCCCTAGGCGACACACCTTGCGTCGCGATTAAAG
>JAJNAU010000141.1 GCA_021462625.1 Shewanella sp.
CAGGCACTCTCACAACTCGCCATATTTTTTGAAGGGCGTTTGGATAACGTGCTGGATATTTAATAACCTGACACAGAATTTTGAACGCCCTTCGCCTTCTTCCTTGATATCTGCCAGATCCCGGGCGGCAAGATTGGTGCTGAACCCGCATAGGAACAACACCATACATATCCCTATGTGTGTCAGCAGTCCTCCATGCCCTGTTTTTGGTTTGAATATAATCATCGGGTTGAGGAATACGAAATCGTGGCAGCAGTATACCTGTCGTCATGGGCGTGGCAATCTGAACTGCGGTGTTTTATATGCACCTAGTTTATTTTATGAGGGGTAGCTCAAATTATTAAGCAGCAAGCCAGTGGCATGAAGATGGATGGGGCCGGGTGCTGTATACCGACAGTACTCACCTGAAAGTCACCGCCAACAAGCGTTAATATGATGAAGTTCGGCCAGTGCGTTTCTGGCTTTTATCGATGAAGCCGTTGAAAAGGACACAGAGACTGAAGGTAAGAAGTCCATTATGTCAGCCATTAAGTCAGACACCATAGTTATTAAGGTATCGCGCACAGACCGCGGAAAGCGGCTATCTGCATTGCCATGAAAAGCCCAAAAGTCCAGCCTAGTTAGACCACCGAACGGTGGATGGGCGATATGGCATCATCGTTGATACTTATGCCACACCGGGTAATGAGAGCGATACTCAGCCTTACATCGAACGACTCAACAGAGCCATAACACCATTTCAGTTGAGCACCATCGCTGTTGTGTTGGATGCGGGATACTTTATGCAGCGATTTGCCACCTTCTTCAGAAGGTGGCTGTTTACTTATTCATAACAGTTCGTCGATGTCGTAATCCAGATTACTGTCGATTTCCTGAAGTTCCCGCAATAGGCGTTGCTTGTCTTTCAGGGCTTCGATTTCACGCCACTTACGCTTTTTATTTGACCCCCGGGAGCGAGTTGGCCTTTCAACGACAGAATCCAGTGCACTTCCATAATCCAAATGGTCCATGGCGACCTCCTGTTTTTTGCATCTTGTTGGGATTTAAATACCACAGTCGCTGGACAGGTTGCAACAAAAATGTTGCAAAAATGTTATGTTTGGATTTGCTGGAAGATAAAAATTTACAGATAACAGACTGGATATAAAGAAAAAGCCGGCGTTGCCGGCTTTTTGAACTAAATATGGCCCTGCCTGAACAGATTTATCAACCTATTGCTGGATGAATCCAATTCGGTGGCTGGTGTATCAGCCCCCAGGCGTTTGAGAACATCATTTCCCAAGGTCTTGCCTAACTCGACTCCCCATTGGTCGAAGGAGTTGATATCCCAGACTGCGCCCTGAACGAAGGTTCTGTGCTCATAAAGCGCAATCAGAGCCCCAAGCGTTTGTGGGGTTAATTTGTCCATCAACAGGGTATTGCTAGGCTTGTTACCTGTCATTTCTTTATGCGTAGCGATAAGGGCTTTGTCGGCTTCACTTAAGGCAGTGTTTGCCAACTCGGCGTACGCTTCATCATAGATCCGGCCCTGCATTAAAGCCTGGGTCTGACCGAAGCAATTGGACGCCAACTGTGCATGGTGTTCACCCACCGGATTATGGCTTTGCAGCGGCATAATAAAATCGGCCGGGATCAGTGCGGTGCCTTGGTGCAGTAACTGGTGATAGGCGTGTTGACCATTGGTGCCTTCGCCGCCCCAGATGACCGGTCCTGTGCTGTAGTCAACAACCTGCCCACAAAGAGTGACATGCTTACCGTTACTTTCCATGTCAAGCTGTTGAAAGTAGGCGGGGAGGCCACGCAGGTAATGATCATATGTCAGTACCACATGGGATTGTGCATCATGGAAGTTTGTGTACAGTACAGACAACATCCCCATGATAACCGGCATGTTGGCCTCCAGTGGTGCATTGAGGAAGTGCTGGTCCATTTCCCGGGCACCGGTCAGCATTGCTCGGAAATTACTCATACCAATCAACATGGCAATTGGCAAACCAATAGCTGACCACAGGGAGTAACGGCCACCCACCCAATCCCACATAGGGAAAATATTGGTTGCGTCGATACCGAACTCAGTGGCTTTGGTCACATTGGAGGTAACGGCAACGAAGTGGCTGGCGATGTCGGCCTGGGTTGCTCCAGCTGCCAGGAACCAGTTTCTTGCCGTGAGTGTATTGGTCAGGGTTTCTTGAGTACCGAATGACTTTGAGGACATGATGAATAGCGTAGTTTCATGATCCAACGATTTGAGTTTTTCGGTAATCGCGGTGCCATCGACATTGGCGACAAAGTGGCACTTGAGCGGATCAGTCCAGTATGGACGCAATGCTTCAGAAGCGATTTTAGGTCCCAGGAATGAACCTCCGATACCAATGCTGATAACATCAGTAATGGTTTTACCTGTATAGCCTTTCCACTTGCCATCGCGAACAGAGTCAACAAACTGTTCCATTTTGGCTAATGTTGCCTGCACTTCCTCGACAATATTCACCCCGTCGACACGAATATCCGCATCTGCCGGTGCCCTCAGTGCCGTATGTAATACTGCGCGTTTTTCAGTGGTGTTAATCATGTCACCCCTGAACATCGCCTGGGTCTTGACTTGAATGTCACAATCCCGGGCTAGTTCCATCAGCAATTCAAGCAGATTTTGATCGATGCGGTTTTTGGAGTAGTCCAGCATCAGCCCGGCGGCTTTCAGTGAATACTTGTCAATGCGCTGTGGATCCTGGGCAAACAAAGAGCGCATGTGCGCCACCTCATTTGCTTTGGCTGCCAGAGCTTGCCAGCTTGGGCTATCCGTCAGTTTGGTCATCTTGTACTCCTTTGCTTAACCGGTCAGACGCGCGATCAGCATTTCTTCCAGTTTGCCCTGATCGATGGCGAAGTTGCGGATCCCTTCAGCCAGTTTCTCTACTGCCATGGCATCTTGATTCAGTTCCCAGCGGAACTGAGCTTCGGTCATGGGGGCACCCGGCGTAACAACTTCGATCGCGGGTTTCAGCCTGGCTTCGATTTTCTGTTCACTGTTGACCAGCTCTTCCAACAGAGAAGGACTAATAGTCAGGCGGTCACAGCCAGCCAGCTCAATGATCTCGCCGGTATTACGGAAGCTGGCTCCCATTACGACAGTTTGGTAACCGTGACGCTTGTAATAGTTGTAGATGTCGGTCACAGACACAACGCCGGGATCTTCAGTAGCCTGGTATTCCAGTCCGGTTTGTTTCTTGTACCAGTCCAGAATGCGACCAACAAAAGGAGAGATCAGATAGACGCCAGCTTCGGCACAGGCCCGAGCCTGGGCGAAACTGAACAGCAACGTCAGATTACAGTTGATGCCGGCTTGTTCCAGCTCTCGGGCGGTACAGATACCTTCCCAGGTGGAGGCCAATTTGATCAGAATGCGTGATTTGTCGATACCTGCGGCAGCGTACAGTTCGACCAATTTATGGGCCTTGGCGATGGAACCAGCCTTGTCGAAAGACAAACGGGCATCGACTTCAGTAGAAATGCGGCCAGGTACGTATTTCAGAATTTCTACACCGATATTCACCGCCAGTTTGTCGCCGGCGTCTTCAATCTGTTGTTGCAGATCGTTGCTCTGTGCTTTAGCCCAGGCTATGGCTTCATCAATCAGGGGAGAATATTCGGGGAACTGTGCGGCTTTCAGCACCAGAGAGGGGTTGGTAGTGGCATCTTGCGGGGCATAACGCTTGATGGCTTCGATATCGCCGGTATCCGCAACGATGGTGGTCAGGGACTTCAATTGCTCTAGTGTATTGGCCATGGAAAAATATCCTTCTCAGTGACAGCCTTAGCTATAGATTGCAGGTCAGTATTAGAAGCGATTTTGCGCCTTTTTCCAACCGTTGGTGAAAAAAAACTACAAAATTGATGATGAACTTATAAGCCCGGAACTATACAGTCGTTGTGCAGCTTTACATTTTATTAACCGACTCAAGTGGGCTTTCAGTTTAATCGTAATGGATAAAAAATACAGGGGATATTCCAATAAAAAAGCCGCTGACTGGCAGCGGCTTGATCTGATTACCAATTTTTAGAAACTTAATTACCTAAAGGCGGGTGCAAGATAGACGACTGTTGCTTCAGCCTCAATACGGCGGTTGGCCTTGTTGGCTTCTTTTGATGTCCCGGGGATAAGTGGTTGTGTAATGCCATATCCACGGGCAGAAATACGTTCGGCCGCGATACCGAACCGGGTTTCCAGCGCCTTGGCAATAGATTCTGCACGGCGTTGTGACAGCTTCATGTTGTAATCAGGGCCTACGTCGGATGCAAATCCTTTAATTAATACAGTGGAGTCAGGGCTGGTTCATAAAGTCAGCCACTGCCGCAACCTTATCTATCTATCTATCTATCTATCTATCTATCTATCTATGGAAGCCTCATTAAGTTTTGCAGAATTGTTGGCAAATTTGGCATCGATATACAGATCTTGCACAGTTTCTTCAAAAACGGTGCAGCCATTGCTGTCAACCATATATTGTGCTGGCGTGTCAGGGCATTGATCTACGTTATTTGGAACACCGTCCTGAGCGGCATTCGGAGCAGCCACTGGAGCCTGTTTGCTGGCACTGCCAAAGCGATAACTCAGCGTTGCTCGATAATAATTGCTGTCCATTTCCAGGGTGTTGTATCTGTTATCTTCAAGGTTACTGTAACGGCGATACTTGACAGCAAACTGCAGGTTATCGGTGATAGAATAACCCAGACCTACCTCCCATAGGGGGCCCAACCGGAAGCACATGGGCTCAGTCAAGTCTGTGATCTATTCGTTAGCTTGTTGGTTAGTGTGATCTTTTTTGTTCAAGTGCTGTGATTTTGGTGTCAGCTGAATGGTTAATTGTGAACTTGATCATGCGAATTTTGGAAATGACTATGCTATTTTGCTCTGTCGGATGCAGCAACCGCGACTGACATCGCTCGCGGATGGATAACTTGAATAACAGCAAAACTGCCATCCATGTCTTTTCATCAGAAAGGATTTATTCACTACAAATTTTGCCGGCACACTGATGTCGGTGGTGATTTGTTACGGGAAGAAGTAAAACGATATGTTAGAAACAACAGTAAATTTCCTCAATGCATTGCTGTGGGGCAAGCTTCTGGTTTATGGGCTGGTGGGTGCCGGCCTGTATTTCACCCTGAGATTGGCGTTTATTCAGATCACTTATTTCAAGCATTCTCTTAAGGTTATGTCTAAAAGCCGTCAGGGCTGTGATCACGGACTGTCATCGTTTCAGGTGTTCTGTACCAGTATGGCTTCCCGGGTCGGTGCCGGGAATATGGCCGGTGTCGCGGTAGCGATCGGTGCCGGTGGTCCAGGGGCGGTATTTTGGATGTGGCTTATCGCCATGTTGGGGATGGCTACCGCCATGATCGAGTCGACATTGGCACAGGTGTATAAAACCCGTGATCAGGATGGTCAGTTCCGTGGTGGACCGGCTTACTATATGGAAAGGGGATTGGGCCAGCGTTGGATGGGCGTCCTGTTTTCAATCTTCCTGATTATCGCTTTTGGTTTGGTATTCAATGCGGTGCAGGCTAATACCATTACAAATGCCATGGAAGTGGTGTTTAATATCAGCCCACTGTATATGGGGATTTTCCTGGTTATTACATCAGCTTTTGTCATCGTTGGTGGCTTGCGTAAAGTCGCTAAAGTATCAGAAGTCATTGTGCCCGTTATGGCACTTGCCTATATCTTTATTGCCTTTGTTGTTGTCATCACTAACATCGAAAAACTACCTGATGTATTTATGATGATATTCAACAGTGCCTTTGGCTGGCAGGAAGCGACCGCCGGTGGTGTAGCTTATACAGTTGCCCAGGCAATGCAGGCGGGTATTGCCCGTGGATTGTTCTCCAATGAAGCGGGTATGGGTAGTGCGGCAAACGTTGCTGCCAGTGCTTCACCCAACCCGAATCATCCTGCATCTCAGGGTCTTGTGCAGATGATGGGCGTGTTCTCTGATACCATAGTGATTTGTACGGCAACCGCTGCAATCATCCTGTTATCCGGTGATGTTAGCGCCGGTGGTGGCGGTATTAAAATGACCATTGCTGCGATGACAGGCCACATAGGCGGTTGGGGTGGCGGTTATGTGGCCATTGCTATTCTGCTGTTCTGTTTTACGTCAATTATTGCCAACTATTCTTATGCAGAAACCAACGTTCTGTTTTTGGCTGGCAACCGCAAAGCTGTGCTGCCCCTGTTCCGTGTGTGCGTGCTGGGGATGGTGATGTTTGGTGCGGTGGCCAAAATCAGCCTGGTATGGAACCTGGCAGACGTGTCCATGGGCTTGATGGCAACAGTGAATATTATCGCTTTGCTGCTGTTGTCCGGTCTGGCGGTCAGGGTGATCAATGACTACCGGGATCAGGTTCGGGCGGGTAAAATTCCGCAGTTTGACCGCAGCAAATTCCCTGAGTTGAATGGTCAGGTAGAAGAGGACATTTGGCAGGATCTGTCTGCATCTTCACAGACTAAAAACACCTGAGTCGGCTTTGGCCGTTCGGGATAAACGGTTAGCCACATCGCTAAAACCACGCCTTTATGGCGTGGTTTTTTCTTATCTATTCAGTATGATTGGGGCATAACCAAACACAGGAGACAGGAAGATGCTGATTGTCGTCTCACCGGCAAAAACGTTGGATTATGAAAATCCGGCTGGAACGGATAAATTCACATTACCCAGTTTGCTCGACCATAGTCAGGAGTTAATCGACATCTGTCGTGAATTGACGCCTGCCAATATTGCCTCGCTGATGAAGGTGAGTGACAAAATTGCCGGATTGAACGTAGCAAGATTTGCCCAGTGGCAGCCGTATTTTACTCCTGATAATGCCAAACAGGCGCTGTATGCATTTCGAGGTGATGTGTATACCGGGTTGGATGCAGATACTCTGTCTGCCAGGGATGTTGACAAAGCCCAGCAGTATCTTCGCATCCTTTCTGGTTTGTATGGCCTGCTTAAACCGCTGGATTTGATTCAGGCTTATCGACTGGAAATGGGAACATCGCTGGAAAATCCCCGCGGGAAAAACTTGTACGCTTTTTGGGGGGATATCATTACCCGGGAGATCAACAAGGCGCTCTCTGAGCAAGGTGATGAAATTCTGGTGAATCTTGCCTCCAATGAGTATTTTAAGGCGGTTAAACCGGGAAAAATCGCTGGACGTATTGTGACGCCCGTGTTTAGGGATTTGAAAAATGGTCAGTATAAAGTGATTAGCTTTTATGCCAAAAAAGCCCGCGGCATGATGGCAAGATACATAATCGAAAATGATATTAAGGAGTTGGCCGACCTTAAGAAATTCGATATAGCAGGTTATTACTACTGTGAAGCGCAGTCAGATGAATTAGCTCCGGTGTTCCTCAGAGATGAAGTCTGATTGAAGTTCTTATCGCTGAGGATAGAGGCATTGTTTGTCTAATACCAATCCGCATAGGAGTTTAGTCACTCAGCGAGAATTCAAAGGTGTGAAGACAATCAGAGCAATCGAAGGTCTATCGGGATAAATCAAGAGGGCTCTGGGCAGTATGCACGCCTTTAAAAGTCGCCCTA
>JAJNAU010000142.1 GCA_021462625.1 Shewanella sp.
AGGGAGATCTGGTGCTGATAGGCAATACTCAACGGATGGATAAAGCTCCAGGCTGGGTTTGGGATGATCTTGGAATTTGCTACGCCGCACCTGTATCCAGCTTTATCATTGACGGTAATTGCGTGAAAGGTGTAATGCATCCCCCGGCTGACACACCCATCGCAGAAGTTAACCCCCTCCCAAAAATCAATGCCATTCCTGACGCCAAGGCCATGACTTTGGCAACAGTCACGCTTGAGGGCAAGGCTCCTTTTACTGTCGATAGTGATGCCAGTTATGGGGATGACGCTTTTTGTCAGCTTTCTCTTGCCGATACCGGCTCCAACAGTGTCCGCCTCAGTGGCTGTTTTTTGCAAAAACGGCCGGTTAATCTCGCCTTTGCCGTGAATGATCCCGCCGCATTTGCCAGTGACTGGAGCCGCAACATTCTTGCCAACCTTAAGATCAGGCTCAAGGGGCAAGTACGGGTTGGGGCGAAGGCTCCTGCTGATGTGCGTCCCCTGGCCCAAGTTTCCTCTGTACCTGTCTATGAGTTGACGGCCAAATTGCTGCTGGAATCAGATAATCTCATCAGCGACAGTCTGTTGCTGGCGATGGCTGAAAAGGAGTGGGGAAATGGCGCCGGATTCAATCACGGCGTAGCCGTGATGACTCAGGCCCTTGAAGATATGGGTATTGAACTGAGTAAGATGAGACTTGAGGATGGCTCAGGCCTGTCCCGTTATAATCTGCTTTCGGCGGAGGTCATTAATAAATTGCTGGCACAAATATATGCAGATCCTCAATTGCGTCCCCTTATTGCTGCACTGCCAGTGGCCGGAGAATCAGGGACTCTGGCTTATAAACCGCCATACAACCGCGCCCCCCTGAAAAGCCGGGTTACCGCTAAAACCGGGTCCATGGGTGGTGTAGATAATCTCGCAGGCTTTTTTAGCGTTGCTGGCAAAGACTATTCATTCGTAGTACTAGAAAACGGCCTGACATCTGAAGGCAAAACAACGCAAACAGCCTGGCATGGGACAATACTTTTGGCGGTAATCCAGCAACTGGAATCACGAGCCAGGAAGGATGGGGGCGAGTCCGCAAGCCCCTGATATCGCAGCCACCTCCGCTTGGTTCAAGGCAATGTCTCATTTTACGATGCCCTGTTATTCCCCGGCAGTTCAGAGAGTAGTCAGCCGCACAAAAAAAGCGTGCACCAGGCACGCTTGCAATAATACTGCAGTTTTTGCAGAGCCTAGAACAGCTCAGCAGGCATATCCATAGTGACCTGCTCGCCGGCATTAACCTGAGCCAGCAGGGGATCCACCCGACAAAGCAGCTTTTGCAGATAAAAATCACACAGGTAGCCTTTCTGTGAGACAAACTCAGGATCTTGTCCGGCAGCAGCTTCACGCATTGCCAGCCAGTAGTAACCATAAAGTGTGTAACCGAATGCGTCCAAATAGTCTACTGCGCAGGCGTTCAGTAACGCCGGACGCACCAGTTTATTAGCATTAATCTGCTCCCCGGCAGCCAACAACTGCTCGAACCGAGCCATCACATCAGTCACGCCCTGCTGATTGCTGAAATCTGCCATAACTGTTTGCAGCTCTGCAATAAACTCCTTGAGTGTCGCCAGATTGTCACCGGCGATTTTGCGCGACAGGAAGTCGATGGCCTGAATACCGTTGGTGCCTTCATAAATCTGGGCGATACGGGTATCTCGCACCAGCTGCTCGATGCCGGTTTCACGAATATAGCCGTGTCCGCCGAATACCTGTTGAGCCATCACAGCCACATCCAGCCCGCGATCTGTCAAAAAGGCCTTGGCCACCGGCGTCAATAAACCCACAAAGCGTGCTGCCTTTGCCTGAATGGATTCATCTTCAGCATATTTGGCTAAATCCAGTTGCATACCGGTATGCACCGCCAACGCCCGCCCAGCTTCGGTAAGCGTCTTACAAATCATCAGCATACGACGGACATCACCGTGCACTATGATAGGGTCACCGCCTGCTTCTGCCTTACTGCGATCAACCGCCTGCCCCTGCAATCTTTCTTTGGCATAAGTCACCGCAAGTTGAGTCGCCGCCTGAGCTGAACCCAATCCCTGAATACCGATAGCAAGACGCTCGTAGTTCATCATGGTGAACATACAAACCAGTCCGCGATTTGGTTTACCAATCAAAAAGCCTTTTGACTGTTGAAAATTCATCACACAGGTCGCGGATGCCTTGATACCCATCTTGTGCTCAATGGAGCCTGCCAATACACCATTGGGCTGCCCCAGAGTACCATCGGCATTCACCTGATACTTGGGCACCAGAAACAATGAGATACCATTGGAGTCAGGCAATTTGGCCAGCACCAGATGCACTATGTTCTCGGTCAGGTCATGATCGCCGCCGGTAATAAAAATCTTGCTGCCGGAAATGGCATAACTGCCATCTGCATTGGGGATTGCACGGGTACGGATATTACGCAGATCTGAGCCGGCCTGAGGCTCTGTCATATCCATGGCGCCGGCCCATTGACCTGAGTACAAAGGAGGAAGATACAACTGTTTCAACTCATCAGCAGCATGGGCGTTAATGCACAACGCTGCACCGGCCGTCAGAGAGTTATAGAGAGTAAAGGCATTACAGGCCCCATAACCCACCTCATCCACCAGAACGCCGAGCATCTTGGGCATGCCCATACCGCCATATTCAGGATCGCCACACAGACCAACCCAGCCACCTTGGGCATACTGGCGATATACATCAACGTACCCCTTGGGTGTACTTATCTTCCCATCGGCAAACTGAACGCCCTCTTCATCACCGGGACGATTCAGTGGATGCACCTGTTCCTGATTGAGCTTGGCAGCTTCTTCAAGAATTGCCAAAGCAGTGTCAATGTCCAGCTGCTCTGCCATAGCGGGGATCCCGGCCCAAACCTCACCGGCATTAAATACCTTTTCCAGAACGAACTGCATATCCTTCAGCGGGGCTACATAAGGGTACATTATTAATTCTCAAACAATAAATTTAAACGAATGTTTCAATTTAACCCTAAACGTTCAATAAAGGAAAGTCTCTTGGTATAATCGATAGCCTGCTATATCAGAGAAGGTGCGAAAACGTTCAGTGCGTGCTCGGGGTGGACTTACCGCTGCCATATGTATAAGGCATAGTCCGCAGTGAATGATTAATCATTTGAACTGTAGCGCGGCAAATACGGCTGTAAGCGACACCCAGCGGGCTTTAGGAATGGCTTAATTTACGTTATTCAACTTTGACGAAGTCGCCCAGACAGCTCCCGGCATGCCAACAGCTAATGCCTTAAACTCTTGCTGTTAACAACGCCAAAGTAGCGCGAGGACTATCCTGCCCGCATCCCTCTCATCGCGTTGAACCTCAGATGGGCACTGATTGCCGTCAGATAAGACACACGCAGTTGATCCCCGTGTAGCCAGCGATCTTGCGCGGGTGCAACGGGATAAACTTAAATGAGAAATATTCAACGCAGAAGATTAAAAACTGTCATAAAAAGGGATTTATTTGCATTAAAAGTCTAGAATTAGGTGACTTTGTGATGATAAATATTTTCATGCCAAATCCGGTTTGTTAACCCGTTTTGCGGAAAAGCAAATACAGGCATTGACGCCGACTCAAGCCCACCGGGGGCTCCTGCTTTATTCATCGCTGTCCGAGCCCACACATCAAGCATTCGGACATCATCAGTCTGCTATTTGCTCCCCTGGGCGTTGCTGATAGGACTGACAACCAAATGGCTGCTGACATAATTAAGGCTGCATACGCAGCCTGTTACCTGTTAATTACCACATCAGGTCATCCGGAATAACATAGTCTGAATAGGGATCATCTTCCTCCACCACTACAGTGTTTTCCTGTGCACTCCACAGATAGCCACACCACAGGGGAACCAGCAAATTGACCCGTTCGGCTAACTTATGAGGAACCAGATAACTGGTGTTTTCCAGACGAACAATACCTAACTGGCCATTCAGTAATTGCTTTTGCAATTTTTCGTTGAGATAAACCAGATAGATTTTGTTTTCCAGCGTGTAGTTAAACTTGACTTCCCCATCTTTGGGTAACGCGATAGCCAGTTTTTTCACTTCACTAATAAGCGCCCTGACCTGCCCACGTTCCTGGGCCTGAGCAAATCGCTGCTCATTCAGCGCCTTGTCCTTCTCAGTCTGAGCCTGCTTCTTGGCAGCCAGCTCCTGTTTAAACGCGGCATTGCCGTCATCGACATTGGCTTTTCGATCGCGACGCTTTTTCGTCTTTACATCACGCATTTTTTGTTTGCTGGCAAGGCCAGCCTTGAGCAGTTGCTCTTGCAACGCATTTGCCATAACTCGTTCCTGTTTTTACTGTATCAGTGTCCACCAGACTCCTGATGGGCAATTATTTGGCCCAGCTCTGCCATCGCCATACTGGCACCTCCAAGCGACCAGCCTCCATCGATCGGCAATACTACGCCGGTGATGTAATCTGCTGCATCAGAGGCCAGAAATAAGGCTGCAGCAGCAATATCCGTTACACTTCCATTACGCTGCAATGGCACACTGTCAGCAACTCTGCGCTGTAATGTCTCGCCGGGAGCCAGTCGCTCAAACCCTTCGGTTCCCGCAATGGGTCCGGGAACCAGAGAATTGATCCGAATACCTTCACTCCCCCACTCCATCGCCAGTGTGCGGGTCAGCATGTCAACGCCAGCTTTGGCGGCACACACATGAACCTGCCCGGGCATAGCAATATAGGCTTGGGGGGCTGAGATCTGAATAATATTGCTGCCGGGACGACGCATCAAGGGATAAGCCTGTTTGAGCACCTGAAAACTGCCCAGCAGATCAATATCCATCACAGACTTAAAGCCATTCTCAGATAACTTGGCCGCGGCAGCCGGAAAATTCCCCGCAGCGCCGCTGACAAGCACATCAAGCTGACCAAAGGCCTTTGTCACGGCAGCAAATCCCTTTGCCATCGCCTCTTTGTCCCTGACATCGAAACAAACACCCAGATGTTCGCGGGTTGAAATCGCCCGCAACTGAGCCACTGCTGCAGTCACTTTATTCTGGCTGCGACTGGCCACTGCAACTCTGGCACCTGCTGATGCAAACGCTCTGGCAATACCAAGATTGATACCACTGGTGCCACCGACAACAAAAACCTGTGTATCCTGAAAATCAAATCTGTACTTGCTTGTCATGATTTGTCTCCTGCAAAACGAACGTATTACATCAGCGAGCGGTGAATCACCTGCAGCGCAGCCAAAGGATCCGCAGCCATAGTGATGGGACGGCCAATCACCAGATAGTCGCTGCCGGCCTTATGCGCCATTATCGGGGTCATGACTCGGTGTTGATCTCCAACGTCACTGCCTTCAGGGCGGATCCCCGGTGTCACTAACTTAAACTCAGGCCCAAAAGCCGATTTAAGCATCTGCGCTTCACGGGCAGAGCAAACCACACCGTTAAGCCCGGCCTGTGCTGTCAGTGCCGCCAGGCGTGTTACCTGCTCATGGGCAGGCAGATCAATACCGATAAGTTTAAGATCCTCGTCACTCATGGAGGTCAATACCGTCACAGCGATCAACAGTGGCGCATTTTCGCCATAAGGCATCAGCGCCTTACGAGCCGCGGCCATCATCGCCAAGCCACCGGAGGCGTGGACATTGGTCATCCAGACACCCAATTCGGCAGCAGCAGTTACTGCTTTGGTGACCGTGTTGGGAATATCGTGAAATTTCAAATCGAGGAACAAGTCAAAACCGCGGCTATGAATATCCTTAACTAACTGAGGCCCAAACAGGGTAAACATCTCTTTACCCACTTTAAGACGGCACATGCCGGGATCCAGTTTATCGACTAGATTCAGGGCAGCGTGCTTGTTATCAAAATCAAGCGCGACAACAATAGGCTTGTCAGTCATTTTTTCTCCAATAGTTCTATTCGCCATCCAGCCCCCGGATCCGTTTTATGCTGCCCCAGTGTTTACAGGAGGGACAGTGCCAATACAGAGCGTGGGACGGGAATCCACACTCTTTGCATCGATATCCGGGTCGATATTTTATTTGTTGTTCGACCAATTGCTCCAACATGGTCAAACTTTGCTTTGCCTGGCCATCCTCGGCCTGATTTACCTGCATCTGCATCAAGTGCTGGAATCCCTTCATGGTTGGATTGCGATACAGGGCATCCAAAATAAGATTCTTTGCTTGTTTAAGATCACCCTGGCTTTCCATCTGCTCCGCCAGCGCGTTAATGACTGAGGCTCCCGCGCCTTCAGCAATAGCCTGCACCAGAAAATCCTGATAACCGGTTAAGTTACCGATCTGATGAAACGCCTCACGGGCAAGGGGCAGCGCATCAGGTAACAGTTGGATATCAGCATGCAGCAGCTTCTCCAATTGCTTCTGACAAAGCTTATAGTCTTGTTTGTTCACGTAATACTGAGCCAGAGTCAGCATCGCCCGGCCACATTTGTCATCAAGTTTCAGTGCAGCCTGCAACCACTTGGCTTTATCCTGTTCATCCTGCGTCAAATCAGCCAACTGACAACAGAAATGGGCGCTGATGGGGCTTAACGCCTGTTGACGTTTACGACTCAAACGGCGGGTAATATCCAATGCTTTTTGCCACTCTTTGGTGACCTGATAAATATCAATAAGCAACGTTTCGGCTTCTTCACTGTGATCCGCCTGACTGACCAGATTAAGAAAGATCTCTTCGGCTCTGTCATAGAACCCGGCAGCCATATAGTCTTTGCCCAATTCCATCATCGCCAAATCACGCTGCTCGTCAGTCAGGCTCGGGCGGGCAATTAAATTCTGATGTATCCGTATTGCGCGGTCGACTTCGCCCCTTTTGCGGAAGAGTGATCCCAGGGATAAGTGGGTATCCATGGTTTCATCATCGACATCCAGCAAATTGATGAACAGATCAACAGCCTTATCGGATTCATTGGACAGTAGGAAATTCAAGCCGGTGAAATAATCCCGGCTTAACTTTTTGCGTTGATTGGATTGAGATTGCCTGATGCTACGACGCCCCATGTACCAACCATAGCCAGCTGCAATGGGTAACAACAGGAAGAGCAGTTCAAGCATATCAGGCTTCAGTTTCCTTGGCTGATGATACCGGCAACAGGCTTTCCAACTTTTCCAATTGACGTGTTTTGCGGCGCAGCGCTAAACGCATGCGGGTGATATGATAAAGCGCCATCAGCCAACTGATGATAAATCCGGACATAAAGACTGTCGCCAGTACGACAGGCAACCGATACTCACCCTGAGCAACAAAATAGGAAATGGTGACCATCTGGTCATTGCGGGCACCGAACATCAAGGCCAGAAAGAAAAGCAATGCTACCACTACAGTGACAATAAAATACTTCACGTTGTGCTCCGTTGGCGTAACTTCAATCACCTTGATTATCTAAGAAATTATAAGGACTGACCAGCTTTCACTGGCTTGGGATACAAAAATGTATGGTCCGCCTCGTTGTTGCAAGAACAAATTCGCAATGACGGGGTTGGTCTGCGCTAATGTATTCGGAGTCTCTGTTGGGA
>JAJNAU010000143.1 GCA_021462625.1 Shewanella sp.
AGCGCTTCGTGGTGAACTGCTTTTCAAAAACAAAAACAGCCCTGCTTTAGCAGAGCTCTTTTTATATTCGCCTTAACTGAACGGTATTGCCTTAACGGCGCGTTTTTCGTTTCATCTATCAGTGCCGTCAGCGCTAGCCCGCAGATGATAGGTAAGGCTGGCGAAACGGCGCACTGTGCGGGATTCTCGCTCTGCGCGCTGATTGGAACTTCGCTGATCTGCCGACAAGCTTGCTCTTGTGTCAGTCGTTTGGCTGCCACTGAATATCGAATTTCACCATATTGCTCCTGAATGGATTACTGATGGTCCTCGGCGGACAGCCTGTCGACCGAGACGAAACAACTGTCACTGAAAGTGTCCAGGAAATAATTTACTTCAGGCAGTTGTTTGCGATATTCCTCAAGCATTTGTCCCAGACGGATTTTCACATGGGCAAACTCATCATTACCAAACCTCTGCTCATCCTGCGATTTGAGATAAGCTGAAATCAGATCCGCGGCCTTGACCAGTTGCTTGTATTCGGCGCTGACTTCGGTTTGCACGATCAAGGGGCGAAAATGCTCCCTAAGCTCAATAGGCAGGGTGTTGACGCAGTCGATCTCGGCCAGCTCCTCGAGTTTTTTAAACTCCCTTGTCAACTCGGGGTTGTGGTACTTGGTAACATGATTAATGTCCTGCAACTTGGTTTCTGAACATTCATGGTACAGGGCGAGGGTTGCGGCCCGTTCAGGAGAAAGTTGACCATTAAAGTAGGAGTTGCGGATAACCGCCAGCATATGGGCAATAACGGCCACTTGATGGGAGTGCTCAGCGATATTCTCCCGTTTGACACAGTGCATCAGCGCCCAGCGCTTGATGAGGGGCATACGAAGGATCCAGGCGAGAAAACTGCTTTTCATTGACATGTCCGATTACGGCGGGATGATGTGTAAAGAGTAACCGCAAAATGGCCAATATAAAAGCCACCCATGAGATGGCATTCACAAATTAAGTTGCTGAAATTACTGGCTGTAGGTTTCCAGGAAGTGACCAAATTCGGTCAGTGCTTTTTGCAGTTCTTCTTTCCAAGGCAGGAATACCACGCGCAGATGATCTGGCTCAGGCCAGTTGAATGTCGTACCCTGCGCCAGTAGAATCTTTTTCTCATTAAGCAAATCCAGAACCAAGCGTTCATCGTCCCTGAGGTTGAACTTTTTGGCATCCAGTTTGGGGAAGGCATACAGGGCGCCTTTGGGCTTTTTGCAGCTGATCCCGGGAATGCTGTTGAGCAGCTCATAACAGGTATCCCGCTGTTGTGCCAGACGACCGTTAGGCAGGATCAGTTCATTGATGCTCTGGTAACCGCCCAGCGCCGTTTGGATCGCGTGCTGGTTGGGCACATTCGCACACAGACGCATGGACGCCAGCATATCCAGACCTTCAATATAACAGCGGGCATCTTTGAGATTACCGGTCAGCATCATCCAGCCGATCCGGAAACCGGCTGCGCGGTAGGCTTTTGACAGACCGTTGAAGGTGACGGTCAGAATATCGTCAGACAGACTGGCAGCCGGAATATGTTTGGCGTCGTCGTACAGGATCTTATCGTAGATTTCATCGGCGAACAGGATCAGGCTGTGCTGGCGGCAGATCTCAATCAGCGCCAGGATCAGTTCGCGGCTGTACACTGCCCCGGTCGGATTATTGGGATTGATCATCACCAATGCACGGGTGCGGGGTGTGATTTTGCTGCGGATATCATCCAGATCAGGGAACCACCCAGACTCCTCATCACAACGGTAATGCACTGCCTTGCCACCAGCCAGATGGGCTGCCGCGGTCCACAGCGGGTAATCCGGTGCTGGGATAAGGACCTCGTCATTACTGTTGAGCAGCCCCTGCAGCGCCATTACGATGAGTTCGGATACGCCATTACCGATATAAATATCATCAATATCCACGCCCAGAATGCCCTGAGACTGATAGTGCTGCACAATGGCTTTCCGGGCAGAAAACAGGCCTTTTGACTCACAGTATCCCTGTGCGCTGGGCAGATTCAGAATCACATCCCGGACAATTTCTTCAGGGGCTTCAAAACCGAACGGGGCAGGGTTGCCAATGTTCAGTTTCAGGATCCTGTGTCCTTCATCTTCCAGGCGACGCGCTTCTTTATGCACTGGCCCACGAATGTCGTAGCAAACTGTGTCCAATTTATTTGATTTTATGACCGGGCGCATTAATTCCTCAGAAATACGCAAATACAGAGTAAACTGATCGAAAGGTATCTGAAAATCAGGGGTTATAAAAGAGCAAAGAGATAAAATATTCCCCAAACACAGCCCTTTTTTGTAGAGAAAACATCTGTATGAGTGGATTAACATCACCTCAGTTAGCTGAATCCGCTGTTTTGAGTCAGTTTGTACAATCTGAACCTCGCTGTGTATCAGCTTTTAACAATTGGCTCGCGAATGAGTCACTTATCTGGCTAGTTGGATTTAGGAAAGGTGCGAATAAGTCCCGTGCGTGCTGTGCGACTGATGACAGCCTCAAGATGCACGACGCAGCTCGACGTTAATGGCCTGAGCCCTTAGCGAAAGCTGCAACCAAGCAGATAGAGCTGCCAACCTCGCCCTTTGGGGCTTTCGCGCAAACCCGATTGCTGTGGTATTGCGCTTTGAATGGCAACCCGCTTTGTTGCACCTGAATACCTTGAACACGAATTTGCCTGTAAGCCAGAGCGGTGCGAGAACTTGTTCGCACCTTCCTTAGTTGAATTGGTTATATTTCAATAACATGTATTGCCGTTGGCCAGTAGTTATCGAAAAACCTTTGTATTTTAATAAATTAAAGTTGACTCATTATGCATTGCGATTTATTTTCTGCGCGATGTTTTGACCAAGGCAAAAACAAAAGCGGCTTTTGTCCGTCTGGAGGCATGCCCCATAAAGCAGTAAAGGTGCCTTCAGAACCTCCTATCTATTCGCTGGCACTTTCCTAAAAATAGCCTGTAAAGGCGATAATACTCAGAGGACCTAAGTGCATGTCAGAGCCGACTGCTTTAAGTCTTATTCCACCCGCTGTGGTGTTAGCCCTGGCCATTTGGCTGCGTCGTCCCATCCTTGCCCTTGTCGTAGGTACCCTTGTCGGTCTGCTTCTGGTCGATCCCCAAGCTGTACTGAATAATTTTGGTGAAATCTCCTTGAAAGTGATGGGTGATGAAACCATTGGTTGGTTGATTCTGGTGTGTGGCAGCTTCGGTGCCCTGATTGCTCTGCTGGTGCGTACCGGTGGTGCCATGGCTTTTGGCCGGTTTGCACTGAAATTTGCCAAAGGGCCACGCTCATCCCTGTTTATGACCTTCATTCTTGGTGTGATTATCTTCATCGATGATTATCTCAATGCCCTGACTGTGGGTTCTACCATGAAGCGGGTCACGGATAAGTTTAAAGTTTCCCGTGAGATGTTGGCTTATGTGGTGGACTCTACCGCTGCGCCCATCTGCGTGTTGGTACCTTTGTCG
The DNA here is from genome assembly GCA_021462625.1 of Shewanella sp. Taxonomy (GTDB): domain Bacteria; phylum Pseudomonadota; class Gammaproteobacteria; order Enterobacterales; family Shewanellaceae; genus Shewanella. The sequence goes on from JAJNAU010000143.1 coordinate 3,500, forward strand.
ACCTGGGCTGTATTTTTCGGTGGTTTACTGGTAGACAATGGCGTCGCCGGCGAAGGTGAGGGGATTGCCGTATACATGCAGGCCATTCCTTATATGCTTTACGCCTGGCTGGCTGTGGGCATGGTGGTGTTGGTGATCCTCGGGGTGATCCCGACTATCGGTCCGATGAAAAAGGCGCAGATAAATGCATCCAGGGGTGCGCCGGCGCTGGAACCAGTCGACATGGATCAGGTTCATACCTCAGATGAGTATGCCCTCAAGGCCATCGAAGAGGAGTTTGCCAATGCCGATACCCAGGGCAAACTGCATAACTTCTTTGTGCCGATTTTACTGCTGGTTGGTTTCACTATCTATTTCGATATCGATGTCTGGTTGGGCCTGCTGGCGACGCTCGGGATAACACTGCCTTACTATGCGGTGCAGCGCTTGATGCCGCTGGCGGAAATGATGGATCAGATGATTGATGGTTTCAAAAGCATGCTACCGGCCATTGGTACCGTGACTGCCGCCTTTATCTTCAAAGATGTGTGTGACATGCTGCAGTTGCCTCAGTATGTGATTAACAGTTTGAGTCCACATATGACGCCGCAGATGTTGCCTGCTGTTATCTTCGTTGCCATGGCGGTACTGGCATTCGCAACGGGTTCAAGCTGGGGTATTTTTGCCGTCTCTATCCCCATCGTGATGCCACTGGCCTATGCGGTGGACGCCAATATTCCTCTGGTGATTGGCGCTTTGTTATCAGCGTCTTCATTTGGTTCACAGGCGTGTTTCTACTCAGATTCGACAGTACTTGCTGCTCAGGGATCAGGCTGTAATTTGGTTAGCCACGGTGTGACCCAATTGCCTTATGCGCTGATCACAGCAGTAATTGCTTTTTTTGGCTTTATCGTGCTGGCCTGATTGAAATATTTTCAAAGTAAAAAACACCTTCAGGCAGTTTTTATATTTGGATTTGGGTGTGCTACTGCGCTGACAAAGTAGAGGTGATAGCTCAATGATAGCTTTGGTGGCTGTTCCCATTGATGATGCAGGTGCGACACCGCTACGCTGCGACTCTGAGATTCAGTCAGTTATAGTTGTTTGACTTGTGGGTGGTGCGGGAAAAGGCCATCAGCACAATGTCCAGCAGTGTAATGAGCAGTATGCTCAGACTGAAAGTGGTAATAAACTCGCAGATAAAATCTGGCAGCGCAAACATGCCCGATTCGCTGATGGCCAGTGCCGTAGCGGGAATGGTGGTGGACAGCAATATTACAGTGTTTCGTTGCATGGTATGTTACCAAGGTCTGACATAATTTCACTTTAGTTCACAAAGGAAAAGGGCAGCGTATATGCTGCCCTTTGTCTCAATGACAAGTTTTTAACTCTATGTTTATTCAGTTAGTTCACCGGCCAGATTCAATTGCATCTGACGTTTGATTTCATCCGGTGGCAGATCTTTTCCCAGCAAATAATGCAGTTTAGCCAGTGCCGCTTCGATGGTCATATCGGCGCCACTGATCACCCCATTGCGTTTAAGACCTGTGCCGGTGGCATAGCCAGACATGTTGACCCGCCCCTGGAAACACTGGGTGAGGTTCACCAGCACGATGCCCCGTTCGTCTGCTTCTTTCAGTGTCTTCAGTAAGGCCGGATCTTCCGGTGCATTGCCCACGCCAAAAGTCAGCAAAATAAGTGCCTTAACCGGCTGCTGCAGTATGTTGTGGAAAATTTCGGTGGAGATACCGGGATAGAGAGTCACAACCCCTATGGGCTGTGGGCGAACGCAGGCGACATCGAGCGGTTTGTTACTGGACTGACTGACTACACCTTTTTTCAGACTGATTTTAATGCCGGCTTCAGCCAGCATGGGAAAGTTAGGGGAGGCGAAAGCATCGAAGCCATCGGCGTGGGCCTTGGTAGAGCGGTTTCCTCGGAACAGTTTATTGTTGAAATAAAGGCAAACTTCAGCGATGGGATAGTGCGCGGCCAGATAAAGGGAGTTAAGCAGGTTGGTCTGCCCGTCAGAACGCAACTGGCTGAGCGGGATTTGTGAGCCGGTGACAATGACTGGCTTGGATAATCCTTGCAATATAAAGGACAGGGCCGACGCTGTATAAGCCATGGTATCTGTACCGTGCAGGATCACAAATCCATCATATTTTTCATAGTTTGCTTTGATGTCATTGGCGATCTGCTGCCAGTCTGTTGGCTTCATATTAGATGAATCGATAAGTGTGCTGTACTCCTGGATCACGAAATTGGGCATTTCTTCGTGATAGAACTCAGGCATGGCCTGAATACATTCTGTCAGGAACCCTGAAACCGGCACAAATCCAATATCGGTTTTTTTCATCCCTATGGTGCCGCCTGTATAGGCAATGTAGATATTTGCTTTGGTCATGGTGTTGTGTAGGGGAAAACTGGTGATGGCAAGTATAGCGGAAAGATAAGTTTGCTTAAATCTTTGTGATTGATGGGATTTCAACTGCTCTGTAAGGAAAAGCCCGGCGGTGCTGCCGGGCTTGGAATGACTCAGTAGTTGCAGGTATCGCAGTAGAGATAAATACCATTGGGATCGTTGAAACTGTCCAGCAGGCGGATCTCCTGTCTGGCCTGATTAATCAGCTGCTCCAGCAGGCCGGGATCAGCGTGCAGATCCGGCAAGTAACTGGACGCTGCACCGAACAGTTCCTGGACAAGTAATTGTTCCGCCGACGGTTCCTGTTCAAACAAGTGGGTGTCGTATTGGCTTAAACCAGCCAGTTCAGCGGCCTTGGCGACAGCTTTTGGCATATCCCCAAGTTCATCGACCAGACCCAGTTTCAGCGCTTTAACACCGGTCCAAACCCGGCCCTGGGCAATTTTATCAACTTCCTGTGGTGACATATCGCGGCCACTGGCCACGATATTGATAAACTCCCGGTAGCCGCGCTCGATCCCTCGCTGAATAACGGCACTGACCTGAGGAGACAGGGTACGGGTTACCGACTGTCCGGCCCAGTCAGAGGTTGCTACACCATCTGTATGGATCCCAAGGTTTGCCAGGGACTTTTCAAAGGTGGTGATCAGCCCGAATATGCCAATTGAGCCGGTAATAGTTGTTGGAGTGGCAAAAATATAGTCGGCATCGGCGGAGATCCAGTAGCCTCCGGATGCGGCAACACTGCCCATGCTGACGACAACCGGCTTATTGGCTTTTTGTAACGCGAGCACTTCCTGACGGATCTGCTCAGAGGCAAAAGCGCTGCCCCCCGGACTGTCCACTCTTAGTACAACAGCTTTGATGTTATCATCATATCTGGCCTTGCGCAGCAGCGCCGCCGTGCTTTCACCCCCGATTTCACCTGGCTGCTGATAGCCGTTGAGGATCTTACCCTTGGCAACAATCACGCCGACATTCTGGTCTCCCAAAGGCAGGCTGGGCTGTTTTATCAATGCCAGATAGTCATCGAAATGCACCTGACGGAAACTGTGATGCTCTTTATCCTCGGGCAGCAGCTGTTTCATTTCCTCACGAAAACCGTCGCGAGTCACCAGGTTATCGACCCAACCCATGTTGATGGCAACCTGAGCCGGCTGGTCATTGGTTTTATCCAGTTGAGTCAGATAGCCTTGTGCACTGAGCGCCAATTGTTCAGGTTGCAATTGACGATTTGCGGCGACTGTATCTGAGTAGGATTGCCACAGACTGTTGAGCAGCTCGGTATTGGCTTCTTTGGCCGCCGGTGACATATCATCCCTGAGGAAGGGCTCGACGGCAGATTTATAGGTTCCAACCCGGAACACATGAGTCTGGATATCCAGCTTTTCCAAGGCACTTTTAAAATACATCTGGTAGCTGGACAGCCCATCTATCATGACGCCGCCCTGAGGATTGAGGTAAATTTTGTCGGCGTAGCTTGCCAGCAAGTACTGTTGTTGGTCGAAGAAATTGCCGTAGGCAAATACCTGTTTACCGGAGGCTCTAAACTCGTTTAGGGCCTCACCAATTACCTGCAATTTACTCATACCGGCCCGACGCAGATCCGGCAGAATCAATACAATGG
>JAJNAU010000144.1 GCA_021462625.1 Shewanella sp.
GTAGAAAGCGACGACAAACGCTGCCCGAAGGGCTCGGCTATACGCGCTTTACTCTTTGTTGCAAGGTATTTGCTTAGGCCCACTAGGCGGCACACCTTGCGTCGCGATTAAAGCCGTCTAGAACGAGCAAAATTCAACCATGAAAGGTCAACAGACCCTAAGGACTTTCTGTAATTTATTGGTGCAATTATACCGCAGCCACCGGAATGGAAAGCAGAAAAATCATGACAACAAAATATCCACTGCTTAATCAGGCTGATCAGATTACCCTGCTGCGTTTGTTGGGATTTGGCCTGCAACTCTTGTTGGTGCTGTTTGGCGCTGACACCTTTGGTCTGAGCTTGCAAATTGGCACTCTGACCTGGGTAATGCTGATTGAGGGCGCTTATCTGGCGCTTGTCACCTGGCTGCAGCAGCGGCTTATCCGCAGCGAGATGAGCCTGTTTGCCACCTTGCTGATGGATATCCTCTTCTGGGGCCTGTGGCTGGGATTCTCCGGTGGTGCAACCAATGCCTTTGTCACCCTGCTGCTTATTCCTATTGTGCTGGCGGCCGTGATCCTGCCGTTGTGGGCACCTTGGGTGTTGGCCATCGTGGCGACTCTGGCTTACAGCCTGATGATGAAAATGCTGTCAGCTGAAACCATGATGGATCATGGTCATGGCATGGATATGACCTCTCATTATCTGGGGATGTGGCTGAACTTTGTGATTACCGCGCTGGTGATCACCACCACAGTAGCTCTGCTGATCCGCCGTATTCGCCAGCAGGATACGCAGATAGCGCTGCTGCGGGAATCACAACTGCGTCAGGAGCAACTGCTGGCGCTGGGCACCGCTTCGGCGCAGATGGCCCATCAACTGGCGACGCCTTTGTCCAGTATGCGTCTGTTGCTAGAAGAGGTGCAGGAGGCCAACTGCCCGGTGGCGCTCAATGAGATGGATATCGCCCTCAAGCGTTGTGAGTCCACTCTAAGCGAGCTCAGGGACGCGGTCCACTCCATTCGCGAAGGGCATCAGTATCAGGCATCGCCTGAGCAACTGGCCCATCAGTTGAGACAAAAAATTCTGTTGCTGATGCCAGTCACAGAGCTGGACTGGCAGGACCGGCTGGTGGATATCGACCCCGTGGCCAGAGTGCAGGCCGATATGAACCTGATCCCGGCCTTGATGGCGCTGGTGGAGAACGCCGCCGGTGCCAGTCAGGAGCAAACCGCCAGCAGCAGAGTGAGTATTACTCTGGAGGTGCTGGACAGTGTGCTTCGGGTGCGGGTGCGGGATTTTGGTGCCGGTATAAACACCAAGCTGTTGGAGCAACTGGGAACCAGCCTGATCTCCAGCCCTAAAGGCATGGGGGTGGCGTTGCTGCTCAGTCACGCCAGTTTTGAGCGTCTGGGGGCCAGCCTGACCCTGAGTAATCATCCTGAGTGCGGCACTGTGGCGGAAGTCAATTTGCCCCTGTGTGGAGGGCTGGCCGCATGAGCAGGATCCTGATCGTAGAAGATGATCACGCGCTGGCTTCAGTGTTGTGCCGGCGTCTCAGTAAGCATGGCTTTGATTGTACCCATGTAGACAACTCCAGCGATGCGCTGCTGCAGGCCAGACGCCTGTTGCCATCCCATATTCTGCTGGATATGAAGTTGGATCTGAGTAATGGCCTGAGCCTGATTTCGCCCCTGCGCCAGTTACTCCCCACAGTCACCATGGTATTGTTGACCGGCTACGCCAGCATCGCCACAGCGGTAGAGGCGATTCGCGCCGGTGCGGACAATTATCTGGCCAAGCCGGTGGATACCCAGACGCTGCTGGCGGCGCTGTTTCCGGACGGGCAGGTTGCGGTTGAGGCCGAGGTGTGCGATGAAGTGGCTCCCATGAATCCCCGCAGACTGGAGTGGGAGCATCTGCAGCAGGTATTGCAGGCCAATCAGGGCAATGTTTCTGCTACGGCCAGGCAATTGGGCATGCACAGACGGACGCTGCAAAGAAAGCTGCTGAAAAAACCGATACTGGAATGATGCCGGGTTTTGTACAGGTAAACAAGCTTACTCCAGCTCTTCCCACTCGATGCCCATGGCGGTCATCAATGCTTTGGCTTCTGCAGGAATGCTGTCCGGTCTGTCTTTTGACAGATCTTCGTCATTGGGCAATGGCTGACCGGTATAAGCATGCAGGAAAGCTTCGCACAGCAGCTCGCTGTTGGTTGCATGACGCAGGTTGTTCACCTGGCGGCGGGTGCGTTCATCAGTCAATATTTTCAGCACTTTCAGGGGAATGGAAACAGTGATCTTTTTCACCTGTTCATTCTTCTTACCGTGCTCAGCATAGGGGCTGATATAGTCGCCGTTCCACTCAGTCATTGACTCACCTGTTGATTCTCGAATTCGCTGCAGATTTTAAACACTTACTTTTTACAGTCAAATTATTGCGGCGAAAACGAGACGAATGCAAATAGAATTCTTTATGTTTGGACGTCTTTATGTCTGTTGACCAGAAAGTAATAAATAAGGTAATTTAGACGTCCAGACATCTATTTTGGCAGGAGCGAGTGATGACCCATAGGCGTGTGGCCACTGAGACAGTCAGACAAGGCATTGAAAGTGATACCCAGTTTGGGGCTGTTGTGCCGCCCATCTATTTGTCGACCAACTATAGTTTTGACGGTCATCAGACGCCCAGGGAATATGACTACAGTCGCTCCGGTAATCCAACCCGCAATGTGCTGGGAGAGACACTGGCCCGACTGGAGCAGGGCAGTACCGGCATTATTACCAGCACCGGCATGGCGGCTATTACGCTGGTGGTCAATCTGCTGGGCCCGGATGATCTGCTGGTGATCCCCCATGATTGTTACGGTGGCAGCTATCGTCTGTTTACCAACCTAGCCCGCAAAGGCCAGTTCAAATTAAAGGTCGTGGATCAAACCGATGCTGCTGCACTGGCGGACGCCTTCGCCCTCAAGCCTGCGCTGATCTGGGTAGAAACTCCGTCAAACCCGCTGCTGCGTGTCGTGGATATCAAATCTGTGTGTGAGCAGGCCAAGGCTGTCGGCGCCAAAGTGGCAGTTGACAACACCTTCCTGTCGCCTGTGCTGCAGCAACCCCTGACGCTGGGGGCGGATATCGTGATCCACTCCACCACCAAATATATTAACGGCCACAGCGATGTAGTCGGTGGCGCCGTGGTAACCAAGACCCCTGAGTTGGGTGAAGAGCTGGTGTGGTGGGCCAATACCCTGGGGCTGACCGGCGGCGCGCTGGATGCCTACCTGACCCTGCGTGGTGTGCGTACTTTGGCGGTGCGTATCCGTGAGCATCAGCGCAACGCGCAAAAGATTGTCGAGGCTTTGTGCGCCAGTGAGGTGGTTGATAAGGTGTACTATCCGGGGCTGGAGGATCATCCCGGTCATGAGATTGGCAAAGCCCAGCAAAGTGGCTTCGGCGCCATGGTCAGCTTCGAGCTTAAAGGCGGCAGTGAACAGATCGAGGCGTTCCTTAACGAACTTGAACTCTTCTCATTGGCCGAGAGTCTGGGCGGCGTAGAGAGTCTGGTGGCCGTGCCGGCAACCATGACCCACAGGGCGATGGAGCCCGAAGCGCGGCTTGAAGCCGGCCTGAAAGATACTTTGATCCGTCTGTCTGTAGGCATAGAAGATGGTGAAGACTTATTGGCGGATATCCGTGCCGGACTGGCCGCGGTTGCAAGGAGATAAGCATGGGCCCCTGTCATCTTCACAAATTTGGCGGTTCCAGTCTGGCAGATGCGGACTGTTACCGGCGGGTGGTTCATATCCTGCTGACCCATGGCCACAGCAATGATCTGGTGGTGGTATCGGCTGCCGGCAAAACCACTAACTTTTTATACAAGCTATTGAGCCTCAGCGATGCCGGACAACTCTGGCAGGAGGAGTTGCAGGTAATGATAAGCAATCAGCAGACCCTGATTGAGCAACTGCTGTCCAGTCACGCGGCGCGGCTACTCATTGAGCGTCTGTTGACCGACAAGGCTCAGTTGGTCAGCTTGCTGAGTCTGCAGCAGCGCAATGAGTATCAGATCAATCAGGCCGTCAGTTTCGGTGAGCGCTGGTCAGCCCGCCTGCTGGCTGCACTCCTGCGGGAGCAGGGTGTGGCGGCCAGTGATGTGGATGCCACCAGTCTGCTGATTGCCGATGAAGGGGCTGTACCCCATATCCGCCATGAGGAGTCCTGCAACCGGATAAAGGCCTGTCTGGCCAATCATGCCAATGAGCGGCTTGTGATTACCGGCTTTATCTGTGCCAATGAGCATGGCAATACCCTGCTTTTGGGGCGCAATGGCTCGGATTTCAGCGCCACGCTGATAGCTTCGCTGGCCAATATCGCTCGCTGCACTATCTGGACCGATGTTGAAGGGGTATTCAACGCCGACCCTAACAAAATCAATGATGCGACTTTACTGACCAGCATGTCGCTGGAGGAAGCGGACAGGCTGGCGCGTCTGGGCTCGCCTGTGCTGCACAGCCGGACCCTGCAGCCACTGTTCGATGTGGATGTCAGCCTGGCGGTCCGCTCCAGTTACGCCCCTCACACCGACTTCACCCTGCTCACCCGGAAAAGCACGTCTGCCAGTGCCCCTGTGGTCACTAGTCTACCCGAGGTGGCGCTGTTGTCTTTGCAACTGGCCGATGGTGCTGATGAGTTGCTCTCGGAGCTGGACAATCAGGGGCTGACGGCCCTGGCCAGCTGGAAACAGGGCCAAACTCATGTGTCGCTGGCTTATACCCATGAACTGGCAGAGCAGGTCGGCAACTGGTTGAAAAGTCAAACTGACAATTTTGCTATCAGTAGCGTGACCTTAAGCCAGGATTATGGATTGGTGGCGCTGGTGAGCAGCGGAGCACACCTGTATCGCCGCAGTTTTGCCCGTCTGCTCAGCCGTGATGCGCTGCCGGTTTATCAGGACGGCCTGAGTCTGGTGACGCTGGTGCCTTCGGCACAGGTCAATCTGCTGACCCAGAAGGTCCATCGTCGCTGCGCAGGACCGCGCAAGCGTATCGGTGTGGTGCTGCTGGGTACGGGCAATATCGGCAAGGCCTGGATTGATCTGTTTCAGCGCTCGGTCAAGTCGCTCAATACTGAACTGGAAGCCAGCGTTGAATTACTCGGCCTGGTCAGCTCCCGCAAGACTTTAATCCGCGAAGAGGGGATTACTTTTGACAACTGGCAGCAGGAATTTGATACCGCTGGCGAGAGCTGGAATTACCCTGAGCTACTTGAAAAGCTGACGGCGCTTAAGTGTGATGAGCTGGTCACTCTGGATATTAGCGCCAGCGCCAGTCTGACCCTCCATTATCCGGAGTTTTTTGACCGTGGCATTCATATTGTCAGCGCCAACAAACTGGCTGGCTCCGGGCCGCTGGCGTTCTACCGGGATCTCAAGCGGCAGCTGGGTTTCCGCCGACTGTATTGGCGCCATAACGCGACTTGTGGCGCCGGATTGCCGGTACAGCATGCGCTTAATGATCTGCACAACAGTGGTGATCGGGTTGAGGCCATTGGTGGCATTTTCTCCGGTACCTTGAGTTGGTTGTTCGAGCAATACGATGGTAGTCGGCCCTTCAGTGAGCTGGTGCTCGAGGCGAAATCTCTGGGGATCACTGAGCCGGATCCCAGAGACGATCTCTCCGGTCTGGATATGCAGCGCAAGCTGCTCATCCTGGCACGAGAGATCGGCCTGGATCTGGAGCTTGAGGACATCGAGCTGGATTCGCTGGTTCCTGAGGCGCTGACACAGGTGTCCCTGGAAGAATTTCTGGCCCGTATCGATGAACTGAACGAACCGCTTGAGCGGGTGCAAGGAGATGCCCGTGAGCAGGGCAGGGTGATCCGCTATGTGGCGCAGCTGGAGATGCAGGCAGGTAACCTCAAGGCCCGGGTGGCACTTGAGCAGATCGATTCCGATCATCCCTATGCCAACCTGACACCGGGCGATAATGTATTTGTGATTCGCTCGGTCTTCTATCAGGACAACCCGCTGATTATCCGTGGGCCGGGTGCCGGGCGGGAAGTCACGGCCGCGGCGGTGCAGTCAGATTTGGCTCATATCTGCTGGGATCTGCTGCAGGAGCAATAAGCAGCTCCCTGATCCGGGGCTGTATGTGACTGTGTCTATCGCCATGGTGATAGGTGTGAAGAGTTAAGAGAGTAACCCTGGTGCTTTTTTCTGTTTTTGGTCGGTACTCTTTTTGGTTGGGGCGGCGAACTGAATTGCGAGCAAGATTGAATACCTTTGTGGGTGGTTTTAACTTGACTTCAACTCAGGGTTATCTAGTATGTGGACATGTAGACGTCTGAGCGGCTGGGCGTCTGATGAGAATTCAGAAAGACAGAGGACAGTGACATGGCATTTTATCACGCTCAATTTGCGCAGTCTTTGAATCAGAGTTTGGCCGAACTCAATGGCGACATCAATGTGTCTTTTGAATTCTTCCCCCCATCCACACCCGAAATGGAGCAATTGCTGTGGAACTCCATTTATCGGCTGGAGCCATTGAATCCCAAGTTCGTATCTGTGACCTATGGCGCCAATTCAGGGGTACGTGATCGCACCCATGGGGTGATTGACCGTATCCAACAGGAAACCAGTCTGGTGGCGGCGCCTCATCTGACTTTGGTGGATGCCACAGAGGATGAATTGCTGGAACTGGCACGTCAGTATTGGCAAAACGGGGTGCGGAATATTGTGGCGCTGCGCGGTGATTTGCCCGAAGGCTCTCCCAAGCCGACCTGCTTTGCGGCAGATCTGGTTCGTCTGCTCAATTCGGTTGCTGACTTTGATATTTCGGTGGCCGCATACCCCGAAGTCCACCCTGAGGCGGCTAACGCCCAAGCAGATTTGATTAATCTTAAACGGAAAATTGATGCCGGAGCTAACCGCGCGATTACCCAGTTCTTTTTCGATGTCGAGTCTTATCTAAGGTTCCGTGACCGCTGTGTCACCGCCGGTATTGATGTGGAAATTGTGCCGGGAATTTTGCCTGTGACCAACTTCAATCAACTCAAGCGGTTTGCCGGTATGGCCAATGTGTCGTTGCCATCTTGGTTGCACCTTCAGTTTGACGGACTGGATGGCGATCCGGCCACCCGCCTGTTGGTGGGCGCCAATGTGGCAATTGATATGGTAAAAGTGTTGTCCCGGGAAGGAGTAAAGGACTTCCATTTCTATACCCTAAATCGCGCTGAGTTGACTTACGCTATTTGCCATACGCTGGGTGTGCGGCCACAGCATGCCAGCGCCTGAAAGTCGCAATTTCCCGCCCATGGAAATAGCTGTTATCCCATTCAAGGCCGACTGATGTTGGCCTGTTGTGGCCCCTTTCTCCTGCGTTATCGGTTGCTCATGTAGGCTAGCTACACATCGAAGCCTCTGCCTTGGAAAAAGAACCCACAAACTAGGGTCTGTTGACCTTTGAAGATGGTTTTTGCAGCTTTTTGTCGTTGTTTTATACAAAGCAACGCGATTGTGGTGTAGTTGTTCTACA
>JAJNAU010000145.1 GCA_021462625.1 Shewanella sp.
AAGTTGTTTAACAATCTGTTTTAATTTCAAAAATTCAGAAGTGTTCACGATAGCCACCATGACTGTTAGACACAGACACTGTTATTATATACAGTATCAACAAGCTTGGCTAACTCAGCCCAGATAACGCCCAGACAAACAACGAAGCCATAGCGAGCCTGAGACGCGGTTCAACACTGTATCAAGTAAATTGAAACCCGTACCACTTTAGCGCGCCAAAGATCCCGCTTCTTTGTTGCGTGGCTTTTAAAGGGAGCCACCCTTCTCAATCGCGCCTCGAATCGGCCTTCCAAGTTGGTATTAACCTGCAAAACAGGACATTCTGAAGCGGTGGCTCATCAGGCGATAAAATCCTATGCCGACTATCACAGACAAGGCGGCCAACGTGGCACCTATCAGGGTTGAAGCCAATACATCTCTGGGCCAGTGGAGCCCCAACAGCATACGACTGAGTCCCATCGCCACAGCCCAAAGGGTAAAGCCTGCAGCCCAGCCATATCGACCGGCACTGAGCAGGAAGAAACACAGGATAAGCGCAAAGGACACGGCAAATTGAGTGTGGCCAGAGGGGAAGGCAAAGCCCAACTCATGGCGCCAGTGCTTAGCGATATTATCCGCCAACATCAGGCTATCGGCCTCGCTTGCTATGGCGCGGTCAATTTGCGTTAGCTTCGCAGCTTCACTTTGCTGATAAAAAGCATCAACATCAAAACCCTGTCGCTGTGCCAACCAGGAGATATTGGGTCTTGGCTCCTTAAGGTGGTGTTTAAGCTCATGATTAAGAATCACCCCGGCAGTCTGACTGAAACTGACGGCCAGCAGCAGAGGCAAAAACAGCTTCATCGGCAGCAGACGCCAACACACAAGCAATACCGCAAGAATAAAGCCTATGCCCCAGGGCACAGTACCTGTCCAGGTAATACCGTAAAGCCACTGCGCCAGCCTGGATGACAGATCCAATCTTGGGAAGAGCTCAAGATTCAGCGCCCAACACACCAAAGGTACCACCAGAATCACCACAAACGCGCCAAGCATCCGCCATAACACCTTGGCCAGGGGTGGAAAATCTGCAGGCATATGAGTCACTCCAAATCACAAAAAAGGCCGCTATTCTGTCATATAGCCGAGGATTGATTCCCCAGTGTTAGCAATCTTTAATCTTTATGCTTCAGTACAGGGTGCCGCCATACTCTGCGGCATTCTTTCCGCCATAAAGTCGATAAAACAACGCACCCGGGATGCCAGATGTTTACGCCCCGGATACACCAGATAGAGCTTTACCTCTGGTGAGTGAAACTCATCGAGCAGGGTTTCAAGCTTGCCACCAGCCAGTTCGTCGGTAAGGTTAAAGGCTGGCATTCGCATAATGCCCTCGCTGGCCACACACATGGCCAGCTCCATTTGCGGGCTGTTGGTAAGCACCTTGGGCGTAACCCTTACCTGTATATCCTCACCTTCCGGGCTGATAAAGGCCCAGAGATTGGGGTCTTTCAAATAGGAATAACACAGGGTTTTGTGGCGACTCAGCTCTGAGGGATGCGCAGGTCTGCCGGCTTTAGCCAGATATTGCGGTGATGCCAACGTCAGTGTCGGAGAACTCAACAGCGGCCGACTTATCAAACTGGAATCCGCCAGACCTACCGCGCCGCGAATCGCGACATCAATCCCCTCTGCCACCAAATCCACTTTGCGGTCGTTAAGCTCAAGCTCTATCGCAGGATAGAGCTGCATAAACTCGTGCAATAAGGGCCGCAAGTAGGCAATAACTCGTGCAATAAGGGCCGCAAGTAGGCAATGCCAAATGTAACCGGGCAGGATAATCGCAACGAGTTACTCACCTGCTGTTGCCTGCCCTGCAGCAGATCACGGGTATCACTGGCATCCTGAATGATCTGCTCACAGGTATTAAAGTACGCCTGGCCATCCGGGGTCAGGGTTAACGAGCGGGTGGTACGGTGCAGTAACCTCACCCCGAGCCGGGCTTCCAGCGCGCTGATCTCCTTGCTGATATAAGAGGTTGAATGACCGCAGCGCTCGGCCGCCAGAGTAAAACTTCCGGCATTCACAACTTCAGCAAACAACACCATGCCATCAAGTAAGCGAGTATCCAGGGCCATTTCACTCTTCCTTTAATCAACAACACATCAGGTCATAACCACTCTGGTCACAAGTCCGCAGATTAATTACAAGTCATTTGGAAACAATTCATATCCAATAGACATATTAATTCATATTCAATTGGCAATTATGCTGTTTGTCAATCGAGACCCACACCGCCACGCCAATTTCTCAGGAGACACAAGATGAAAATTATTGCCTTTGGAGCCACCAACAGCCGTCATTCCATCAACAAGCAACTGGCCGCCTACGCCGCCAACCTGGTAGAGGGAGCTGAAGTTGAACTGTTGGATATCAATGAGTTCGAGATGCCACTGTTCAGTGAAGACAGAGAAAAGGAGTTGGGTCAGCCGCAACTGGCCAAAGACTTTTACGCCAAGCTGGGCAGCGCTGATGCCATAGTGATCTCATTTGCCGAGCACAATGGCTCCTACACTGCCGCCTACAAGAACCTGTTCGACTGGACTTCCCGTATCGATATGAAGGTATTCCAGGGTAAGCCTATGGTGCTGCTGGCAACCTCTCCAGGCCCGGGTGGCGCATCCAGCGTACTGGCCGCAGCTGTCAACTCTATGCCATTTTTCGGTGGTGAGCTTAAAGTCCAACTGTCGCTACCCAGCTTCTATGACAACTTCGATATGGAGTCCGGCACAGTTCGCGCCGGTGAGTGGGACGACAAGCTCAAGAGTCTGATGGCAAACCTGAAGTAATTAACCTTTGTTGTTCAGCTTCGGCTTACTTAAAATGCTGGCGTTAAGATTATTGGGAGATTACCTATGCCACATTTCCGTTTCCGCGCCATTGAGGCCGAAGCCGTACAACGCCTGTCCAAGCCTCTGGTTGATGCATTGGAAGAGTTGATGAACAGCCCCCGCGCTCACTTCACCATTGAGCACATTCCAGCGGCTTTCTATTTTGAAGGTGAAGCCACTGAGGCTTATCCATTTGTCGAGGTCCTTTACTTCGACCGAGGTCAGCAAGTGCAGGATGAGATAGCCAAACGTGTGACTGAGATTGTGCGCGTTGCCATGGGTAAAGCTGAGCAAGATGTAGCGGTGATTTTCACCAAGCTCAACCCGGCCGATTACTATGATAACGGCAGTCACTACGGTTAACCTTTTCCGTTAAACCATAAAAAACGGCAACCATCCATGGCTGCCGTTTTTCTTTGCCCTTCTTTTATTTGCTTTGGTTTTCCGGGCTAAATTTATCCATGATGATGGCGCAGGCCGCATCACCTGTGATGTTCAGAGAAGTCCGGATCATGTCAAACACCCGATCCAGTGCAAACAGCAGTGGCAGACCGTCAATCGGGATACCCGCAGCCAGCAGCACGGCTACTACCAAGAAGGATGGACCCGGTACACCGGCCTGACCAATTGCGCCCAGAGTAGAGGTAAAGATGATGGCCACATACGCCATGACTGTCAGATCCACGTTGTACATCTGGGCGAAAAACATAGCCACCAGACCGTAGTAAATCGCGTTACCACTCATGTTAATGGTGGCACCCAGTGGCAGCACAAAGGCGGTAGTCGCTTTGGACACACCCAGCTCTTCCTCACAGGTTTCCATGTTTACCGGCAGAGTCGCCATGGAAGATGCGGTAGAGAGCGCCATGACCTGTGGCTTTTTCATGGCTGAGATAAACTTGCGAGCTGAAACGTTGGAGGTGGTTTTGACCAACAGCGGGAATACGATAAAGCCATAGATCAGGATGGCAACCACAAACACCAGAAACAGCTTAATCACCACTTCCAGTGCCTGAAAACCAAAGGTGCCCACTGAGTCTGCCATCAAGCCAAATACACCGATTGGGGCAATCACCATCACGCAGTTGATCATCCATACGAAGGCATCAACCACAGTATTCAGGCCGCTGATAATGGGCTTGGCACCATCACCTTTTACTTTGGTCAGCGCGATACCAAAGAAGATGCTGAACACTAGGATCTGCAGAATATTGCCACCGGTCAGCGATTCAAACACATTGGTCGGGATCATGCCGATCAGGGTATCCATCACCCCGGGGACTTTGCCCTGCTCGGCAGTCACAGTCATCAGGTTGTCACCGTGACCGGTGAAATCCACACCCATGCCGGGTTTGAACACAGACCCCATCACCAGCGCCAGCGCGACCGCCAGGCCAGAGGTGGCAATAAAGAAACCAAAGGTACCGACACCGATTTTACCGGCAGCAGGACTATTGCCTAAGCTTGCCGCACCCGCCACGATGGACACCAGCACCAGCGGGATCACCAACATCTTTACCAGACTGATAAAAATGGTACCCAGAGGGGCAAAAATCGAAGCCTGCTCGCCCATAGCGAAACCGGCGAAGGCACCGATGATCATGGCGATCACCACCTGTACCCCAATGTTTTTGAAAATACTCTGCTTGCTCACTTTATCTTCTCCATGTACTGACAGCTTTATAATATTTGCCGCCTTATTTACTGAGCCAAAAGTAGCATATTCGTTACAGTGTTAACTGTGAAACATCACTCCGTTCGCGCCAAAAATAGGCAAAACACAAAAATACACGCACTATGCAGAGAAATAATCAAAATTAAACACTGATTTTCACCGATTCACCAAAAACATTCCGGTTCAGACACACCAAATCAGACAATCTGCATTATCGATGAGGTTTTGACCACAGAGTAAATGCTGCCTGAGGTCAATTAATCAGCAGTTCCCCCGGCAGGGATGTTCAATGCCGGGTTTCGGGGATGGCAACAGAGCACCACGACTGCCACCGCAGACTGGCGCTTAAAGATCAATCCAGACAATTGACGCCCGGATTACAAACTCCGACAGCCCATCATCGGCGCGCGATTATCGCCTCTGATAGCCATCAAGCTGGGAACTGGTTAAGCAGCAACAGCATCCCCGGAAGCCGCGCAGTGAAGATGCCGCAGAACACGGCAAAGTAGCCCACGCCCCGCCCCAGTGGCCGCTGCAGCGCCAGTTCAATAAAACCGGACAACCACAACAGACCCCAGCTCAGCCAGATAGCCATCCAGATCAAGTTACCCGGTGTCATGCTGATAATTTCTTGCGTGCTTGGGTCAATCACTGACAGCAGCACAGTATTGATGGCAACGAACAGACAGTACCAGCCATAGAGCCGGTCATCGAGATTGAAAATCGCCCTTGCGGCGATGTACAGGTAAGTAAAGGTAAACAGCAGCCCGGTGGCAGCTGCAAAATAATCCCCGCGGATGAAGGCAATAATATTCACCACCAGTGATAACAGGCCGGTAAACACGTTGAATACCTCCGCCGATTTGTCATCGACACCAATCAGTCAACCAATGCCGTTGAGAATGAGTACCACCCCAACGTAAACCGACACCAGCCCCAGCATGATGCGCTCTCCTGCCAATTAAAATCGCAGCAGTCTAGGGTCTGTCTCATTGTTCGTCTTGTGGCTGGCTCTGCCTGACGCAACAAAAACCGCCCGACAAGGGCTGTCATCACAGCGTATTGCAGTGGCCTGAGCAGACCGTAATCCGGCTTACCAACGGTAACTGATTTCCAGCTCCCACGCTGTCATCTGCAGCCGGATCTGCTGATCCGAGGTGGCAACTGTCGGATTGCGCCCGGTCAGGGTCTGTTTGGGGGCATACATCAGCGCCAGACTCAGCTCTCTGCCGCCCGGCAGCGCCCGAGTCACCCCCAAAGTCACATGCTGCTGCATCACCCCGGGAGCCAGAATGTTGAAAACCACCTCGGTATCCGGAATGGGCTGCTTACCGTAGCTGTACCCCGCCCGCCAGTTATACTCAGACATTGCACTGATGACCCACTGATACCCGAGCTTATAGACCGTCATATTCTGCCAGCCGAATCCAGGCCCCCCATCGGCCCCCATACAGTAGCTGTCACCACCGCCATAGGGCTGCTGAAAGCACTGCCACAGCGCCGGCAACATGGGATTACCCACAGAAGCCACATCAGAATACTGAATGTGCTGCACATCAAACACCAAGGTGTCGGTTGCATTCAGACCATAGGCCAGCCCCAGATTCCAGTTGGCTGGAATGTCAAAATTTCCCTGTCCGGCGAACAGCCCGGCGTAACGATCAAAGTCACTCATGGCCATTTTCGATTGATAGGCCGCCCCCAGCGTCAGCCCTTCTATAACTTCGGCCATCCAGCCCAGCTTGAATCCCCAGCCATACGCGCTGTCGACACCCCGATCGGACAGATTATTGGGATCGGTGGACCAGTCGCCGAATGCCGACAGGCCTCTGGCTTCAAATCGCTGATAGGCAAAGATAAGACTGACCCCAAGCGAAGAGCTTTCGGTAATTTTTTTGCCATAGGAGCCGTTAACAAACAATTGCTCCAGGTTTACTCCAGCGGCGCCGCCGTAATAAGTACCCATCCCTTCTGATGCGCTGCCCGGATAATCCGTATTCATGCCGCCATTACCATAAAGCGTCACTCCCAGGCTGGCGTCAGCACCAAGCATCCAGTTTTTGGCCAGGTGAGGAATAGCAAAGTAGTTACTGTCACTGTCCACTTTTCCAGCCACCAGGGGGAACTCAGGTGGCATCACAGGCGGTGCGGTCAGGTTGCTTATCTCATAGCTTCTGGATGGGCTGAACAGCGCAAGTCCCATATCTAGCCGCTCACCCACAAACACCATGCCGGCAGGATTGGTAGCAGCCGCCATCGCATCCTGAGGTAACGCCGTTCCGGCTCCCGCCAGCCCTTTGTTCTTTGTGCCATAACCATGACCGAAGTAACCATTGGTGGCCTGCGCCGATGTCACAACGCTCAGCGCCACTGTTATCGTCATTGCCAGCAATACAGTCCTGGCAGGAAAATTCCGCATCTGCATGTCTCAACTCTTTGAATAGTATTCAGGGGATAGACAAAGTATAGACCCGGATAACCCATCAGAAGATGCCAGGATGTTAGTGACAAGCCAGCGGCAAGCCAGAGCAGCAGCCAAAAGAAGAAAAGAAACACCCCAAAGGCGCTTGCAGACACAAAAATGTATGGTCCGCCTCGTTGTTGCAAGAACAAATTCGCAATGACGGTAGTGTTCAAAAATCTGTGTCATTTCAGTAAATTGAAAAGAAAAAAAGGAATGACACATGTCTCAGCCATTTGATTTCAACCAAGCATT
>JAJNAU010000146.1 GCA_021462625.1 Shewanella sp.
ACTGGCTAATGCTCATGGAAGAGCATTGGAAAAGCTCAAAGGCGTTAAAGCTTGGCTTTTCTCTGTGCCCTCGGTGTTCTTAGTGGTTCAAGCTCTTTTGAGCTTTTCACCCTGTCAGCCTTTCGCGTTTCAGTGCTTGGTCACGTTGGATTGACCGGCCAGATCGGTTTCCAACTGAACTTGCAGGCTCTGCAGATAGTTCAGCGTCAGCGGAGCCAGCGCCCGGTAGAAATCAGTTTTGGCATTGGCGGCCAGCAGCGCAATACACTTGGGTGCAAAGGGCATCAGGTATTCGCGCAGCAAGCGGGCCAGCCAGGCGGTGCTGAAGGCGATATCATCATAGCTGTCCATAAAGGGCGGAATCGTGCCCTCTTCGGTTGCCAGCGCGTTGGCGATCACGGCAAGCATCAACCCCAGATGGTCTACCGGCTCATTGCGGGTAGAGTCCAACTCCAGCCCTGAGTCGCGATAGAAGGCCACCAGTGCCTGAGTGCTGACATCGTTCAGCAGGCCGGTCTCACTCAGGTACACACTTCCCCAAGGCGGACACAGCGGCACGCCCGGGCCAATAAACAGGCGGGTGTAGTCCAGCAGCAACCCTTCCAGACTGGCGTGCTGCCCATCCAGTAATTCGCAGGCCTGCATCACTTCCGGCGAACTGTCACCCAACGGCCACTGCTCGGCAAAAGGGATTTCGGCCACCATGGCGACCAGCTCCTCTGACGGCGGCTCAAACCACAGGTTGTGGAGGATTTTGGCCATGGCCTGTAGTTCAATGCGATTAATCGACATCATTTTTCTCTTAAAAAAATTTGATACGTAATAACGAGGAAAGTTTACACCTGAAGAACCTTTACCTTAAGTTCTTCAGGTGTAAACACGCCTAAAAAT
This sequence comes from Shewanella sp., assembly GCA_021462625.1. Lineage (GTDB taxonomy): Bacteria > Pseudomonadota > Gammaproteobacteria > Enterobacterales > Shewanellaceae > Shewanella. The sequence continues at coordinate 892 of JAJNAU010000146.1, forward strand.
CACATTCAGCCAGGAGTGGGTAACAAGAAAGAAAAGAGACAAGCTATAACCACGAAGTTCACGGCGAATATGACGAAATCATGTGCTAAGGAAGGTGCGAACAAGTCCTCGCACCGCTCTGGCTTATGAGCAGAAGCGAGTTCGAGGTATTCAGATAAAGGAAGGCTGGTTGCCTTTCAAAGCTGAATACCAAAGAGATCGTGATTGCTCGAAAGCCCCGTAGGGCGAGGCTGACAGCCCTATCTGTTTTGTTGCAGTTCTCGCTAACGACTCAGGCCATTAACTTCAAACTGCGCCGCGCATCTAGAGGCTGTCAGCACTCGCAGAGCACGCACGGGACCTGTTCGCACCTTCCCTAATGAGCGAGAGGCATGGACGCCGAACTGGCCTTTAGACATGATGTCTTCGAACACGAAGATTATGAGCTTGGATCTAAGCTCTTGCTCTTCTTCGTGTCCTGTGTGTAGCGAACGAAGTAAGCGCTTCGTGGTTAATTGCTTTTAGGACGAGGCCTTAGTCAGTTGTGGGCAGCTATATTCACTGCCCACAACTGACTTTTACACTTCGGCTGGGTTCAGTACGGAGCCCTCAACCAAATTTAACTTTGGCTCGCTGCCCACCGGCCATGGCTCACCGTAACAGATACCCAGCATCTCTTTGACTGGACGACCGTGGCGGTTAGCCTTGATGATCAGGTTTGGTTTGGTGATCTCCGGGGATGGCAGCGGCGCAATATGACCATCGCCATGACCATACTTGGCTTTCAGGTTATCCATGGTGTCGAAGTCCAGCGCACGCAGTGGGCAGGACTCCACACAGATAGGCTGACGCCCTACGGCCAGGCGCTCAAAGCAGCCGTCACACTTGGTTATCACCTTGCGCTCGGGATCCAGCTGCGGCGCATCGTATGGGCAGGCACAGGCACAGCTTTCGCAGCCGATACACAGCTCCTGCTTCACATGCACCAGACCATCTTCTTTACGCTTGTGCATGGCGCCGGTTGGGCAGTATTTCACACAGGCCGGCTCGTTGCAGTGGTTACAGCCGATAGACATATAGTAGGCGAACACGTTCTGCTCGAAGGTGCCATCATCTTTGGCTTGCCATTCGCCGCCGCCGTACTCATACACCCGGCGCCACAGCACGCCCTTCATGGCGGAGATCCCCTTGGCTCCCTCGCCCTGCCCACGCTGCTGGCCGACCATACGATCTTTGCAGGCGACGTGACAGGTCTTACAACCGGTACACTTGGTGGTGTCGAGGTAAAAACCATATTGAACTTGAGATGTCATGGATTATGCCTCCTTCTTCGCGGCAATCTGTACACGGTTGGTGTGCTGTGGGTTACCTTTCACAATTGGCGTTGGGTGGTACTTGGTCAGCACGTTCAGCGCACCATTGATATCCACAGGGCGCCCCTTGTGGTCTTTGTCAGTGCCGGGCTTGTACCAACGGCCTTGACCCATGGCAACCACGCCCGGCGCGATACGCGGAGTGATGCGCACCGGCAGCTCAGTCATACCACGGTCGTTCCACACCCGTACGGTTTCTCCTGAGGTCAGATTACGGGCCTGAGCGTCTATTGGGTTCATCCATACCGCGTCCTCCACCGCTTCACGCAGCCATGGCACATTGTCATAGCTGGAGTGTACCCGGCCCTTGGTGTGATAACCGATCAGTTGCAGCGGATACTCGGCAGCCGTTTGTTTATCTTCATAACCTTCCCAGGTGACCACATACTGAGGCAGTGCGGTAATTTTGTAGCGATCGGCCAGCTGCTCAGGGCTGAAACGCTGCCGATCCTCGACGCTCCAGTAATCCTGCAGCTGCCAGTTGGCGCGTTTGTCGGCCAGGGTCAGCGAGAAGATTTCAATCTTGCCCGATGGGGTTTTCACGCCATAGGCGTCATCTTTACCCGCTACCCAATCCTGCAGCACCACAAAGCTTTGGGGCATGTACTTACGGAACACGCCCTGCTTGGTGGCCTCAGCGTAGGTTGCTGGCAGGCCGAAATCCGGGTTATTGGCAAGGGTCTTGGCGTACAGCTCGTTGTTCCAGTCGGCCACGGTTTTGCCTTCTGTGTAATCATCGCAGCCCATGGCTTTGGCCAGATCTGCACAGATGTCGTACATATTTTTGGCTTCACCCAGCGGCTTCACGCCAGTGCTCATCATGGTCATGTAACCCATCTGGCCTGAGGCATAGGAGTCACCGGCCAAATCGTCTGATTCCAGCCAGGTTGCCGCAGGCAGAATGTAGTCGGCATAACGGGCTGATGGGGTCATCCAGCAGTCACACACTACAATCAGCTCACACTTGCTGGTGTCAGACAAAATGGCAGTGGTGCCATTGATGTCTGAGTGTTGGTTCACAATGGCGTTACCGCTGACGTTGATAATCGCCTTGATGTTGGAGTCCAGCTTGTCCGCGCCCTTGAGGTTATGGGTATAAGGGGTGAACTCGGTGCCGCGCTCGATGGCTTCGGCAAAGGTAAATACCGGAATGGTCGCCTTCACCGCATTATTGCCGATATCAATACCGGCCACACCCAGACCATAGTTCATTGGCATGGCACCTGTGTTCACACCGGGCTGACCCAGTTTGCCGGTCAGGATAGGCAGCATATACAGGGCTCGTGCCGCCTGATCACCATTGGCATGCCGGCTGAAACCGGCACCAATACTGATGTAAGGCGCCTTGGCGTTCATAATGGCATGGGCCAGCTCACGAATTTGCGTAGCAGGCACGCCACAGCGGGCTGCAGCCCACTCAGGGGTACGCTCAAGGCCGGTATAAGTCCCCAGAATATAGTCTTTGTAGTTCTCTTTTGGATCGATCAGTGCCGCGTAACGTTGCTTCTCAGCGTCCTCTGAAACGGCCCACTCAGCCTTGAATGTCGTCAGTGACTCGAAGTCATAACCCAGACAGTACTTATCGAGGAAGGCCTTGGAATTTTTGTCGATCCAGCCTGAGGTGATCATCTCATGGGCGATGGCTTCGGCCAGTGCCGCATCAGTACCGGGACGGATTGGCAGCCACTTGTGCTCTTTACCCAACATGGAGTCGGTGTAACGGGTATCCACCATATACACCTTGATATCGCCGGGGTGGTTATTCAGGGCCTGCACAAAGTCATAGCCTTCACCGCTGCCGCTCATACGTATTTCGTTAGGGTTAAAGGCAATCCCCACAAACAGGTCGGCATTGGTTATTTCAGCCAGACGAGAGCCATAATAAGCGTGGCCGGCATCGCCATAAGTAGCTTCCGCCGCCATATACAGCTGAGCCCAGGAGTAATCCCAGTGGTGATCCAGATAACCGCCTGTCTTGTTCAGCAAACGCTGCCATACCTGATAACCGGCGAAGCCATAGTAGGCACCGCTGCGGTAATGAAAGTAAGTCGATGCCGGGCCGTGCTCGGCGCGGATTTTGGCCAGCTTCTCACCCACTTCTTTGTAGGCCTGCTCCCAGCTGATCGCCACAAACTGGTCGACTTCGCCACTGCGGGTAGCACCGATACGCTTCATAGGGGTGCGCAGGCGATCCGGTGCATAGGTACGCTGGCGCAGTGAGCGACCACGGGTACAACAACGGATCTGATGGTTTTCGCCGTACTGATCTGAAGTCTCATGATCCGTTTCGATGCGGGTGATCACCCCATCACGGCTGAATACTTTGATAGGGCAGTTAGAGCCACAGTTGACCAGACAGGCTGACCAATTCTGCACTTCTTTGCCTGTGGGCTGCACTGGCTTGGTAAATACCTTCGGTTTGGCGCTTGGGCTACAGGCACTTACAGTGGCGGCGCAGCCAAGTGCTGCACTCATTTTCAAGAAACTTCTGCGTTCCAATTTAGTTATCCTCTCAGGACAATGTTCAGTTCAGGGTCGGCTGCGCTAGAGTGCCGGCCCACGGCAGGTATCCGGGTATGGAGAGCCTGTAGTCTGTTGCCACAGGTTTTATGTCTGTCAGCCTGAGCCAGGCTCAAAGGGCTGCAGGCATTGCCGCAGGGTAGAAAAGTTGGGGGGTTCGCTGAGTATCAGGTTCTTGATGACCTGTGCGCGATATCTTGCTCCCAACGGGTCGATTGGGGAAGGTGCGAACTGTGCCTTGCAGCTGCTGGCTGTAGCCTATACAGAGCATTCATGGGACGTATTCGTACCTTCCTTACATTTAATCTTACAGCAGGGTATTTTAAAAGAGGGATTTGCCAAAATCGAATTTGTTATATTTCGCGGGTGAAATATTGGGGGGTGGACACGCATAATCCGCTGATTTGCCGAGATGATCACAGATTGTCATCACTGGAGGATAACTCGGATACAAATGCAACCGGGTGATTTTTTTCTGATTTTTTTCGCTCAATCGAAATTTTCCGCATCACAAATATCAAAAAATCGTGATCAGCCTGTCACAGACAACCGTAAGCGCCGGCTGACCAGAGTGTGAGCCAGTTCAAAAAATCAAATCAACAGCTGTCTCTGGCCATGGATTTAAAATGCAAATGCTTATCACCCCTGGCCTGAACCGGATCAATTGGCTCAATTGGCCGGCAATATCAACGGAACAATCTGGCCGTGACGGCAATCACGTTAAAGGGTAAACCACTATGCATTGATGTCATCAGGTTTGCTGGCAAGCACCAACCGCTTTGAGATTCTTTAGGGCGGATTGAGGGGCAATATTTTAAATTCAGACGGCACAGAATATCGGCAAGATCGTGGAACCTGGCGCTATTCTACATTAAGATCCACGCCTTGCATTTATTTAGCTTTGAGAGCGACCAGCCAGCCTATGAGCCTGAATTTGTCTGAAATGAAGTCACTGTGTGTATTGCGCCTGTCCGCCATCGGCGATGTGTGCCACGCAGTCGCTATGGTGCAGGCGATTCAGCGCCAATATCCCAATCTGGCAATCACCTGGGTGATAGGCAAGGTGGAGTATCAACTGCTTAAGCACCTTCCCGGCATCGAGTTTGTTATTTTCGATAAATCCAAAGGCTGGCGCAGTTACTTTGAATTGCGCAGTGCCCTTAAAGGTCAAAAGTTCGATGTGCTTTTGCATATGCAGGTGGCACTGAGAGCAACTATCGCTTCAGTGATGATCCCGGCCAAAATCCGTATTGGTTTCGACCGTGCCCGCGCCAAAGAGGGGCAGTTTTTGGTGACCAATGAAAGGGTAGAGGCTCAGGATTCTCCCCATGTACTGGATGGTTTTATGGCCTTTGCCCGCAAAATCGGCGTGCAGAATACTAAGCCCAAATGGAATATTCCTGTGCCAGAAGCTGACACTGAGTTTGCCAGGTTGCATATTCCTGACGGCAGCAAAGCCCTGATTATCTGCCCGGCAGCCAGTAAAGCTGAGCGCAACTGGATGCCTGACAGATACGCTGCCATTGCAGACTATGCAGCAGATAAAGGCTTTAAGGTCTATCTGTGTGGCGGCCCCAGTGCGCTGGAAAAGCGGCTGTCAGCCGACATCATCAGCCACAGTAAGACTGAGCTCACCAATTTGGTTGGGCACACCAGCCTGACTCAAATGCTGGCTCTGCTGAAGCAGGCATCATTGGTTATCGCCCCTGATACCGGTCCGGCCCATATGGCGGTCACCCAGGGCACACCAGTGATTGGATTGTATGCCCACTCCAATCCGGGTCGCACGGGTCCATACCTTTACCGGAACTATGTGGTCAGCGTGTATGACGAGGTTATCCGAGAGCAGCACCCTGAAGGTAAAATCCCCTGGGGTAAACGTGCTAAAGGCGGTGATTTGATGGAAAGGATAAGTGTTGAACTGGTGAAGCAATCAATTGTCAGGGTTTGCTCTGACGTTTTCAGTGTGTCATAAAGGTTGCAGCATCCGCTGCTACAAGTTGTTTTAAGGTCGTATTATGAGCAAACGTTATTCCGCAGCCTTTCTGGTTTTGCTTTATGGCAAAGAGGCGGAGAGTTCAGAAACCCTCAACTCCTTAAAGTCTCTTGCCTTGCAGGAGCAGGATTGTTTGCTGGTTATTTGGAACAATGGGCCCAAGCCGCTTCAAGAGCGAGATCTCACTGAGTTTGAGCAACTTGGGGTTGATGTGACTATCTGTGAAAGCATTGAAAACCGTTCACTATCAAAAATCTACAATCAGTTTATCGCTGAGTTTAAGAGCGAAAAATATATTGTTCTGGATGATGATTCACAGTTGAATCAGGAATACTTACAGGCTGTTTTTGAACTAAAGCCTGATGAAGTAGGTGTGCCTCAGATTTTTTCCAATCAAAAGCTAACAGGGCCTAAGCGAAATCGAAAGCTATGTGTAGTGGGCGAGTCCGT
>JAJNAU010000147.1 GCA_021462625.1 Shewanella sp.
GTAAAAGCCCAGAAATACAGCAGCTTGTGATATAATACAACGCCTTTTTAGTGACGTCAGAATTATAAGGCGGTATCTGTGTATAAAATCCCCTAAATTATAAAAGCCGTAAAAGCCCAGAAATACAGCAGCTTGTGATATAATACAACGCCTTTTTAGTGACGTCAGAATTATAAGGCGGTATCTGTGTATAAAATCCCCTAAATTATAAAAGCCGTAAAAGCCCAGAAATACAGCAGCTTGTGATATAATACAACGCCTTTTTAGTGACGTCAGAATTATAAGGCGGTATCTGTGTATAAAATCCGCGTAGCGCTATTGGTTGATGAGTATTTTGGTGGTGCAAAAACCAAATTTGGTGGCTATGGCTTTCTGGCCAGAAATCTGGTGGCCAAGTACCTTCCCAGCAAAGATGTCGAAGTAGAAGTGCTGCTTAAGAAGGACTGCGGTAAGGTACGATTGTTTCCAAAGTGCCATATGATCGACGGCATTAAAGTCTACAAGCTGGCAGCCAGGCCATTCGACCTAGTTAACGCCCTGTTTTTGAAGCACAAAAAATACGACGTATTTCTTTCCATCGAATTGACAACTCACTCCTATCGCATATTTAGTAAAGCCCCGGGGAAGGACAAGACGTTACTACTGTGGATTCAGGATCCCCGGCCCGTTTATGAGTGGGATGAAATCGAGACAGTAAAGCTGTTTCCTGAACACAGCTACTGGGATGCTGAAGTCTATGACTTTGTGCATGAGTACCATAAAACAGGCAATGTGCACTTCATCAGCCAAGCTAGATTTTTAGATCAGAAAGCCAAAGACCTTTATCGCTTATCGGCGAATACTCCAATTCGATATTTGCCTAACCCTATCGAGATCGATTACGGCTTCGATGTAGAAACTTATCAGAAGCAAAACAGCATAATTTTCCTAGGCCGTATTGAATCGGTCAAACGTGGCTGGTTATTTGCCGAGCTTGCCAAGGCTATGCCTCAGTACCAGTTCTATATGTTGGGTCAGGCTCATCGCAAAGTAGAAGAAAGCAATGCGGTGATGGCGCCCTATATGGACATACCTAATCTGCATTTTGTTGGTCATGTGGAAGGAGCGCGCAAAAATCAGCTTATTCGCGACGCGAAGGTACTGGTCAATACTTCGATTCATGAGGCCTTGCCTGTGTCCTTTCTTGAGGCACTATCCTACGGTACCTTACTGGTCAGTTGTCAAAACCCAGATGCGCTGACTGAAAAATTTGGTGTGTACACAGGAAAAGTCTTGGGTGATGGCTTTGATAAATTGCCCCTGTTTATAGATGGTATCGAGAAACTAATGACGGATGATAACTTGCGACAGCAACTTGCTAGATCTGCAGTCAGCTATATCAAGCAGGTCCACAGCCTGGATAAGTTCAAAGCGGATATGACCGATGAGCTGAAGAAGTGCCTCAGCACTAAGGAAGGTGCGAACAAGTCCTCGCACCGCTCTGGCTTATGAGCAGAAGCCAGTTCGAGGTATTCAGATAAAGGAAGGCTGGTTGCCTTTCAAAGCGCAATACCAAAGAGATCGTGATTGCTCGAAAGCCCCGCAGGGCGAGGCTGACAGCCCTATCTGCTTGGTTGCAGTTCTCGCTAAGGACTCGGGCCATTAACTTCAAACTGCGCCGCGCATCTAGAGGCTGTCAGCACTTACACAGCACGCACGTGACTTATTCGCACATTCCCTAAAGAAGGTGATGAAACTGGTTCTCTACTGGAACAGCAAGTATAGTTAAGCTTTTTTCAGCTGCGGCAATATAGATGAAACGCTTAATAGTTGATTTAGACGGTACATTAACCCAGGCAGATGCCAATGATTACAGTGAGGTATCCCCGCGTTTGGATATCATCGCCAAACTGCGGGAATACCAGCAACAAGGCTTTGAGATCGTGATTTCAACCGCCCGAAATATGCGCACTTTCGAAGGTAATGTCGGCAAAATCAATATCCATACTTTGCCCATTATTACGGCCTGGCTGGATAAACATCAGGTGCCCTATGACGAGATCCTTGTGGGCAAACCCTGGTGTGGTCATGAAGGTTTCTATATCGACGACAGAGCCGTGCGCCCCTCTGAATTTGCCCGACTCAGTCAAGCACAAATTGAACAGCTGATTGCCGAAGATAAAGCATGTATTTGATCACTTCAGCGGCATATGTCGCCTCCGAGTTACAATCTGAATTTGGTCCTCTACCACCCTGCTTTCTGCCGGTCGGCAATAAAAGCTTGTTTCATCATCAGCTGGCGCTAATCCCCGAAGACGAGCGAATTTTGCTGACACTGCCGGAAGGCTTTAGCCCGGGGCCATACGACAGCCACGCACTGGCAGACAGAGGCGTAGAGCTGTTGAATTTGCCAACCCGGCTGAGTCTGGGGGAATCCATCGTATTCGCTCTGAATCTGATTGAGTTTGACCCCAAGGAGCCACTGTTTATTCTGCATGGCGACACCTTGTTCGGTGAGTTGCCACGCCAAACAGATCTGTTGGGGCTCAGTCAAGTGGAAGACAACTATGAATGGGCTGAATACGATGTTGATGCAGGTTTACTGCATAAATTCCTGCCCGGCGAGCCACCGCGCAGCGAATTGATCGCCAACGGTTTTTTCAGCTTCTCTGCCCCCAAGACCCTTATCCGTCAAATTATCATGGCTGGCTGGGATTTCGTCGGCGGCCTAAATGGCTATATCTGTGAAAAAGGTCTGACGCCCTGGCAACAGGATGAATGGTATGACTTTGGCCACAGCCAGACCTATTACCAGTCGAAAACCCGCATGACCACCCAACGGGCTTTTAATGAAATGGCCATCACAGATCAGGTGGTCAGCAAGTCCAGCCAAAAAAAGTTCAAGCTGGCGGCTGAGGCCAATTGGTATCAGACCATCCCGGGAGCTCTGCGAATATACACGCCACAACTGCTGGCGACCAATGAGTCAGACAGCCACTTTGGTTACAGCATCGAATATCTGCACCTGACAGCCCTGAATGAGCTTTATGTTTTTAGTCAGCTGCCCGCGTTTGCCTGGAAGAAAATCCTCAAAGCCTGTGGCCAGTTTCTACTGGATGCAAGCGAGCATCAGACGCAAAGCAAACAAACTCTGGATGAATTTTTCGCCGGCAAGACCCTGGCAAGATTAGCCGAATACCGGCAACAGGCGCCTTTTGACCCGGACCTGCCGCTGACTGTCAACGGCAGGCCTCAACCCAGCCTGATGCAGCTGGCACAAAATAGCTTGCAACATCTGCCTCAGGACAATGGTCGGATGAATGTATTGCATGGGGATTTTTGTTTCAGCAATATCCTGTATGACTTCCGCACGTGCCACATCAAAGTGATCGATCCCAGAGGTATAGATGCCAATGATCAGCAGAGTATTCATGGCAATACCTTGTATGACGTGGCCAAGCTGGCTCACTCTGTCATAGGTCTGTATGACTCCATCATCGCCGGTTACTTCATCGCTGAATTAAACGGCCAGCAGCTGAACTTCGATATCGCCGTAACTGCTCGGCGTGAGCAGATCATGGCTGAATTTGTGTCCCAGATGCACAGCCAGTTTGGCGTAGATGAAGTGCAGCTGTGTGCCATGCAAATTCAGCTGTTTATTTCAATGTTGCCACTGCACAGCGACCGCCCGGACAGACAACTGGGCTTTATCGGTAATGCTTTCCGTCTGTATGACAGGATCCAAATGCTCACAGGAAATGCCCAATGATAGTGATCCCCATGGCGGGACTGAGTTCCCGCTTTTTTAAAGCCGGTTACGACCAGCCCAAGTACATGTTGCCGGCCCACGGTATGCCGCTGTTTGATCATGCCGTACTCAGCTTTAAAGCCTACTTTGACTCACTACCTTTCCTGTTTATTGTGCGCAATGTGTATGACACCCCCGCCTTTGTCAAACAACGTTGTGAAGTAATGGGCATTAAAGATTTCAGTATAGTGGTGCTTAATGAAGAAACCCGGGGACAGGCAGAAACGGTTTACCTAGGACTGACAGAAGTTGATGATGACACGCCGCTGACCATCTTCAATATCGATACCTTCAGACCCAATTTCATTCTGCCCGAAGCCGCTGTGGGCAGTGACGGTTATCTGGAAGTATTTAGAGGTAAAGGTAGTAATTGGTCCTATGCCAAACCCGCCTCGCCGGACAGCAATAAAGTGGTGGAAACCGCAGAAAAGAATCCCATCTCAGATCTGTGCAGCACAGGCCTGTATCACTTCAACAGGGCCGGGGATTTCAAGCGTATTTTTGAGGCCGCGGCCGCCCGCCCAGTATCTGAATGGCAGAAGCAGGAGCTGTATATCGCGCCGCTATACAACTACCTAATCAAGGAAGGAAAACAGGTTCACTATCACCTGATCGACAAAGATCAAGTGATTTTCTGTGGTGTTCCGCAGGAGTATTTGGATTATTTAAACAGGAAAGTTTAATCGCATGCAGCAGTATTCAGATATCAGTGTGGTGATTCATGGGCCCGTTAACTCTTTGCCGGAAAGAGATATGGAGCAGGGTATAACCCTGATGGCCATCAACTCTGTCAGGCAACATCTACCGGGTGCCAAGATAATTCTGTCGACCTGGGAAGGGCAAAATGTTGCAGACCTGGACGTCGACGAAGTGGTTTTGAATCAGGACCCTGGTCCTAACATCATGGGTTACTATCCCGATGGTACTCCCTACAAGGAAAATAATAATCGCCAGATTGTGGCAGTCAAAGAAGGCCTTAAACGGGTTAATACCTCCTATGCGGTCAAATTGCGCAGTGACAACTACTTGCTGCATTCAGGTTTTGTGGGCCTGCAACAAGCATTTCCAAAACGCTGTGAAGCACTGAAACTACTTAATGAAAGAGTGGTGGTGCTACACAGGTTCACTAAGATGCAAACGGCTGGGCGACGCATTGTCAGGCACCTGTGTGATCTGTTTGCCTATGGCCGCACCAAAGATTTGCTGAAGATGTGGGATATCCCTCTGCAATCGGACTACCCTTACAATCCAGACATAAAGGGTAAGTCCCAATACGCCTATTTCCCGGAAAGAGTGCTGTCCACGGAACAATTGTTCTGTAGCAAATGGCTGACCAAACTAAACCCGGATTCCAGGATGCTTAACTTTCACCATGACTGTGATGAGAGTCTCCTGCGTGAATGGCAATTACTGCTGGCCAATAATCTGATTATTGCAGAAGCTAACAATGCAGGAGTCGCAACCACAGCACGGCTTAAAGCAGACAAAAGCCGCGCCAACGAAATATCCTCGGCGGAATGGCAGGTTTTGTATCAAAAATACTGTGACACCAGCTATTACCAACCTAAGCAAAGATTCTGGCTGGAAACCGGCTTATACAGGGCGCTCAAGGCTCCTTTTGAGTTGATAAAGCAGAGCTTGAAAAAGCGAAAACCTCTTAATAACTGACCACAGTCAGTACCATCATTGTGCAGTAGGAGGCTCGGACCCACAAGCACTCTTGAAATTACGCAAGCCAACTTATTTACATTAAAAAAGCAGTACCATACGCTTAATAAACTCATGTATTAAAGTTGCTTCTTGATGGTAATCGAATTTAAAGATATTAGCGTCGTAGTGCAAGGGCCAGTCCAGGCCTATCAGGGGCGGGCCCAAGACGATGGCATTACCCACAAGTGTATCGCCAGTATCCGCGAATTTTTACCCGGCGCAACTGTGATCCTGTCCACCTGGGAAGGGCAAGATTGTACCGGTCTTGAACCGGATCTATTACTGCTGAATCAGGACCCAGGCGGTACCATAGTTTCTTATCGAAAAGACGGCACACCAGGCAAGCTCAACTTCAACCGCCAGCTGGTGTCCAGTGCAGCAGGTCTAAGCGCCGTCAAAACTCCTTACGCGGTGAAAATCCGTTCGGATAATTTCCTGACAGGCAACGGCTTTGTCGCTGCTCAGCAAGCTTATCCAAAACGTAACAGTGAGGATGTCTTGTTCACTGAGCGAGTGGTGGTGAATACCAGTTACTTCAGAAAATATGCCGATGGCAAAAGACTGGTAATGTTACCTAGTGACTTTTTCCACTTTGGCCGCACTGAAGATCTGCTGAAAATCTGGGATATTCCGCTGTTCCCGGATCTTGAGTATGATCCGGCCAAAGCAGGACAGCCGCAGTATTACGGAGCCCCTATGACGGCTCCCCACGCTGAACAAATATACTGCAACGCCTGGCTGGGAGCGCTGGATAAAAGAGCACCACGACTTGAATACCGACACCATGCCACCCCAGCAATGAGAGAATACTGGGACAGATTTATGGCGTCTAACTTTGTAGTGTTGGAACCACAACAAATAGGTTTGGGGCTAATTGACAGGTTTATACCCAAATCCAAGCGACCCAATGAGATGAGTCACTTGGATTGGCTGCTGCTATACAAAAAGTACTGCGACCAAACCTACCCGGCTTCCAGTCTTGCGCTGTTCTACTCGATTGGTTGGCGACGACTGTTTAAATTGCCTTTCAGTCACCTGAAGCATGTATTGAAGCAAATCTGACAACCCAAAAGAAAGGAGTCCCTTGGCTCTTTTTCTATATGGCTAACGGCACAGAGCAGTTCATTCAATCAACGCCAAATACTTCTGAGCAACCGTAAGAGCGGCCACTTGAGTAAGTATTTCAGTCTTCGAACAATCAGGGTAAGAGTCCAGAGCACAATCCAACTTATCAGCCAAAGCCTGAGGATCACGCCGAGGCACTAAATACTGCTGCAGTGGTCCCAACAGGATCTCCTTGGGGCCATGATTGCAATTACTGCTGACTACAGGTGTCCCTACTGCCAAGGCTTCAATCAGCACAGTAGGTAATCCTTCATAGTCAGAGCTTAATGCCAGCAGTTTAGCCTGTTTAATCCAGGGATAAGGGTTGGTCTGAAATCCAGGTATTATCACCCTATCTTCAACACCATACTTGCGGGCAACCTTTAGCGCTTTGTTTTTGTTATTGCACAGCAGCACCAAAGGTAATTTGTGTGTCATTCTGGCCAATGCCTGAAACAGGATGTCATGACGCTTT
>JAJNAU010000148.1 GCA_021462625.1 Shewanella sp.
GTAGAACAACTACAGCACAATCGCGTTGCTTTGTATAAAACAACGACAAAGTGCTGCAAAAACCATCTTCAAAGGTCAACAGACCCTAGTATCCTGTTTTGTCTTAGCTGGCCTTCATGGCTTTGTCGCCCCGGGACAGACCAACGACTCCGGAGCGGGATACTTCCACCACTTTGGTTGTTTCGGTCAGACTACGGATAAAGGCATCCAGCTTCTCTGTGGTGCCGGCGATCTGAATGGTGTAGAGACCGGCCGTCAAATCCACTATCTGTCCGCGGAAGATATCCGTCATGCGCTTGACCTCTTCGCGCATATCGCCCAAGGCTTTAACTTTGACCAGCGCCAGCTCGCGCTCGATATAAGCACCATCGGTAATGTTGGACACCTTGAGCACATCGATCAGTTTATGCAGTTGCTTCTCGATTTGCTCCAGCACAGATTCATCGGCTTCCACCGTGATATTCAAACGCGACAGAGTCGCATCATCCGTTGGCGCTACACACAGGCTTTCGATATTGTATCCGCGCTGGGAGAACAGGCCAACAACGCGGGACAGGGCGCCGGGCTGGTTTTCCAGTAACAAACTAATAATCCGCCGCATCAGCTTTTCTCCGTCTTGCTCAGCCACATCTCATTCATGCCCCCCCCGCGGATTTGCATGGGATATACGTGCTCGGTTTCATCGACACTGATATCGACAAACACAAGTCGATCTTTCATCTCCAGCGCCTTTTTCAGTTGCGGCTCCAGGTCATCCGGCGAGCTGATGCTGATACCCACATGACCATAGGCCTCGGCGATTTTGGCGAAATTGGGCACAGAGTCCATGTAGGAGTATGAATGACGACCGGCGTAAATGATGTCCTGCCACTGTTTTACCATGCCAAGGAAGCGGTTGTTCAGGTTGATGATTTTCACCGGTGTATCGTATTGCAGGGCGGTAGACAGCTCCTGAATATTCATCTGAATCGAGCCATCGCCGGTAACGCATACCACGGTTTCATTGGGTAGCGCCATTTTAACGCCCATAGCAGCAGGCAGGCCAAAGCCCATGGTGCCCAGGCCCCCGGAGTTGATCCAGCGGCGGGGTTTGTCGAAGGGGTAGTAGAGCGCAGCAAACATCTGATGCTGGCCGACATCCGAGGTGACATAAGCATCACCGCCGGTCAGTTTGTACAGGGTTTCAATCACCTGCTGGGGCTTAATTCGGTTTGAGTCGGTCTTGTAGGCCAGACTTTTACGGGCGCGCCAACTCTCGATATCGCTCCACCAGGCACCCAGTGCATCCGGCGCCCTATCCCCTGTGCCCCGTTCATCCAGTAATGTCAGCATGTCGTTGAGCACAGTATCGGCGGAGCCCACAATGGGAATATCTACCGCCACGGTTTTGGAGATGGAGGAGGGGTCAATGTCGATATGCAGCACAGTGGCATTCGGGCAGTATTTCTCCAGATTATTGGTGGTTCTGTCATCAAAGCGTACACCGATACCAAATATCAGATCGCAGTTGTGCATGGTCATGTTGGCTTCATAACAGCCGTGCATGCCCAGCATTCCTAAACTGTTGGCATGGGTGCTGGGGAAGGCGCCAAGCCCCATCAGGGTTGAGACTACCGGAATTCGCAGGCGCTCGGACAGGCGTTTTATTTGCTCGCTGCAGCCCGCCATAATGGCGCCACCACCGATATACAGCACCGGTCGCTTGGCTTCCAGCAATGCCTTGAATCCACGACGAATTTGCCCTTTATGGCCATGAACTGTGGGATGGTAGGAGCGCAGAGTGACTGACTCGGGATATTGATATTCAAATTTCAGCTGGGGATTGAGGCAATCCTTGGGCAGATCCACCACAACCGGGCCGGGGCGACCGGTGGCAGCGATATAAAACGCTTTTTTGATGATGGATGGAATATCTCTGGGATCCGTGACCAGGAAGCTGTGTTTCACCACGGGGCGGGAGATACCTATCATGTCGCATTCCTGAAAGGCATCATTGCCGATCAGGTTGGAGGGCACCTGGCCTGAGAGTACCACCAGTGGGATTGAGTCCATATAAGCGGTAGCGATGCCTGTGATGGCATTGGTGGCGCCCGGCCCTGAAGTCACCAGCACCACGCCGACTTCGCCGGTGGCGCGGGCGTAGCCGTCAGCCATATGCACAGCGGCCTGCTCATGGCGAACCAGAATGTGTTCAATACCGGAAGTTTCGTGCAGGGCGTCGTAGATGTCGAGTACCGACCCGCCGGGATAGCCGAAGATGTGTTTTACACCTTCGTCAATTAATGAGCGCACAATCATGCTGGCGCCGGAAAGCGTCTCCATGGATATCTCCTTGTCATCACAGTGTTGGTAAACCAGTAATGAGTTACAACGACGGTAGTCGCTATAGCCAAAGGGCGATGCCGGTAGGCAACAACCCCAATCCGTGTGCCTGACTACTGAAAATGGATTCAGCGTGCCTGAACTGTGCTCGATCTGAGCGGATTTCAACCATACGTGTGATACAGCTGTTTTTCAAGTGTTAATTTGAGACTGCCTGGTGAGTATGAAAAATAATCAGTTTGATGGATCCTCTGCAATCTGGAGGCAACAGGATTTTTGACCGCTGGCATGAACAGGGATACAAGGTAGGCTAAATTTCAAGGAACACTCAATGGAACGCTGACTGACGGCCACTGGCCTTAATCGTTCAGAACATCACAGGGGCTTTGTTGCATGCAACACAGCCTAGATTGCCGTCGATTTTACTATTTGGAGCCACGATGGATTTCAGCCAAATCAATAAACTCAGTGTCAAGTCATTCAATGATCAGAAGAGTCTGATTAAACGCATAGGTAACGGTCAGACTGTGCATTGTGCCGACTGTGGTCAGGTGCTGCAACTGCGGGTGCCGGGAAAAAACCAGAGCCAGGATGATGCGCGTTATGGCATTCACTGCTCCAAAGGTTGCACTGATATTGAACTGGAATTTGAAGCCTGATTTGCCCCGGCTCTCAGTTGCTCTGAACCGCCCCGATCCTTCTGTTGGATATTGCGCTTACAGTCGTTGAGGCGCTTGCGGATGACGACTGTAAGCCGGGGCGAAGCCCTCGGAACTTGTCGGTTTCTGACTGAAAAGCAGCCAAACGCTGACGCTCAGACTCAGGCTTGTTTGTTGTTAACCCGTGTTTTTGTTAATCAGACAGACTAGGGTCTGTTGACCTTTGAAGATGGTTTTTGCAGCACTTTGTCGTTGTTTTATACAAAGCAACGCGATTGTGCTGTATTTGTTCTACATAAACGAGCGTTAATGCAGTAGAAAGCGACGACAAACGCTGCCGAATGGCTCGGCTATACGCGCTTTACTCTTTGTTGCAAGGTATTTGCTTAGGCCCCTAGGCGGCACACCTTGCGTCGCGATTAAAGCGCGTCTAGAACGAGCAAAATTCAACCATGAAAGGTCAACAGACCCTAGAGTAAGCCAGTACATAGCATGTAAGCACCAGCAGTTGAGTGGTCAGTATCACCATCGCAAAGGGCAGTGCGCTGATGCTGTGAAAACTTGCCAATATTGGCCCCGCCAGGGCGCCGCCACCAAATTTTAAAGTACTCATCACAGCGGTGGCCGTGCCGGTTTCCTCGGAAAACTGCATGATCACCAACGCATCGGCATTCACTGATGCCATGGCACCTGAGCTAATCAGCCCGGCAATCAATATCATCTGCAGCCACAAAGGCCAGGCCATCGAAGCCCCGAGCGCCAGCAGCAGGGCGATCAGGCAAGCCAGCAGCGACCCCAGTTTCAGAATGCATTTTGAGCCCAATCGCGTAACCAGGCGGGTGTTGAAAATATTCGCGAGCATCAGCGTAGCCACATTGGCACCAAACACCAAAGCAAACGTGCTGCTGCTCAGACCAAAAATCTCCATGTAGAGCACAGGTGCGCCCGTCAGGTAGGTAAAAAAAGCAAAGGAAGTCAACATGCTGGCGCCAATGCCGGGTAGTATTTTTGCGCGGCCAAAGACCCGTTTATATCGACCGAAAAAGCTGACCGGATTGTGTGGGGCAGAGCATTGTGGCTCGGCTGGCAGACGGATACACCAGCTCAGTACAATAAGCAGCCCGGCATAAACAGCCAGCAGCACAAATATTCCCTGCCAGTGCCACAGCTGCATAATACCACTGCCGACAGTCGGCGCGATAAGCGGCGCTAGCATCATAATCAGCGACACATAGGACATACCTTTGGCTGTGTGCTCACCGTAAATCTGCCGGATATAGCTGGGGACCACCACAGTGGCGGCTGAGCCAAAGAAAGCCTGTAGCGCGCGGACGGCAAGGAAACTGCCTATGTCCGGCGCCAGCACCAACCCAACACTGGCCAGCATAAACCCCGACAGCCCGATATGCAGCATCAGTCTGCGCCCAAGCTTGTCTGCCAGCGGGCCAAACAGCAACATGCCGCAAGCATAGCCAGCCAGATACAGACTCATGGATTGCTGCACCAGTGGCAGGCTGGTGTGAAGGTCGGCGGCGATGCGTGACATCGCCGGCAGATACATGTCTATCGCCAGCGGACTGACGGCAATGATGGCCGCCAGCAACGGCAGCAGTATTTTCAGGCTGGCGTGAGAGGAGTGTGATTCCACAGAAAGGCCCGGCAAACTTAACGAGGCGCTATGTTACCCCCCTGTCAGCGGTCTGTCATCCATTTGACATTTGCCCGTTGTTTCAACAAGTTAAGATCTGTTGAACTTTTGTGGTCAAACAGCCCCTAGTTTTCGCAGCTGCAAACAAATACCGGAGAATAACAGTGAAGCAGTATCTGATCATAGCCGCTGCGCTGATCGGCATTCTGATGGGCGGATCTGCTGATAGCGGCAACGACGGATTCAAAATCCCCCGCCGAAAGGCGTGGCGGTTCGAGTCCGCCCGCAGCTACCATCTTTAAAAGAACCGTTCTATATGAACGGTTTTTTGCTTTCTGCACTATATAAAATAATCTTGCCTTGCCTTGCCTTGCCTTGCCTGTATAATTCCCACACAATAATTTTGGTTAAGATAAGTTATCAATGATTAAAAAAAGGTTCGAAGCATTAGACGCTTTTAGGGGGCTGTGTGCTTTATCTGTTGTAGTCTTCCATATGCACTTGATTGGCTCTATAACAGAGCTTGATTTTTTTAGAGGGAGTGCGATTTTTGTCGAGTTTTTCTTCGTTTTAAGTGGCTTTGTATTAACTCACGGATACGGGTTCAAAGAGAACTTAAACTTTAACAGATTTATGAAAGCAAGATTTTTTAGGCTTTATCCACTACATCTTTTTATGTTTTTAGTATTTGTGGTGTTGGAGTGTGGAAAGTTATTAGCTTATAAATATGGAGGTATGGTTTTAAATAATGAGCCTTTCACTAATTCCTTTGCAATCAGTGAAATGATTCCTAATCTATTATTAATACAGTCTTGGACTCCGTTTACAAACCCTTTGACTTTTAACTACCCCTCTTGGAGCATTAGCATTGAGTTTTATATGTATGCATTGTTATTTGCTTCAGTTGTAATTTTTAAAAGTAATAGAGTTATCTCTTGGCTTGTAATATCAATAACGTCTTTGATTCTAATAACATTAAAATCTGAGATATTGGTAGGAGAGGTGCTTAGAGGACTCTCTTGTTTCTTTGGAGGGGCATTTACCTATGCAATATATAAAAAACTATATCACCTTAAACCTTCCTTTATTTTAGGGAGTGTTATTGAAACTATACTAATTATATCTGTTGTGTTAGTTGTTCAATCACAAATTGAACATAGATCAATTATTGCGTCAGTGATATTTTGTATAACTGTATTATTTTTTGCTTATGAGTCTGGTTTGCTATCTAATTTTTTAAAAGTTAAGCCATTACAGTATGCAGGTAAATTATCATACTCAATATATATGACTCATGCAGCAATACTGTTTTGTTTAACTTCTATTGCAATGATACTTCAAAAAATAACAGGCTTTGAAATAGCACCCATGATAGAAACAACCAGATTCTTAAACTTTGGTGGTGGCTTGATAAATAATGTGGTTGTTATTGGAATACTTGCTATAGTTGTTTATATCTCAAGTCTTACATATGAATATGTGGAAATTGCAGGTCAAAGGTTAAACGAAGAAAAAGCTAATGTGATTTTAGAAAAAAATAAAGTATAAATATTATTTATATGAAATCTAATGTATCAGGAAGATCTTGAAATATTTCTTTTAATTTAAGATCTTCCATTTTGAAATAGAATACTCTCTTACTTCTATCATAATTAGTATCCTTTATGAGTTATGCTTTGATAGTGTCTCTATGGCTGTATTAGCTGACTTTTGTTTTAACTTCTGACTCTTGCCCTCAATATCTAATAACTTGGCTATATGCGAAAGGTGAAGATACTTAGCGTGTGGCCCCATACTCATTAAATACAGTCCAATTTTTTGAGAGTTAATTTTTAGTTCTTTCAATAAGCATATATTTATAAAGAATGTATTGCTTAGTGTCAGAATAATCAGGTTTTATATTGTGAGCTAAGATTTCATTTTATTTATCTAAAACAAAATATATCATTATTAATTTGGTTTAAGAAGTTCATTAGGTAATATTTTGATCCCCCTCTAAAAATCTTATATGTTTATTGTAATTCCTTTATGCTTATTACAATTGTTCTATTTTCTTTTGCTCTAATTATTTCGTTATGAAGCAATATAGAAAATAGATAAAAATCTCTTGGTTTTTCAAATAGCCTTATTGGCTAAGTTAGCGAGCTTTGTTGAAGCTGAGTGGTGACAAACATATGTCAAAAACTACTCAATTGTTTGCTTTGACTTTTCCGTTTGCTCAAACCACCTTAACCAGCCTACATACTTGTGAAGATCCTTGCTTGCCACGCCCCTGAATCTTGCGACCCACGCCTTAAGTTTTCCATGATAGTTATTGACATTTTGGATGTGAAAAACCTTATCTTTTACCCTTTCATTTGCAGAAGCGTTCAATTCAACATGTTTTATATCTTCTTTCTTCGCCAGCCAGTAATAATTGAGATGGCCGTCACTGCATAGGACT
>JAJNAU010000149.1 GCA_021462625.1 Shewanella sp.
GGACGAGACCATGACAGAGTTTGGAGCAGAGTCAGGGGCAGAGGATGATGCCGATCCTGATGCCTTGCTGGCGGCGCTTTCCGAGTCCACACCGTCTGAGCCAGCTTCATCCGAGTCAGCTCTGACCGAAGCTGATCAGGTTGGTGCAGAGCCTGAAGGGATGATGGCTTCCGAGCTGGATTCCGAGCTGGACGAGACCATGGCAGAGTTTGGCATCGCAGATGATGCCGACCCTGAGGCTTTGCTGGCGGCACTTTCCGAGTCCACATCGTCTGAGACAGTTTCATCCGAGGCAGCTCTGTCTGAGGATGAGTCCTCTGAGTCAGAACCTTTGATGGCCGAGCGCGAACCCATTGAGCCAGAGCCTTCTGCGTTTGAGCATGAGGGAATGTCGTCAGAACCTGTGCTTGAATCAGCATCTGAAGATTTGACTGTATCTCAATTGGATACGGGACTGGAACACAATGCCGCGCAATTTGATGGCGAAGGTTATGACAGCAGTGATAACGATACTCTCCTAGCCGAACTTTCGCAGACTGAGTCTTTGGATGTGGCTGAAACTGACGCCTCAGCGTTGGTCGATGAGCAGGCAAGTGATTCGGTAGATGAAGCCACGGATTTCTCGCCGAACTATGCTGAAGATCCTTTGGCTGAACTAGCATCGCTAGAAAGCGGTCATAATTTCAGTGCAGCAGTCGCCGATCCGCTGGATGACGATGATCTGCTCGATTCACTGGATTCTGTAGAGGGGCAAACCCTGTCCGCTGACGATTTGGATGCGCTGGATGACAATGGCGAGCCGCTGCTGGGTGGTGTGAACCCTTCCGTTGTGCCTGATCTCAATCAATCTGAACTGACCAATATGACGGCGCAGGAGCGCAGTGAGAAGGCCATGGGAGAAGCCATGAGCCGCAGCGAGTTGCGCGCCAGACAAAGGGTTGAGGCATTGGCCCGGGCCAAAGAGTCTGAGGCCGAGGAGCCTGAAGTGTCCGAGGAGGAGATGGCGGAAATGGCATCCATGGCGCCACGCAAGTCGCCTGCCGATCAAACCCGGGACGATGAATTTGACACTTCTTTGTCACTGGACGCTCACGATGCCGATATGACCTCGTCCGATGAGGAGTTGCTGGCCGCCTTTGCGCAAAATAGCAAACCCGAAGAGGCTTATGAACTGCCGATGGATGATGGCGCCGATATCGAAACTGAAAATGAGCTGCTGCATGGCAGTAATATGACGGTAGAGCAGGCGCTTGCTGCATTGGATGAGCAGCACCAAGAGCAGGAAAAAGAGGCGCCTGTGGGGCGGGTGCACTTCGATGAGAAGGATTTGGCCAATTTCCAGAAAGAGAATGGCTATATTGACATTGATCGTTTGCTTAACGAAGCCGATGAAAGTGAAGCTGTAGACAATTATCAGGGCCCGGCTGAAGTTGCCATGGACGATTACCACAAGGTGATGGGTGACAACGCTATGGTCGATGTGGATGACGAAGAAAACTCTGTTAATGCCAAGCTGGATCTGGCCCGCGCTTATATTGAAATTGACGATAACGACAGTGCCCGGGCGTTGCTGAAGGAAGTGGCGCTGGATGGTAACCACAGGCAGCAGAATGAAGCCAGAAGTTTGCTGGATAAAATTGGTTGATAACTTAAGTCGATAAGACGGCGCCATGGGCGCCGTTTTTTATGCAGGGCTAGGATCATTCACACCTAAGGAAGGTGCGAACAGGTCCCGTGCGTGCTCTGCGAGTGCTGGCAGCCTCTAGATGCGTGGCGCAGTTTGAAGTTAATGGCCCTAGTCCTTAGCGAGAACTGCAACAAAGCAGATAGGGCTGTCAGCCTCGCCCTACGGGGCTTTCGAGCAATCACGATTGCTGCGGTATTCAGCTTTGAAAGGCAACCAGCCTTCCTTTATCTGAATACCTCGAACTCGCTTCTGCTCATAAGCTAGAGTGGTGCGAGGACTTGTTCGCACCTTCCCTTATGCGTGCTACATGGATTCCCCGGTGTGTCAAACATCCGCTATTGAGATTGGTTTTGGACTGCCGCTCTACATTCGGCCTTTAATTGACTCTCGTCATGGCCCTGATGACGTTGTGCGGTTGCAGTACCTAATTCGTTAGAAGGCATCTTTCGTGCCCGCCGCATTAACAGGTTGTCTGCAAATGGTCTTAACCGTTTCTCATCATTAGCGTGTGCAATGACCCGGTCGGTAACACATTGGTTTAGTCGCTGAGACTAACTAATCTAAGCTGTAACATCCTGATATTCAGATTGGTGGTGTAATCACGCCCAGATGATGCGGGCATTGTTAGCGGCTAGCGCTACAATGGTGCGATTCATGCCCCGTCTGGCTAACAGTTCACGACAGCACTGACTTAGCCTGTCTTGCTTTTCACCGAGGTTGGCGACAACAGTTCTGGCACCATGAACTAATAGAGTGCGAAGGTACTTATTACCACGTTTGCTGATGCGACCTAATCTTGGCTTTCCGCCTGTGGAGTATTGTTTGGGGATGAGTCCCAGCCAGGTCGCGAAGTCTCTTCCGGTATCAAATTGCTCAGCTTTGCCGATACTGGCTAAAACAGTTGTCGCCGATTGAGGGCCTATACCCCGGACTTTCATGATGCGTTGCGCGTTAGAGCTGGCTTCAACGAGCATTTCGAAACATTGCTCAGTATCTTCAATGCGCTGATTAAGCACCTGGAGATGGTCATAGCTATCAGCCAATGCTGCTCTGGCAATAGCAGGCAATGAGTTATCCGCATCTTCAAGACAAAGTGGGATTTCCCGTTGAACCGCAGCGCGACCTTTGGGCATGATAATGCGGAATTCTGCCAACAGTGCTAGCAGTCGGTTGATAAGCGCAGTACGCTCTCTGGCGCAATGCTCCCGCATCCTGTGTATGGCCAGTACAGCCTGACGCTCTGGTGATTTGATAGGGACAAACGGGTCTAAGGTCTTTGCACTGCTTCGTAGATCGCGACTGCATCGTTTAAGTCATTTTTGCCTTTGGTGCGATAGGGCGCGACATATTTAGCCGCCATGGTACGTGCATCATGGCCTAGTTTGTTAAATACCCGAGCCCAGTAATGTGCACTACCGCAAGCTTCCAGGCCAATACGATCTATGGGAAGTTTAGCTATAGTGCTCAATAATTTACTGCGTGAAACTGATTTGTGGAGAATGACTTTTCCATTACTATCAATGGCATGAATGCTGAAGTGGTGTTTGGCTAGATTGACGCCGCAATAACAAATTGGATTGGACATGGCTCTGTTCTAAGTCTGAAGGACACATCAGTGTCGCAGATCTGGCAAGTAGAGGAATCCATGTCATTCGTTATGGTAGACTTGGCCGCATTTTTTCAAGCTATCTTTTCCTGGAGAGACTATGCGTATTGCCCTTGGGGTAGAGTACGATGGCAGCGGTTTTTATGGCTGGCAGCGCCAGCAGCAAGTGGATTCGGTTCAGGCTCAGCTGGAACGGGCCCTGTCAATTGTCGCCAATGAACCTATTGAACTTCAGTGTGCCGGTCGCACCGACGCCGGTGTGCATGCCACTGGGCAGGTTGTCCATTTTGATACTCAGGCGGTTCGTAAGGAAGGCGCCTGGACCCTGGGGGTCAACGCCCATCTACCTGACGGCATAGCCGTGCGTTGGGCCAACCCCGTGGATGATGAGTTTCATGCCCGTTTTTCAGCTATTGCGCGCCGTTATCGCTACATCATCTACAACCACAATTTCCGTCCCGGTATCCACCGCCATGGCGTCAGCCATTACCATGGCGAAATCGATGAGAAGCGCATGCATATGGCGGCGCAGGCGCTGCTTGGTGAGCAGGACTTTACCAGTTTCCGGGCGGTGCAGTGCCAGTCCCGCACGCCGTTTCGTAATGTGCACCGGGTCAGTGTTATCCGCCAGGGCATGTACATCATAGTGGACATTACAGCCAACGCCTTTCTGCATCATATGGTGCGCAATATCGTTGGGGCGTTGCTGGAGATTGGCCTGGGCAATCAGCCCCTAGATTGGATGCGCACCCTGCTGGATCTGAAAGACAGGACCCTGGCAGCGGCCACAGCCAAACCCCATGGTCTGTATCTGGTGGATGTGAGCTATCCCGAGCGTTTTGCATTACCTAAGCTGGCCATGGGGCCATTGTTTTTACCCGATTAGGAATTCAGGATGATGAGAGTACCGACCCAGACCGACAGTCTTGCTGACTGGTTGGATTATCAGCTGGCGATGCACCCGACCGAGATCGACATGGGGCTGGCCAGGGTGCGACAGGTGGCTGAGCGTTTGGGGTTGCTCGAGCTGGCTCCGGCCAAGGTGATTACTGTGGGTGGCACCAATGGCAAGGGCACTACCTGTGCTATGCTGGAGGCTATTTTGTGTGATGCTGGCAAGCGCGTCGGAGTGTTTAGCTCACCACATCTGGTGCACTATAATGAACGCATCCGCATTGAAGGACAGGATGCATCTGATACCGACATCATTGCGGCATTCACCCTTATCGAGCAGGCGCGGGGTGATATTTCGCTGACCTTCTTTGAGTTCGCGACCTTGACGGGCCTGCAACTTTTTAAGCAGGCAAAGCTGGATGTGATCATTCTGGAAGTGGGTCTGGGCGGTCGGCTGGATGCCACCAATATTATTGATGCCGATGTGGCGGTAGTAACGTCGGTGGATCTGGACCATCAGGAATATCTGGGTAATACCCGTGAATTGGTGGGATTTGAAAAGGCGGGTATTTTCAAGGCGGGTAAGCCAGCGGTGATCGGCGAGCCAAATTTACCTGTTACTGTCTGTGAGGTTGCCGCCGCTGTGGGTGCTCCTTTAAATCGGGTGGGTTATGAATTCGGCTATCAGGCCGGTAAAGAGAGCTGGCGTTTTAGCAGCGCCCATTGGCAGCTGAACGATTTGCCTTTACCATCGCTGCCGTTGCCAAACGCGGCTACGGCAGTGGCGGCGCTGGAGTGTTTGTATCCGGATTTGCCAAGAGAATCAGTCTATCATGGGCTGGCTATTGCTACTCTGGCAGGCCGTTTTGAGATAGTCGCCTGCCAGCCGTTGACGATTCTGGATGTGGCTCACAATCCTCACGCAGCAAGGTATCTGGCATCCCAGCTAGACGCCTTTGCCGGGCGCCGTATTCTGGCGCTGTGCGGTATGCTTAAAGACAAAGATATTCATAGCGTGATGCAGATAATGATGCCTGTGGTGAGTCACTGGTACTTAACACCACTCCCCACTGAGCGCAGCGCATCACTGGATGAGATGAAGTCGGTCATGCCCGCGGTGGCCTGCTACCAGGGTTTTGAGTCACTGGGATCTGCCTGGCATGCCATCAAGACGGATGCGCAGGCGGATGATGTGGTAATTGTGTTTGGCTCCTTTTACACTGTATCAGGAGTTAAGTCATTTATTGATGGGGAGTAAGTTTGTCCAGTCAATTTCATAACCGCCTAGTGGGCACCATAGTGGTGGTGGCGCTGGGTGTCATTTTCCTGCCGGATATTCTCGACGGCAAAAAGAACAGGGTGCAGGAGGAGTTTGCCGAAATTCCGCTGCGTCCCCATTCAGGCTCGCCCCAGTTCGCGCCGGCATTTGAGGTCGTCAGTCCGGCAGAGTCCATGGCAACAGAGACTACCGACCATGCAGATGCTGAGTGGTCCGAAGCGCAAACCGCTTCTGGATGGGCACTGCAGCTGGGTAGCTTCCACGATCCCGGTAACGTGCAGAGGCTGGTGGAGCAGCTGCGCAAAGCAGGTTTTAATGCTTACACTTTGCCAAGAAAGCCGGTGGATAACAGTATCACCAAGGTCTATGTTGGACCGGATGTCAGTAAGGCTGAGATTAAAAAGTTGATGACTGAGGTAGAAAAGCTCACCAAACTCAAGGGTAGTGTAGTGCCTTTCGACCCCCTCGAAAAGTAATGTCCAGAAAGGTCGCCACCAGGCGCAATACCGTTCAGTTAAGGCGAATATAAAAAGAGCTCTGCTAAAGCAGGGCTCTTTTTGTTTTTGAAAAGCAGTTCACCACGAAGCGCTCACTTCGCTCGCTACACAGAGGACACGAAGGGATAGCAATGAAAAGCTTTTCTTCGTGGTCTTCGTGGTTCAATCTTTCTCTTTCAAACGTAACGGAAACATAC
Organism: Shewanella sp.; assembly: GCA_021462625.1. Classification (GTDB taxonomy): domain Bacteria; phylum Pseudomonadota; class Gammaproteobacteria; order Enterobacterales; family Shewanellaceae; genus Shewanella. The sequence goes on from JAJNAU010000149.1 coordinate 6,161, forward strand.
TAAGTGAACAGCATTGCGCCACCAGGCGGCCTTTTTTGTCTTTGTCTTACTGCTTAAGGCCTTGTCCTGTCATTTAATCTGTTATTTCCCCGTGTATTCTTGTGTTGTTGGGGGAAGAGGCAAATAAGCCCCACACCTGCTGTGCGTGAGATTACAGTCGTTATATGCAAGGCGCAGGTCGCAGCTTCCCTATCACTACTCCAAATACAGCGACTATCAGGACCGTTTGAAACAAATGATCCAGTGGCTGACACTACCAGTTTCAAAGCGTCCACGTTTTATCGCCGGATATTTCTCGTTGGTTGACTGCGTGGGCCAAGAGCATGGCCCAGACAGCACTGAATTAACAATGGTAAGCTCCACCTAAGTATCAGCTCGGGGCAGCCATTGCGGAGAATCCTCTTGACTGGGCTGTGATGGCAATAAGGTGAAGGGGGACGGCGAACGGCTTTTGCCTGATCGGGTAGTTTATCTTTTGGCAATCGCTGACATTATGATCATTTGCTGTGATATGGCCATCGCTTTTGCCCTGCATGAAGGATTTTATACCATATATGGTATTAGGGGTGGTGCGAATAAGTCCCGTGTGTGCTCTGCGAGGACTCGTTCGCACCTTCATTAAACCACACAAGTTGGCAAGCTTGTGTCACAATCTTCTGATTAGGGTCTGTTGACCTTTGAAGATGGTTTTTGCAGCACTTTGTCGTTGTTTTATACAAAGCAACGCGATTGTGGTGTAGTTGTTCTACA
>JAJNAU010000150.1 GCA_021462625.1 Shewanella sp.
ACTAGGGTCTGTTGACCTTTGAAGATGGTTTTTGCAGCTTTTTGTCGTTGTTTTATACAAAGCAACGCGATTGTGGTGTAGTTGTTCTACACAAATGAGCGTTAATGCAGTAGAAAGCGATGACAAACGCTGCCCGAAGGGCTCGGCTATACGCGCTTTACTCTTTGTTGCAAGGTATTTGCTTAGGCCCACTAGGCGGCGTACCTTGCGTCGCGATTAAAGCGCGTCTAGAGCGAGCAAAATTCAACCATGAAAGGTCAACAGACCCTAGGTGCTCAGCCGCGACCCTTTTGCCTGAGCCAGAAGGCCATTATGCCAATGGCGATGAGAGCTGTGCCAATCCCCCACAGTTGCATATGATGGCTGTGATAAAAGGCTAGCAGGGGTCCCATTTCCTGGATGAGTATTGCCGGTCCAAGACCGAAAATAAGCACCCATACCAAAGTCGCCAGTGCATTGCCCAGCAGGAAAGTGCTCAGGGGCAGCTCAGCGATGCCACAACCGATACACAGAGTTTGTTTCAGTCCTTCCACAAAGCGACTTATCAGCAGGGTGGCTATGCCGTATTTACCGATAAAGGTATGTAGTTTCTGTTCGGTTTCCGGTTTTACCCAGCCTTTGATCAGCAGCACTTTGCCGAATTTCAGGCCGATAAAATAGCCGATGCAGTTGCCGCTGAAGGCCGCCAGTGCGCCGGTGGCGAGCACGCCGGGCAGCGACATATCTCCGTTGGTGGCCAGTATGCCGGAGACGATAAGAAAAGATTGTCCCGGTGCGGGAATGCCAAAGCCTTCTACCGCCACTGCCAGCGCCAGGATAAACAGGCCGTAATGGTGCAGGTAGGGACTGAGTTCAGCGATGATATGTTGCAGGGGATCGAACATAATATGGCCCGTGGGGTAACGGTCTGGGATTAAAAGATAAAATATGGGCTGAGTGTAATCCAGTCAAACCTTATATCAACTTAGGGAAGGTGCGAACAAGTCCTCGTACCTTCCTTAGGGTCTTTTGGTCTTCCGTGGTCAAATTTTGTTCTAGCAAAAAACCTCTTAGGGACTGTTGACCTTTCATGGTTGAATTTTGCTCGTTCTAGACGCGCTTTCTACTGCATTAACGCTCATTTGTGTAGAACAACTACACAGTCGCGTTGCTTTGTATAAAACAACGACAAAGTGCTGCAAAAACCATCTTCAAAGGTCAACAGACCCTAGACACTCCGGCATTGTCGCGCTGAAATGCCTGAGTTTATAGCGCCGGATCAGTATTTGACCTTAACCACCACTTTGCGCACCTGTTCACTGCCCGGCGCAGCGCCCGGCATATGGATATCTTCCGGGAAGAAGATGGCAAACATACCGGCTTTGAGGGTGATAAAATTGGTTTCATCCAGCAAAGGCGCGCTGGTGAACTCGGCAAAATCACGCCCGGCATGGTATGGGCTATCTGGCGTGCGGCCAGCTAATGGCAGGTAACCACAGGCTTCTTCACCGCGCACCACCAATTGCACGTCTATGTATTCCCGGTGGATTTCTAACGGGGTGGTGGTTCTGTCACGGGGGGCATAGTCATTGACTATGGCAAACACTCGATCGCCATCGATATCGTAACGCCCAGTTGGCGCTTGGCTGTAATCCGTGGTGGCCAGATGCTCAAGGGCCAGTGCAATACCCGGATGCAGATTGATGTATTGCCCACGGTTTGCCAGTGTGTCCAGAATCATGTGTGTTACCTCTGTATGAAAAATCCGGCGGCAGTATACGCCTGCTAAAAGTACCTGTAAAAACATCGATTGCTGGTTTGCCCCGGCAGCGCCAAAACATCTGTTATAGTCGGCAACCAACGATAGGGAAGGGGATTAATGTGAATTCAATCAGGCTGTTGGCCGGTAAACGGGCAAGGCAGGTGATTCTGGAGCGGGGGCTTCACGCCGACCTGTTTACCCAGCTGCTGGCAGCATCCGGAGGCCCTAAGTGGCTGGGCATTGCCGGGCTGGACAAGTACCTGTTCAGTGAGTTTTTACCTCAATCCTCACGGCCTCTTTACACCCTTGGGGCGTCATCAGGGGCCTGGCGTCTGGCTTGTCTGGCCCAACCTGATCCACTGGCTGCCTACCAGCGGCTGGAGCAGGCCTATATCGCCCAGCGTTATGACAGCCGACCCGACAGAGGGGAGGTTGAGCGTCAGGTGCAGGGGATTATCAGGCATATTCTGGGGGAGCTGGGCGGCGCAGAAATTCTGGCCCACCCCAGAGTGCACAGTCACTTTATTGCCTGTCGTGCCCGACACCTCAACCGTTTGCTTTTCAAGCCCGTGCTGGCGGCTGGGTTGGGGGTGGCGGCATTCACCAATTTGCTGAGTCGTCAGACACTGGGCTGGCATTTTGAGCGGCTGGTATTTGGTACTGCCCGAGTCGGATCTCCCTTTGCAGCACTGCTCGATTTGCCCGGCGATTATATTGCGCTGAATGACGCCAATCTGGCGGCTGTGCTGCAGGCCAGTGGCAGCATTCCACTGTTGCTGCCGCCTGTGAGCAATATCACCGGGGCTGTGCCGGGTCACTATTATGATGGCGGTATTACCGACTACCATTTCGATTTGGACTTAAGTCAGGCGCCGGGCCTGACTCTGTACCCCCATTTTTATCCCTATATGGCACCGGGCTGGTTCGATAAGGGGCTGAAATACAGGCGCGCCAGCCATTTGAGCGGTAACTATGATAATGCGCTGATTCTGGCACCCAGCGATGAATTTATCGCTTCCTTACCCTATGGAAAAATTCCCGACAGGGATGACTTTAAAACCCTGGATACCCGCTCCCGCCAGGCTTACTGGCGGCGTTCGGCGCAGATGAGTGAGCGCCTGGCAGAAGACTTCCACGAGTTGCTGAGTACAGGGTGCTATCGGGGACGGTTGGAATAATTGAGGCTGCGGCTGTCATAAATACCTATGACTCTCTGTCTTGTTGTGCGAGTCTTGTAACCTGTTACGAGGCCACCGGGAAGACTGGACTCATTAGGATCTGTTGACCTTTTTACGGCCCCTTGCTCTTACGTTACCGGCTTCTCATGGAGGCTGGCTACACATCGAAGCCTCTGCCTTGGATAAACAACCCACAAACAGCTGTAAAAATATTTACCAAAGGTTAGGGTCTGTTGACCTTTCATGGTTGAATTTTGCTCGTTCTAGAGGCGCTTTAATCGCGACGCAAGGTATGCCGCCTAGTGGGCCTAAGCAAATACCTTGCAACAAAGAGTAAAGCGCGTATAGCCGAGTCCTTCGGGCAGCGTTTGTCGTCGCTTTCTACTGCATTAACGCTCATTTATGTAGAACAACTACAGCACAATCGCGTTGTTTTGTATAAAACAACGACAAAGTGCTGCAAAAACCATCTTCAAAGGTCAACAGACCCTAGCAGACCCTAAACTCCTATGCGGAATGGTATTACCCCATCGCCACCCAGTGCGACATCATCGACTTCAATCAACTGCAAGATGATGCTCTGTCGATAGTGCTGGAAGGCCGGCAAACAGTGAACATTCTCTCGGGTCGGCAATTGCCCAACCGGCGAGGTATGGTGCCAAGCCTCAATTGCTCCAATTGGTTGCCATGCCTATTTAAGGAGGATTTGCCCCTGATCAGTCAGGCTCCTGAGCAGTCCTGTGAGGTGGTTCCGGATTTGGCTGACACTTGTTGTGGATGAGGGGTACAATATCCTTCAGTTTTTCAAGCTCATATTTTTGCCATGACGACCGTTCGTGCCGCCCAGCCTTCCTATATTATTTTACCCCGCGAGGTGACAGACAGACCCACTGTACTGAGTTTTCTTGTCAGTCACTTTGCCCGTATCGGCGAAGCGGTATGGCGCCAGCGGGTTGAGGATGGCAAGGTGCACTGGCAGGATGGCACTCTGATTGATGAAACCACACCCTATCGCCCGACTGCTAGAGTCTATTACTACCGTGAAGTGACGGCGGAAACTGTCATCCCTTTTGAGGAGCAGATACTTTATCAGGATAAGGAGATCCTCATCGCTCACAAACCGCATTTTTTGCCGGTAACGCCCAGTGGCAACTATGTCAACGAGTGTCTGGTGCATCGCCTGCGCTTGCGCACCGGCATAGAGACAGTATCTCCGGCCCACAGACTGGATAGAGAGACTGCCGGCATCATGCTGATGAGCCTTAATCCTGCGACCCGCCATCATTACCACGAGCTGTTTAAATCCAGGACCATCTTCAAGGAGTATCAGGCACTGGCACGGTTAACACCGCAGCTGCAGCGTCAGGCTGTGACAGGCGAGCTGGAATTGCCGCTGTGCTGGACGGTGAAAAACCGGATGAAACCGGCAGAGCCTAGTTTTTTGATGCAGTTGGTTGAGGGCGAGGCCAATACTCACTCAGAAATCGCCCTGGTGGCAGTACAGGGAGATATCGGCCTGTTCGAGCTCAGCCCCATTACCGGTAAAACCCATCAGCTGCGGGTACATATGTTGTCGCTGGGAATGCCGCTGCTTAACGACAGATTTTACCCACAGCTGCTGCCCAAAACCGCAGACAACTTCGACCAGCCACTCCAGCTGCTGGCCTATCGCTTGAGATTCACCGATCCTGTGACCGGTAAACAGCATGACTGGCAAGTAGATGGGCTGGCGTTTCCAAAATCGCCAGTCCCGAATTGAGGGCCAGGAGAGCCGGCGTTGGCTACTGGTCTTTGTGAGGCAAAGGCGCCTGCTCCTGGTGGCTGAATATGTGGCCCGGTGGCTCGAAACCGGTTTGGCTGCCATTGCCGTGCAGTACGCAAATGCTCTGGGGCGTCCCCTTTGGCGAGAAGGTGACTATGCCGACACCGCTTTGGTTGACCAGGCGCTTACGGATATCGCCGTTAGGCCTGCGGCCACGCACCAGCATGCGTTTGCGCTTGGTCAGCAGGTTCAGTGGCGAGAAGTAACCGTACAGCCAACCGTTTAACTTATCAAACCAGGGCAGCAGTTTGTCGGGGAACTGATTCTTGAAGCCGGATGTGGTGATTTGATAGATGTTTGGGCTTTGGCTGCGAAAACGCACGCTGACATCATAGGCAAAGGAGTAGTGCACATCGCCTGAGAGGATTACAAATTCCTGAGGCGTTTTTCTGTGGGTAAAGATACTCAGCAGGGAGCCTGCGGTGCCCGGGTGGGCCATCCAGTTTTCCGCATCCACCAGCAGCGAAGCTCCCAGGAAAGTGGCTGTGCGCTGCACGGCTTCTATCAGCTTGACGCCAAACATGGGCGTCGGGGAGACGATGATCACCTTGTCCAGATTGACCAGCTCCTGCTGCAGATCCATCAGCGCTTCCCAATCCATCAACCCCGATGGCTTGGCCAGATTGGACTCGCTGCGCCAGCGGCGAGTACGGGTATCGAGCACCACGATTTTGGGGCTGGTTTCCAGGCTGTAATGCCACTGCTCAAACTGCAGCAGGGTGTCAATAAGGTCATGGTGCTTTTGCTTGTCCAGTACATGTCCCTGCTCGTTCAGTAGGGCATCGAGTTGCGGCCGGATAGCGGCAAAGCGGGCGGGCTGATTGCCCAGTGCCTGAAACAGGGTATAGCCAATCAGCGCATTACCTATGATGCGCCGTGAAAAACGGTGACCATAAGCCGCTTCTTCCCATTTGGCGGTCAGATTCCAGTCATCAGTGATGTCGTGATCATCGAAGATCATATAGGTCGGAATATGGGCCAGCAGTCGGCGTACCTGGATAAGGCCAGCCTTGAATTCCAGCAGGTGTTGCCACTCCTGCTGCCATCTGGCTTGATTGGCCCGGCTCAGGCCACTAACATTGCGGGGAATATCGATGCGATCCCACAGTTCAGGCGACCAAACGAGCAGATACAGGGCGATGATCTCACTCAGGCTTACCAAGTGGTTTTCCCCCATAGCCGTGGTAAAGATTGGATGATTGATATACCAGTGCCATAGCGGGGTTTTAGCCGGATATTCGGTTTTGGGCAGCAGGCGTTTGTGACGCTGATACATAGCCGCCGGGTGATAGCTTATCTGATTGGAATTGTTCAACGTTGCGCCTTCAAAGCCTTCGGTGGGCAGCCCAAGGGCCTGGATCACTTTGCCAATGGCATACAGCAGTGGACCGCCGACATCATCCACATACACCTGATCACCTGTCATCATCAGCAAAGATGGGCGCTCCAGTGGATCGCTTTGGCTGATACGGTTATCGGCCGCTACCAGAGCATCGGCGCTGTGGTGGTGGGGGTTGCGGCAGGAGCCGTGCATCAGAGTGTGGATTTCAGGATTCAGAACGATATTAGGGGCCTGCGCGCCGTCATAACAAAGTCCCTGAATGCCGGTGAACAGTTCACCCTGCTCGCTGTCGATCAGACGATACGAAATGATCTGATCCGAAGGCAGCAGATCCGGTTCATTGACCTGCACCAAATACTGCCAGGCTTTCCTGCCCAGCTGAATTCGGTGCAGATTGTCGCCATTCAGGACGATGTTACGCTCGCCCAGGTTCAACGTGACCACCCCCAGCGGACTTGAGGTAACAAACCAGAGAGTGAAGTGATGAGTATTACAATGACGCAGTACTGGACCGGCCAGCATCAAAGGAAGCGAAGCAATGTTCAATTGGTGATCCATGTTGGAGATGACGGGTAAGCCAAGGGTAAACAAGTGCTTTGATGAAGAAAAGTTTTTACACTTGTGGCTGGGATTGTTGGTAGCGAAATTAGGGTCTGTTGACCTTTGAAGATGGGTTTTGCAGCTCTTTGTCGTTGTTTTATACAAAGCAACGCGATTGTGGTGTAGTTGTTCTACATAAATGAGCGTTAATGCAGTAGAAAGCG
>JAJNAU010000151.1 GCA_021462625.1 Shewanella sp.
CATACCCCTCCAATTGAAAGACTAAAGGGGTACTATCAAACTTCACCTGAGCTATTTCGCGTGAAGCCTATCAATCACCGGGGACCTGACAAATATATTACAAAAAACTGTCTCCGAGCTCAGCAGTCAAAAGCCAGGCGTGGCAACAGCTTGGAGGCAGCATGGGAGCATTTTGATGCTTAAGGTTCAGGGTATGAGTCCACCCAAGGTTGGTTCGAGCCAGTGATGAAATCCTTGGCAGCAAAGTCATTAAGCCTGCTACGAGCTGATTTGAGTTGGGCAATAGAATATATTACAAAAAACTGTCTCCGAGCTCAGCAGTCAAAAGCCAGGCAAGGAGACAGTTTGGAAGCGATATGGGAGCACCTAAATGCTTAAGGTTCAGGCTATGAACAGACCCTAACCAATCTGATACAAGGTGATGGGAGTTAGCCAGTAGGGTAATGGATGCTTTCAAATGGGGACGCATTTTAGTAATATTCTTGCCGGGCAAAGGAATGCTGAAGACATTATTGATAGCGTGAGAATTTGCAAATGAATGCCTGGTACCTGCTGTACTGTAAGCCCAAGAATGAACTGCGGGCGCAACAAAATCTGAATTTACAACATATCCAGACGTATCTCCCTCTGGTTCGACAAAAAAGAACCCTGCGTGGTAAAGAAGTCGTTGAGTTAGTCCCACTTTTTCCCAATTATATATTCGCCCGATTTGATCCTGCGGTGACCAGTGTCGCTCGTATTAAATCTACCCGTGGTGTGTCAGACATTGTTGATTGCCGCGAGCAGATGACGCCTCTGTGTCACTTGGTCTTTGCCCTGCGCAGGCAGGAAAAGGCATTGGGGATCCTGAATGAGGAAGGGTTGCCTCTGGAAGAGATTGCGGCCGAGTTAAAAGTTGAGATGCCAGAGTTCCAACCTGGCGAAAAGGTCAAATTTAAAGAGGGTCCTTTTGCTGCCTTGGAAGGTGTATTTGAGCAAAAAAGCGGGGACAAAAGGTGCATGGTATTGCTGCAGGTTTTGGGGAAACTGCAGTCGACCAAGGTACCCATTGAACAATTGATAAGAGTGGACGTTTAAAACCTGAAAGTTAGGCCAGTAAAGATGTAAGAGACTCCCGGTGTCAGGATAGTTGTCCAGATGTTTAATCGCCCAAAAATCCATCCATGGAGGGCTAATGAAGGACACTATGCCGAAATATTCAGAAGAGAGAAAAACAGCCGTCTTAAAGAAACTGCTGCCACCGCATAATAAAACCATCCCGGAAGTTGCTGCACAAGAACACATCAGCGAAGCAACATTGTACAATTGGCGCAGTAAACTTCGCTCCGAAGGTAAGCCTGTGCCAGGTAATCAAAAAAACTCCGAGCAGTGGTCTGCTGAAGCTAAGTTCACCACCGTCATCGAAATTGCCAGTCTGTCTGAAGCTTAGCTTAGCCAATATTGCCGAAAGAAAGGCTTATTCCCTGAACAGGTGAAAGCCTGGAAACTCGCTTGTATCAGCGGCGCTGGTCAAGCCGAACAATCTAAAAAAGCTGAGCAGGCAAAGCGTAAGGCTGACAAAAAGCACATCCGTCAATTGGAAGCTGAACTGCGACGCAAAGACAAAGCCTTAGCTGAAACAGCTGCGCTGTTGGTGCTGTCAAAAAAGCTCAATGTCTTGTACGAGTTCGACAGCGAGGAGGACTAACCCCGCTTGATATGCGTCAGGCACTGCTGGAGCTTTTTGATGAAGCTGTCGCTAATGGCGCACCTCAGTACAAGGCCGCTGAAATTATACTGGTAGCACACGCCGTTGGCGCTCGCCACAAGAGAATGTGCTACCAGATCTTCGCCTCTGGCCATCAAGTCAGAGCCGAAAAATAAGCTGTCACAGCAAGAACGTCAGCATATTCTGAATATCTGCAATGAAGCTGACTATGCCAGTTTACCACCGAGTCAGATCGTACCGCGGCAGGCTGATAAAGGAGAGTATATCGCTAGCGAGTCAATCACTTATCGTGTGCTCAAAGCTAATGACAAACTACACCATCGAGGTAAAGCGAAACCGCCACGACCAGCAACAGAACCCACTTCTCATGAGGCAACTGAACCCAATGAGATCTGGAGTTGGGATATCAGCTAGTCAACATCGAATGTTCGGGCCTGTACTGGTACCTTTATATGGTCATGGACATTTACAGCCGGAAAATCGTTGGTTGGGAAGTCCGTGACTGTGAATGCGGTACGCTTGCTTCTCAGCTGATAGAGCACGCAACCTTCAGTGAGGGCTGCTTCGTGAAGCTTGATGATATGGGGATCCGCACATGCTTCAATCGTCCTGGTGTCAGTAACGATAACGCTTATTCGGAATCTTTATTCCGCACTGCCAAGTACCGCTCCAATTACCCAGAGCATGGCTTTGAGGACTTAGCCGCAGCACGTGAATGGATGCTGAGCTTCGTCAACTAATACAATAACGAACATCACCATAGCGCGATCAAGTTTGTCACGGCCGCGGAAAGGCATCGTAACCAAGACGTTAAGGTGTTGGCAAAACGACATGCTGTATATCACCAGGCGAAAGCCAAGCATCCTGAGCGCTGGGCTAAAGAGACCTGAAAGTGGACACCCGTTGGTGCGGTAACCCTGAACCCAAGAAGCGCAGAGAACAATCAACATGGCGGTCAAAAAAGAGCCGCTTCATTGGAAAATCTGGTCAACTACCTTGAAATCTACCTGAGATCTGCCATATGGAGTTTTTGTATTGGATTCCGCGGTCGCGAGAATAAGTTGCAGAATTAATATCCGGTTTATTTCTTCCTGTTGGAGCTTAGTTCTGAATTCCGATGTCCATCAAGTTTTTTAAGGACAACTGCCTGATTTGAGAGCAAACTATTGCTGTGCGGGCTTGCTACAATTGCGCGCTTGTTTTGGGAGCTGTTATTCTCAAACCGCATCTTTTTTAGCTTTAGCTGGCTCGATGAGCGAAGTACAGGATGTACGGAGTAGTCGGTAGCGTAATTACCCTCCCGCAGAGACACGTTACGATTAGCTGCTGTTGTGAGTGTCTACCCGTAACTTGCTGAAAATTATATGTTTAGATGGATCTATCTAAGGGCAATTTGGAGGCCGTAATCTAAGGGCGGTAGCGTGCCAGGATGGCAAAAAACAGAACAGTTTCTGTCCTTTAGCTAAAGCCGAAGCCCCTCTCCGAGCGCCACACGGACGGCAGCGTGCCCAAAGCGTAATGAAAGCTCCTCTATAGTTGAACCTAAAAATCACCCTTGGGTCCCTAAAACCTGACTCTTATCAGCTCGCACTGTGAGCATTCAAAATAATTCCAATCGTTAATCTTGTTGTTTTTGCCACGGAGAGACCGGTGTTTAACAAAACCAAAACCCTGATCATTGTGGGCCTGAGTGCTTTGGCAATCCTGACGGGGCACGCTAATGCCTTTACCCCATCCCCCGAGATGATCGAGCAATTCAAAAAGTTGCCCCGCGCCGAGCAGGAACGATTGGCTCGTCAGTACGGGATTGATCCTTCCATGCTGAGTGGTATTGGCGGGAATAACCAAGACAAAAGACTGGATAACCCCAATTTGGTTAATCCCAGAGGGGACAAAAGTAAACTACAGGATGACGAGTTTAGGGGTTCTAAATCCCAAGACCAAGAGCGAAACAAAAAGAAAGACCTGAGCTTTGAAGAGAGTGGAGAGGATCAGGAACTGAAACGCTTTGGTATTGACATGTTTGCCGGCGAGCCCACTACGTTTGCGCCGGTGTCTGATGTACCTGTGCCATCTCAATATGTTGTTGGCCCCGGTGACAACATCAAGGTGCAACTCTACGGTAAGGAGAACGAGGAAGTGACGTTAATGGTCAACCGTGACGGTACCATTCAATTTCCTGACCTTGGCCCTATATCTGTTGCTGGCTTGACCTTCTCTGAGCTGCGTCAATCTCTTGCCAAACAAATTAAAACTCAAATGATAGGTGTCGAGTCCAATATCACCATGGGGGAATTGCGCTCAATCAGAATTTTCGTTGCCGGTGATGCCTATAAGCCGGGTTCTTATACAGTCTCCAGTCTATCAACTGTGACTCAGGCGCTGTTTGTTGCCGGAGGCTTGAATGATATTGGCTCCTTGCGCCACATTCAGGTTAAGCGAAATGGTAAACTGGTTGGCTCATTTGATTTGTATGATCTGCTGATGAGAGGGGATGCCTCGGGCGATATTCGTCTGCAGTCTGGAGATGTGGTGTTTATTCCGTCCGTGAAAGATCAAATTCGCGTGACCGGTGAAGTTCACCGCCCGGCGATTTACGAGCTGACCAAAGGCGATACGTTTGGCGATGTACTGACCATGGCTGCGGGATTGAAGTCCGGCGCTTATCCCAAGTCCAGCTCTGTTGAGCGATTCAATGCTCAGGGACTGAAAACCGTCATTAATGTTGACTTGACCGTGGCAAAAGGCAAACAACTGAAAGCCAAAGGCGGTGATGCGCTAAACGTAAAGAGTGCCTCTAACCAGTTTGAAGATGCCATCACTATCGTGGGGGCAGTCGTTCGCCCTGGTAAATACCAGTGGTATAAAGGTCAACGTATCAGCGATCTGCTGCCAACAATTTGGGGTGAGCTGGCTTTGTCTGCTGATCTGGATTTTGCCTTGATTATCCGCGAGAAAAATGATTTTGGTGATATTGAGGTGCATCAGTTTGCACCCGGCCTTGCGATCATCAATAAAGATGCCTCACAGAATCTAGAGATAAAAGCTCGCGATAAGATCATTATTTTCAATTTTAATGATGAGATTCAAAACCGTTATGAGTTGAATAAGCTGGTTAAAGAACGTGTCAAAAAGGTGACTTCGCTTTCTGGTGACAGCTTGATTGGTTCTGATCTCTTCAAGGCCGGTTTTTCAGAACTGCAACAAAGAACGCTTTCACAGCGTCATGAACTGGGTGGTGTGGTGATTAGCAGCGATGCTGAAACCATATCGGATGAGGAGCAGAAACTCATTACAGGCGAGGTGAAAAAGATGCTCGCTAACCTGTTTGACGACGCCGATCTTATCAAACTCAGCGGGGTGATGAACCGTAATGAACTGCTATATCCAATAATTATCAAGCTCAATAGCCAGGCGCGCGCAGGTGAACCTGTGCAGGTAGTGGCTATCAACGGTGAGGTTCGTGCGCCAGGTCTGTATCCGTTACCTGTTGGCGGAAAGGTGATAGATCTGGTTAAGGCTGCCGGTGGTCTTAGAGAAGGTGCCTATACCTCCCGTGCTGAGCTGACCCGCACAGCAACCAGTGATATCGCGTCTACAATCGAGCATAAGACTGTTGCACTTAACCAAGCGCTTAAAGGTGAATCAAACGCCAATATATTGTTGGAAGGTCGCGATATTCTCACCGTTAAAACCACCCCGGACTGGCAGGATTACAAGTCAGTAGAAATTCGTGGTGAACTCAAATTCCCGGGTGTATATAACATTCGTCGCGGTGAAACCCTGGCTGATATTATCACTCGTGCCGGTGGTTTTACCGAGTACGCTTATCTGCCGGCAGCGGTTTTTGTACGTGAATCCATCCGTAAACAGGAAAAACTTGAAATTAAAAAACTGGCAGACCAATTACGCCGTGATATCGCGACCCGTGGTGTTTCCAAAGACGGCAAAGTAGTTAACTATAACGATGCTCAGTTAATGCTGACTGACATTGAGAATATCGAACCTGTTGGTCGTTTGGTGGTAGATTTGCCGGCCATTGCGATGGGCGTGAAGCAAGCTGACTTGCAGTTGCAAGATCAGGATGTTCTATATGTTCCTTCAACTCGCCAAACTGTAGCTGTAATGGGTGAGGTACAACACGCTGCGACTCACAGATACAAGAAAGGTCTGACTGTGGATAATTATCTAGACATGTCAGGTGGCTCACGCCGCCGTGCAGATGATGACCGGATCTATGTACTTAAAGCAGATGGCAGTGTAATGCTCCCAAGCGGTTCCCTCTGGTTCAGCAATCGCGATGAACTCATCCCTGGTGATACGGTAATTGTTCCGCTGGACACTGAATATAAAGATAACCTTACTCTGTGGAGTCAAGTCACCCAAATCATTTACAACACAGCAGTGGCAGTGGCCACGATCTCAGGACTATAACGCAGAGTACTCGCAGGCTCACGTCTAGTACGCTGCTTTGCAGCTACAGAATGGCCTGTGGCCTACTAAAACGTTGCTTCGCAGCTACAGAACGGCCTGCGGCCTACTAGAACGCTGCTTCGCAGCTACAGAACGGCCTGCGGCCTACTAGAACGTTGCTTCGTAGCTATAGAACGACCTTCGGTCATACAGAACTCTTTCCAAGGACGGATATGAAATTTCAAACACTAGAGGTATGGCAACTGAGCTACGAAACCGCTTGCGATACTTATAAGCAGTGTCGGAGTTTGAGGGATAGGGGATTTAAAGATCAAATCACCAGGTCTGCTCTTTCTGTCCCTTCAAATATTGCGGAGGGCATCGAGAGGCAAAGTTATAAAGAACAAGTTCAGTTTCTTTTTATTGCAAAGGGCTCACTGGCCGAATTGATTACCCAAGCAATGATCGGGTGTGATATTGGTTATCTTGACGATGCCTTTGTTAAAGCGCTTCTTATCAGAGCGGAAGAAATATCAAGAATGTTGGGTGCGCTCATCCGGACTATCTCCACAAAAATCAAAAGATAGTAAAATCTGTAATCTGTAATCTGTAATCTGTAATCTGTAATC
>JAJNAU010000152.1 GCA_021462625.1 Shewanella sp.
GCGGGTACGAAGTGACGCCCGGCCTGTTTGCGTTTGCTGCACAGCTTCAGCCACCCAATCCATGGGAAGGTGTTTGGCAAAAACATCAATATCCCGCGCTTGGCATAACTCAGCGGTCACGAGTAGCTCTTTAGAAAATTCAGACACAAAAAATCAGCCGCAACTTAGGTCGCGGCTGATTATGAAGCCCCTGAAAGATCGTTAAACGAGTTAAAACGATCTGCATTATTCATCATAGAGGCGTTTTTCACCGCCCCGGGATTCAGCAACACCCATAGCGCCCATGATTCAGGGGGATTACCGGGGGGACCGCTAATCCGAAAGATGATGACCTTTCATTAAGGCCAATCGAGTAAACAATAAATCGTCTCCCCGAAAAAACCTTAGCGGTTTACATACAGACGTTCAAAGCCACTGACGGCACTCTTTCCCGATCAGGCAATACCTGACAAGTTGATGGCTGTTGCCTGTTTAATACACCCGTTCAGCACAGCAACTCAATCACCTCAGCAGGTTTTATCGCAGCGCGCTGTGCCAGCCACAATTCTCCGCAGCCAATGGCATCAATCAACGCATTATGAGCTGGATAGTTCGGTAAGCCATAGCGCTCGCGACACACCCCCAATCTCAACATACCGTCACTCAGGGGCAGATTGGCTAATTTCAGTCGACGATGCTCCAGCTGCATAGTATCAATACCCGGCAACCATACAGAGTCACCAAACAAACGGTTGAGGTGATAACACAGGAAACTCAGATCCAAAGGCGCATGATGTGCCAGCAAAAATCGACCACAAGCCAGGGTAAAAAACTGCTCCATAGCCTGCGCCAGAGGCATGGCGTCTTTCAGGTCCCGATCGACTATGCCGTGAATACAGGCGCTTTGCCCTACCCCGGTGTCATTGGCCACCAGACAATGCCGGGCACCATTTAAACGCAAGATCCGGCCATCAACAGGTACGGCCCCCAGACTGAGGATCTCATTAATATGCGGCTGCAGCCCGGTCATTTCCAAATCAAAGGCCAGCACTGGCAGTTCATCCACCCCACAATCCAGCAACGGCAACAGGCTGAGCAGATATGCTGACAACCAGGGCTGCCGACATTGTGCCGCAGTGTTGGTGATCCGGCGAATAAGTCGCCAGCGCGCCAGCGGATTCAAGCCAAGGGTTAACCGCATCAGAACGCCCGCATAAATCGCAGTCGCAGGCCCGACTGGGCATCATCCACCACCTTGAATGCTTCTTTCAGTTGATAACGAACCAATGACGACACCTCGCCGGGCTTGAGATAATTGTTTGGTTTCAATCCCTGCTCGACCTGCCGCCCCTGATTAGCTAGCCGCATATGAGCAATAAACTCCTGAGCATCGGCCAGATTAAGCGCATCCTTGCGGTTGATAACTCCCAGTTCAACCAGTTGGCGGATGCGCTTGGGTGTATTAATCTCCCGCACACCCGCGCTCAAGGCGTATACCCGGGCAATATCATTGATAATGGCGCTGCCTTTGTGTTTGAGATCTATGCCCTTCACCTCACTGCCATCACGCTCGAGCACAAATTGCCGGAAAAAACCCAGCGGCGGACGGGTATCCAGTGCATTGCCGGTCAGCATCGCCAGAAAGATATCCTTATTACGACACAGTTCAAGTACGCTGATCTGTAACTGATCAAAAAGCCGCTCGGGGCCGTAAATCGACCGCATGTCGAAGAAAATACTCGCGTGCATCAATGCCTTGGGTTCCGGACTGTCAATCCAGCCAGCAAAATACTGCTGCCAACCTTTGAGAGATTTGCGCCACCCGGGGTTCATCGCCATAATGCCCCCGGGGCAGTAGATGTAGCCACAGGCATTGAGCCCATCACATACCCGCGTCGTGAGGGCCTCAAAATACGCCGCTTCCTGCAAGTTCGGCTCGCGCTCGAGCAGCAGGCCGTTATCCTGATCAGAGCAAGCCACCTGATCCTGACGTCCCTGAGAGCCAAAGGCCAGCCAGCAAAACTCCATCGGGGCATCCCCCAACTGCAACTGGACCAAATCGATTAGTCGTCGGGTCAGGGTATCTGTCACCGACGTCAGGATACGCCCTATTTCTTCGGCCCTGGCATCGGCGCTGATCAAATTCTGCAGCAACAATGGAATGCGCTTGCTTAGGTTAACCAGCCCTTCTACGTCTTGCTGACGGTCTATTTCCCCCATCATCAGCAGTGGTTGGGAGCTTTGACTGCGCAGCAAATCGGTGCTGGTCACCATGCCCACCGGACGGCCATCCCGAGTCACCGGCAGGTGATGCACATTGTGCTCCCCCATCAACACCATTGCCTCAAACACCAGGGTTTCCGGCTCAACGGTGAGCGGCGAAGCAGTCATCACATCCGTGATGGCCGTAAAAGCATCCCGGTCCTGGGCCAGCACCCGGTTACGCAGATCTCTGTCAGTCAGAATACCGGCCAGCTGCCCCTGCTCCAGCACCAACACCGAAGATACCCGGTGATGGGACATCAGGCGGGCGGCAGAGCCGACGGTATCGCCAATATCCAGGCTGACAGGATCGCCCGACATCAGGCTGTTAAGCCGGCTGGTTGTCAGCATGTTTCGAGCTTTGAATCTGGCTTCGTTACGCATGCGACGAGCATAGGCCCGATTGAAAAACCGGCTGAACTGGCGATTATTGCTGCAAAACTCGTTAAAACAACCTTCAGGCAACTGGTAGACCAGCCCATCTTCCAGCACCCGCACGCTGTTGCTTATCTGTTCGCCGGACAAGAGTGAGGGATAACCGAAGAAGTCTCCGGCGCCCAGCCGGTCAACCAGCTCACCCTCAAAATCGCGGATTTCAAATGCGCCGCTGCGCACGATATATAGCCGCCGGTCGTCATCGCTCATGGAAACTATCCGTGAGGCAACAGGGAAATACACTATCTCCAGCTGACGGGCGGCGTAGTTCAACTGCTCCGGCAGCAACTGATTAAAGGGCACCAGGGTGACGAGAAAATCGGTAACAGGTAGTAATTCGCTGGCATCCATAATGAGGTATCCAATTGAATATGCACAACCAAAGTAACCCGCCCCACAATCGGCGTGCCATTCGACCAAAGGCTGAAATAAAGACAGGACAGGTTGGCAGAAAAAAGAGCGCCGAAGCGCTCTTTTCCGTTTTATTCGTTCAGGGTCAATGATCCTGGGCGCTGCCCGCACCTTTGGGGAAGCGGATACCTTCCACCATGGCAACCACATCATCGGGCACTTGCGAGGTCATCTTACTGACGATGATGGCAACAACGAAGTTGATGATCATTCCCACCATACCAATGCCTTCAGGAGAGATACCAAACAGCCAGTTATCCGCCACATTAGCCGCCGGGTTGATAAACTTGAAGTACACAATATAGCTGGCTGTGAAAGAGATACCTGTCACCATACCCGCAATTGCGCCTTCCTTGTTCATTGAGCGGGAGAAGATACCCATCACGATGGCCGGAAACAAACTGGAAGCAGCCAGACCGAAGGCAAATGCCACTACCGCTGCCACGAAACCGGGCGGATTGACACCAAAATAACCTGCAATCACAATCCCTGCAGCAGCTGCTATTCGGGCATACATCAACTCCTGTTTATCCGATATATCCGGCCTGAAGGTTTTCTTCATCAAATCGTGAGATACAGAGGTGGAGATCACCAGCAACAAACCGGCAGAAGTCGACAGTGCTGCCGCCAGACCACCGGCCGCCACCAGCGCAATCACCCAGGCTGGCAGGTTGGCGATTTCAGGGGTCGCCAGTACCATGATGTCACGGTCGATCTTCATTTCATTCTCAGCACCTTTGGCATAGTACATCTTGCCATCACCATTCTTGTCATCCCAGCTGATAAGACCGGTCTTTTCCCAGTTCTTGATCCAATCCGGAGCTGAACCATAGTCAACCCCCTGTGAATCAGGACCATTGATGGTCTCAATCATATTCACGCGGGAGAATGCTGCCAGCGCAGGGATGGTAGTGTACATAATAGCGATGAATACCAACGCCCAACCGGCACTGGAGCGGGCATCTTTTACCTTCGGCACAGTAAAAAAGCGCACAATAACGTGTGGCAGACCAGCAGTCCCTACCATCAGAGCTGCGGTAATCGCGAACACGTCAATCAGGGATCTGGAACCTTCGGTGTACTGGGCAAAACCCAGCTCAGTTGACAGACCGTCCAGCTTATCCAGCAGATAGGTTCCGGTACCGTTTCCTGCAGCATCAATCAGCTCAGCACCAAAGCCTACCTGGGGCAGAATGTGGCCAGTCATCATCACAGAGATAAAGATAGCCGGCACCATAAAGGCGAAGATCAGCACGCAATATTGCGCCACCTGAGTATAAGTAATGCCTTTCATACCACCGAGTACAGCGTAGAAAAATACCACTGCCATACCAATATATACGCCGGTATCTACTTCCACTTCCAGGAAGCGGGAGAATACCACGCCCACGCCGCGCATCTGACCGGCGATATAGGTAAAGCAGATGAAGATGGCACAGACGACCGCCACAGAGCGCGCAGCCTGAGAGTAGTAACGGTCACCGATGAAGTCCGGCACAGTGAACTTACCGAACTTCCGCAGATACGGTGCCATACACAGCGCCAGCAGCACGTAGCCACCGGTCCAGCCCATCAGATACACACTGCCATCATAACCCACGAAGGACACGATACCGGCCAATGAAATAAATGATGCTGCCGACATCCAGTCTGCCGCCGTCGCCATACCGTTCATTACCGGGTGAACCCCCCCACCGGCAACATAGAAGTCTTTGGTTGAACCGGCCTTCGACCAGATGGCGATGCCGATATACAGGGCAAAGGTCAGCCCCACGATTAAATATGTCAGAGTTTGTACATCCATGACGCCGCTCCTCAGTCTTCATGCACGTTATATTTTTTGTCCAGCGCATTGGCTTTTGTCGCATAGACAAAAATCAGTGCAACGAACACGTACATGGCGCCCTGTTGTGCAAACCAGAACCCGAGTTTAAATCCGCCGAATTCAACCTGATTCAGCACATCCACCAGTACGATGCCGCATATGTAGGACACGAAAAACCAGATTGCCAGCAACACCGTCACCAAGCGGAGGTTTTCACGCCAATATCCCTTAGCCTTGTCTTCGTTTTCAAAAGCCATAGTCTGACTCCCCTTTATTTTTTTTAGTAGTTCAGTCACAGTTCAATCTAACAAGGGGGGAGACTCGGACAATCGCGACTTTGGTCTAAGCGCAAGTTGCGACCCGCAACAATATTCAAACAAAACACTAATTAACAATAAGTTAACGAGGCGCTTTGATAAAAACATCAAACCGGCGGGTGCTGTTGCATTAGACCAATGTCGAAACCCGCACAAAATGGGAGGGGAAATATCGGGAAAAATAACAAAGGTCAAGTGCCGATCGGACCTGACCTTTCAGAAGTAATACACTGGAATAAAGAGTGAATTTTCAGCAAGCAGCGAGTGCTGATGCAAGCGTGGGGTAACGGTAAACATAGCCGAGCTGATCGCAGATCCTCTGTGCCAGGATTCGCTTGTCGGCCAGTTCAATATCATTAAATTCAGGGGTCGTTAAATACAACGCCCGGGTGGCCGCTGTGTAAAATGCCCGTTTACTCATATGGTCGGGAATACACAGATTGTAAACACCGCCGGTTTCTGCCTCAAGCAAGCACTGAGTCGCAGCGATACAGTCCGCCAGATGTACCAGATTAACCGATTGCTCAGCGCCGGAAACATTCTGCCGCCCCGCCAGGAACCGCCCCGGGTGCCTGCCTGGACCAATCAGACCGGCAAATCTCAGCACAAAGACCCACCCGCCAGGGGCCAACAGCTCAGATGGTTCAGTAAACAGCGCCTCAGCCTTAAGCAGCGTTACCATGCTGTCGCTGTCTGCGCCGGCATCCGCCTCACTGACAACGCCAATATTGGGATACACCCCTGTGGTGGAAATAAAGATAAGTCGATGTAATCTGTGCGGCAGCAACAACGACTTGAGACGCTCCAGTCGCCCGAGATAATCATTTCCCCCCCGTCGTAAGCCGGGAGGTATATTGATAATGAGCGCATCGACATCCACCAAAGGCAAACATTGCGATAATGAAGGTGCGTCATCCAGGTCCAGTTGCACCGCCTCAATTCCCGCATCGGTGAGCGTCCGGCAACCCGCCTGACTACGCTTTGATCCCACCACCTGATACCCTGATGCAGCCAGCGCAAGGGCCAAAGGCATTCCATACCAGCCACACCCCGTGATGCCCACTTTCATTCATCCACTCCTGCTTTTCAATTTCTGCTGACATTCAAAGGAAAAACTGCCAATCCCCTCTTTTTGCCAACAATGCCATAGGCCAAGCAGAGCAGGATACCACCTAAAATTGAACTTTTCTCTGCGCTTCTAATGTGATCTTTATCATCAACCAAATGAACCCAAATGACCTAGCCAGTACACTTCCCTGCTATAGATATAAGTCGTACTTGTATGACTCCGAGAGCCAGATCGCAGACATAAAAAACCTGCTTTGGGGACATCCGTGTCCTCTTGGCAGGTTGGAGTGGATCAAACGAACAAGTTGATTAGGGAAGGTGCGAATAAGTCCCGTGCGTGCTCTGCGAGTGCTGGCAGCCTCTAGATGCGCGGCGCAGTTTGAAGTTAATGGCCCTAGTCCTTA
>JAJNAU010000153.1 GCA_021462625.1 Shewanella sp.
CGCTTTCTACTGCATTAACGCTCATTCATGTAGAACAACTACACCACAATCGCGTTGCTTTGTATAAAACAACGACAAAAAGCTGCAAAAAACATCTTCAAAGGTCAACAGACCCTAAGGAAGCTGCGAATAAGTCCCGTGCGTGCTCTGCCCGTGATGACAGCCCCGAGATGCGCGACGCAGCTCGACATTAATGGCCTGAGTCCTTAGCCAGAGCGGTGCGAGGACTTGTTCGCAGCTACCCTAAATACGCTTTATCAGGCTCTAAATTTGGACCACAACTGACGTTGCTCAGCAGTTAAAAAACTCCACGCCAGTACCCGGGTAATCTTATTGCCCTGATGCATCTCAATTACTTTAACTGAGTCAGCCTCCAACTTTTGCAGCAGTCGGCGACAGGGCCTGAGATTGTCAGATTTGGAGATCAGCGAGGTAAACCACAAACACTGGCTGGCGAATCGCCGACTGTCGCGGATCATGCTCTCAAGAAATCCCTGCTCTCCTCCTTCACACCACAACTCCGCCTTTTGCCCACCGAAATTCAGCTTGAGTTTGTTGTCATGTTTGTGGCCTTTACTGGCTGCAAGATTTCTCAATTTCTTTTGGGTCCCGGCAGTGGCCTGATCCAGAGAGGCATGAAACGGGGGATTACACATAGTCGCATCATACCGCTCACCATCACGGATAATTCCGCTGAAAATGCATCTGGCATCCCGTTGTAACCTGAGTTCAATGTGATCTGCCAGTTGATTGCCAACAAGAATACCGGAGAAATTTTCCAGCGAAACCGGATCAATATCGCTGGCCACAAAACGCCACCCGAAGGTTTGATGACCAACCAAGGGGTAAATGCCATTGGCGCCAGTACCAATATCCAGCACTGAGACTTTTTGTCCCCTCGGAATTTTTCCGCCTGCGGCAAGCAGATCCGCAAGATGGTTCAAATAGTCGGCTCTTCCGGGAACCGCCGGGCAAAGAAAGCCATTGGGGATATCCCAGTTTCTTATCCCATAGTGATGCGCCAGCAAAGCGCAGTTCAATAATCTGACAGCCTGCGGATCGCTGAAATCAACCGACAGCGTCCCGTAGGGGTTGGGTTTAACAAAGGGTTTGAGTTTTGGCTGTGCCGCAATCAAAGCCTCGAAGTCATAATCCAGATTCATGGGATTGTTGGGGTGTAGCCTTTTGCCAGACATTTTCACCTTTGCAGGCTCAGCATTTGACTGACGTCTTGAGTTGGGAGGGCGAGAGGATTTAACGGATTTTGCAGCTTTCATGAGGGTGCCGGTAGTGACCAACACCCAAAAGGCTGTCAGTCGAAGAGATAACGGGTAAACAGCAGGTTCACAACCCGAGCTTTGCCGGTTTCCTGCACCAGCAATTTATTGATGGTCTCGAAACATTCACGGCGGATATCTTCACGCCTAGTCTTGGATTTTATCTGTTCCTCCTGTTGATTACCAAGAATTTCCACAATAGCGGCCCGCAGCAGAGGATCGTGTTGCTCCATCAACAGCAGATCATCCGGAGACTCCACCATCAGCTCCACACTCACCCGCACAAATCCCAGTTTCTTACGCCCGGAAATGTAATTGGTCACGATTTCCGGCTCGAATCCGTAATAAGCATAATCCGCCACAGGCTGAGGTTCATCATTGGCACGCACACCGGCAGCCATCAACGTCATCATCAGAACGATTGCAGTAACCAAGGCTTTCATGGTGGCGATAAACTCCTTTTATCCAAACTCCGTTTTGCGGCTTCTACCTGATGACTACGGCCTGTGCTAGACTGCCCGCGTTTGCCGCTTTTGTAATGAGTAATCAGATGGATGTAACCCGCTTCAGCTTTCCTTATGGTGAATCAATTCAGTGGTTTTCGCCAGCAAAAGCGGAAAATTTACCTTCTGCGCCATTGTGGGATTGGTTGGTATCCAAAGACAGTCTGACCGCCAAACTAAAGGCACATTGCCGTGATTTCAGAGTGCAGCTGGTTGATGAACAATGGCACCAGGGAAGCAATCATCGTTATTGGACCCGGGAAGTGCTGCTGTTACTTGATGATATCCCCTGGGTCTTTGCCAGCACCCTGATCCCTGAATCACTGATGCAGACTCCTGAAGCAGGTCTGCAAAATCTCGGCGATCGTCCACTGGGCGAATTACTGTACTCGAGTAAAGACTACTTGCCGGGAAACATTGAAGTCGCCCGTTTTGATTGTTGCTCCCACCTCAATGACCTGATCAGAAAACTCCATCAAGCTGTAACGGAACCACTATGGGGACGACGCAGATATTTTGGATTCCAGGAGCAAACGCTCATCGTCAGCGAGGTGTTTCTGCCGGAAGCCATATCAGCAATTACTCAGATACAGAAGACAAACTTGAACAGTGGGTAATTCGCTCGCCTTGCTGGAAATGATTTTTACTACTGGCCAGAAACCAGGGCGAGATCCCACTTGAAATTGCGCAAATAGCATGCAACTTTGACGCTTGTTCGTAAAATCTGCCGCTTATAGTTTATCTGTGAACATCAGATTTCGCGTAGAGAAAGTAAGCGGTGAAATATTAAACAGAGCAGGGGCCCGCCTGGTTCAGTAACAAGTCTGCTGTTATAATATTCGGCCTTTCTTCCAACGCACCCCGTAGGTTCCATGCTTTATTTAGTTGCCAGTTGCATAGCCTTACTCTTAGGTCCGGTGTTTTATCGCTTCTTTTCGTCAGGAAGCGGTCTGCAGAAAGGGCTGGACGGCTTTATTTTTGTATCTCTCGGTGGGCTGGTGCTGGTGCATATCTTACCTGAGCTACTGCATCACGGCGGTGTCTGGTCATTGCTGTTTGTCATCCTTGGACTGTGGGGACCAACTGCCAGCGAGCGCCTGTTTCAGCGCTATTCAGAAGTCACCCATAACCTGACTCTGGCGCTGGGTATTGGCGGGCTGCTGCTGCATACCCTGACCGACGGTGGCGCCCTGGTACTGGCACAACAGGAAGGTTACTCCCCGATGCTGGCATTGGGCGTCATTCTGCACCGCTTACCCGTTGGACTGGCGATCTGGTGGTTGCTCAAACCTCAGGTAGGCACAAAATGGGCCAGCGTGGTACTGGTTGCCATGATGACCCTGACTGCTGCCGGATACTTCGCCGGAACTCAGTTGCTTAGCCAGTTGAGCCTGGACAATACCGTCTACCTGCAAGCCTTTGTCACAGGTTCTATTCTGCATGTGGTACTGCACCAGCCCCATGCGCATCACCCCCAGGACAAGCACGGAAAATATGAATACCAGGCCGGCATAGGCAGCCTACTTGGCATAGCCTTGCTGGCTGCACTGCTGCTATTGGATTCCGGTTATCATCATGAAGCGCATGACCACAGCACACTTCAGTTAGCTGATTGGCTGACTCAGGTGGCACCGGCATTATTACTCGCTTATTTGGCTGCGGCTGGTCGCTTTTCTCTCGGGCTGACACCCGGCACCGACAAATTCTCGCTCCTGTGGTTACAGCGACTTGCCGGGCCAGAAGCTCTATTGGTTAGCCTGTTACTGCTGGGCCCGGAAATTCTGTTGCTGCAACTGGTTGGCCTGTTGATCTTAGGTACGCTGCTGACACTACTCAAGGTGCATCCGACCGATCCCCAGCCCAACACCCATCAAAGTGCCTGGCATTTCGGATTCAGCCAACAGGTGGACCGCAGCGCTCCTTGGGTATTGCTCAGTTTGATACTGGCCAACCTAATAGGACACTCTTCTGTGCCCCTGGATCATCCGTTGATGCAGGTACTGATTTTGATGCTGGTGTTCCTGCCAACCCGTTTTTGCAGTCTGGGAGGCGTGGTGCTGGCTATTTCGCTGGCATGGAGTGGTTGGTCTGGCTCGGCGGTGATGTTTACGCTGCTGGCGGCACCTATCCTCAACTGGTCGCAACTCAAATTGATGACGCTGAAACAAGGTGCTGTTTTGGTATTGATTATCTGTGGGCTTCTGCTAATTGCCGACCAGATATTCCTGGTAAAAGAGAGCTTGATAACGCTTCCAGAAAGTATGCAATGGGTTGCGCTGATCTTGCTAGCATTGCTTTTTGGTGCCAGCCTGATGCGGTTGGGCCCTCGTAACTTCTTACTTCGCCTGATGATCACTAAACCTCTGGTACATACCCATCAGCATGACCACCACCATCATCACTGATACCGTCAGGCTGTAATATCTTCATTGTTCAGGCTAACTTATAGAGACTTCAACCCTATAAGTTAGCTTATGTGTATTCTGTTTATTGCTCAAAACCGCCACCCGGATTATCCCCTGATCATCTGCGCCAATCGGGATGAATTTCATCACAGAGCCACCCAATATATGCATAAGTGGCCTGGCAACAATGGCATAACAGCAGGTAAAGACCTTAAAGCAGGCGGTACTTGGCTGGGATTCAACGCTCAGGGCGAGGTGTCGGCGCTGACCAATATCCGGGATCTATCAGCCATTCAGGAAGACAGGCTAAGCCGGGGAGAACTGGTATTAAAGGCGCTGAAAGGCGAGCTATCTGATGACTGGCTGAAACAACACAGCGACAGCTATAACCCCTTCAATCTGCTGTATGAGCAGCAAAACCAACTCTATGTTTTTAACAGCAGAAGCAAAGAGAGCACCCTGATTTCAGACGGGTTTCACGCTGTAAGTAATGGTGATCTCGATGATATCTGGCCGAAAATGGCCAAGGGCAAAATGGCACTGGAGCAGGCGATTGTCAGCCACAGTCAGATAACTCCCGAATCTCTGTTGCCCATGATGCTGGATCAGACTCTGCCTCCACAAGACAGCCTGCCCAATACCGGCGTCAGCCTGGAGTGGGAACGCAGGTTATCCAGTATCTTTATCTGTCATCCGGAATATGGCACCCGCTCAACCAGCATTTTGCTGTGGCACAGATCAGGCAACCTTGAGTGTCTGGAATTGAGATATAACCCCAAAGGAAAAGAGCTGAGCAGGGATAAGTTGCAGCTGCAACTGACTCAGTCTGACGAATGATCATGGGTAATCACCCAGTTATCGTCGATACGTTCAACCAGCAAGGTGAACATGCCACTGGGTGAGTCTTTCGCACGCAGCAGCTGCCAGTGCCCCGTCACCAAAGCCGCATAGTTGCTGAGCATTTTGATCTCTTCTATTTTGAAGTTCAGTTGCCCCATGGCAGCTTTATCAGGGTAGTTTTTACGATAAGCATCGAGCGTCGTTTGCCAACCATATCGGGCTTTGCCATTGGAGATAAAGCGCAGCTTGTCGTCCTGCCAATATCCAGCCATATAGCCCTCAATATCACCTCTATTCCAGGCCTGCTCCTGCTGCTTAAGCATATTGGCAATATTGTCAGTAGGCACGGCGATAGCGTTCAGGGAGAGCAGCATCAGCAGAGCTGCACCTAATTTAATCCACATACAATTTCTCCTTTATGCGCATGCCCTTGCACTATACCTTGGTAAACTATAGAGATTCTATTTAATCATCCCATTTAGAGTATCAGGGTTATGTTTTCCAAATTTTGTCACTGGCTGATGAAACTGACAGGCTGGCAGTTTGAAGGAGAACTGCCATCAAGTGGCAGATATATCATTATCGTGGGTCCTCATACCAGCAACTGGGATTTTATCGTCGGCCTTATGGCCCGGGGGGCGCTCGCTCAAAACATTCACTTTCTCGGAAAACATCAACTATTCATCCCACCCTGGGGCTGGCTGTTCAAAGCACTGGGAGGCACACCAGTGGACAGACGCAAGAACAACAATCTGGTGGATGCCGTAGCACAGCTGTTTGCCGATGATCCTGAATACAAACTGGCGCTGGCTCCTGAAGGCACCCGCAGTGAAGTCAAGCGCTGGAAGACAGGCTTCTACCATATCGCCAAAAAAGCGCAGGTACCCATCATCCTTATTGGATTTGATTTTGGGCGCAAGACCATAGTGATCACCCAGCCACTGAATCCCGGAGACGATATGGTTGAGGATATGGATCAGCTGATGGCATTCTTCCGCACGATTAAAGGCTATAAGCCCAAAGTTATTCCGGATTTTGTGGAATAACGCCGCACATAAAAAGGCCCGCTGTTGCGGCAATACCGTTCAGTTAAGGCGAATATAAAAAGAGCTCTGCTAAAGCAGGGCTGTTTTTGTTTTTGAAAAGCAGTTCACCACGAAGCGCTCACTTCGCTCGCTACACAGAGGACACGAAGGGATAGCAAAGAAAAGCTTTTCTTCGTGGTCTTCGTGGTCTTCGTGGTCTTCGTGGTTCAATCTTTCTCTTTCAAACGTAACGGAAACATACTAAGTGAACAGCATTGCAGCCGCGGGTGGCTTTTTCTTTTATAGGCCTGAAAACAGGCTTGTGCTAATTCCCCAGGAATAACTGACCTTCCTGATTAACTGAGCGAAGCCAAGCTCCAACCGCCAGCTAGAAGTGGGTTCCATCGTACTAGTCTGCGTATGTAACCTTGTCCCTATTGTTGGGTCCCTGATGAATGGCTTGGTTGCTCCGTATCGAGATTCCTATATTCTCGTGACTGGATAGCCAAGTTCATTCAGCAGTTAAGGA
>JAJNAU010000154.1 GCA_021462625.1 Shewanella sp.
TTATGCCGCCACCTAAACGAGGTGGTAAGGCTGATCCCGCACTCTTTAGCAGCTTGGCGTAAGAACATGCCATCAAGCATGGTTTCAATATATTGCTCCCATTTATCCTGATGATGCATTCCATTGAGTTCAGTCCCTGTCAGTCCGTTGAAGGTCTTTTTACAAGATTTACAGCGATATCGTTGCCTATTGCGACTTGTTCCCCATTTGTGCAGTTCTTCTTCACCACAATGCGGACATTTGACCACACTAGCGTCAAGGAGCTTGGTGATACAACACATCCCATCTGGTTTGGAAAGAAACCCTTCAAGCTGTTTCTTTTGTTTTGGCGGAAGTTGTTTAACAATCTGTTTTAATTTCAAAAATTCAGAAGTGTTCAAGATAGCCACCATGACTGTTAGGCACAGACACTGTTATTATATACAGTGTCAACAAGCTTGGCTAACTCAGCCCCCTATGGTTATTAAATCATGGCGTAATAAGTCGGCGCTGCTATCGACCCCCGAATTCAGATAATAAGTGCAACGTTCATGGTTGAAGAGGCAGGAGAAGCCAACTGCTGATAGTGGTGCACTTCGGAATTGAATCTGCATGATAAAGTTCATAACATAACCATAGAGAAAAGTTCAATTTAAAGCGGGGAACCCGTCCTGGGTATATAGGTGACTTATTCGCACCTTCCTTAACAATTACCCATATTGGCCTAAATTTAGACGATAGACTCTGGGATTTTATTAATATTCAAAAAAAACGCTTTGAAATAGATATTTTTATTTGATTCATTGGCTATAACTTTATATTATTTTCGCTGATGTAAATCTAACTCAATAAAATTAACTTGGGACCTAACGTTATGAGCGAATTCCTCGATGTATTGACCCACGCCCGTCGTTTTAAGGCTGCCGTTAAAGACCTGTCTTTGGAAGAATTGCAGGATTTGGCTGCTAAACTGAACAAAATTATTGATGAGCGAGAAGCTGCCGCTGAAGAAGAACAAGCAGCTATGGCTGATCGTATTGCGAAAATTGAAGAAATCCGCAAGCAGATGGCTGAAGTTGGTTTGTCTTTGGATGATCTGGGTAATGTTTCAGCTAAAGTAGCTCCCAAGAAGCGCGCCCCACGTCCAGCCAAGTACAAAATTGTGGTAGATGGTGAAACTATCACTTGGACCGGTCAAGGTCGTACGCCAAAAGTATTTAAGGCTGAATTGGATAAAGGCGCATCGATGGATGACTTCCTGATCTAGTCGAGGGTATTCACAATTCTGTGTCAGGTTATTAAATATCCAGCAATTTATCCAAACGGTCTTGAAAAAAGATAGCGAGTTGGGAGAGAGGCTGACGCCAGTTTCGAATTGGCATAGTTCATTTTGGAGTGGCGTTCAGTATCCCATGTAAAATCGTGTTAACAAGCTGTTTTTATTGGGAGGTGCACCTTTAGTTTTGGTCAGTTTTCGAAACTGGTGATGGACTGTCTTTACTGCATGGGTGGTGTAAATTACCCAGCGAATGGCTCAGAGTAATTGGATTGTCATAGCCTGAACCTTAAGGGAAAATGCGAATAAATCCCGTGCGTGCTCTGCGAGTACTGGCAGCCTCTAGATGCGCGGCGCAGTTTGAAGTTAATGGCCCTAGTCCTCAGCGAGAACGGCAATAAAGCAGATAGGGCTGTCAGCCTCGCCCTACGGGGCTTTCGAGCAATCACGATTGCTTTGGTATTGCGCCTTGAAGCAACCAGCCTTCCTTTATCTGAATACCTCGAACTGGCTTCTGCTCATAAGCCCGAGCGGTGCGAGGACTTGTTCGCACCTTCCTAAGCATTTTAATGCTTTTACACTGCCTTGAAATAGTGTAACCATTTGTAAACTCCCTGCCGAAAGGTTTTTTTCACTATGATCTGAGGAGCGATAAATTAGGGGGTGAACGAACGTTTTATTTTGTCCTGTCTTATGAAGGGGTCATCACCACGACTCTTGTCCTTGGTTGGGATTCCACATAAGATCCCGCTACCGACAAAGATAACGAATAAGCACAATGACCACTTTGACTCTGAACCTAAGCACAATGACCACTTTGACTCTGACCCGCCCCGATGATTGGCATATCCACCTGCGCGATGGTGCCTCCCTGCCTGATACCGTGCGCGATGCCAGCCGTTACATGGGCCGTGCGATCGTGATGCCAAACCTGGTGCCACCTGTCACCAACACTGAGCTAGCGCTGGAATACTATGAGCGCATCAAGTCTCATACTGAAACCGGTTTTGAGCCGCTGATGGTGCTGTATCTGACTGATAACACTGATCCTGAAGAGATACGTAAGGCCAAGGCCAGTGGTAAAGTGGTTGCCTGTAAGTTGTATCCGGCCGGAGCCACCACCAACTCTGATTCAGGTGTGACCAGTGTAGAGAAGATTTACCCGGTACTTAAGGTAATGCAGGAAGAGGGCATGCTGTTGCTGGTACACGGCGAAGTGACTGACTCTGCGATTGATATCTTCGACCGCGAGCGCATCTTTATCGAAAATATTCTGTCTAAAGTGGTGGCAGATTTCCCTGAGCTGAAGATAGTGCTGGAACATATCACCACCAAAGATGCCGTGGATTTTGTGATGGCAGCATCTGACAGGGTGGCGGCCACCATTACTGCTCATCATTTGCTGTATAACCGCAACCATATGCTGGCCGGCGGTATTCGCCCTCACTTCTACTGTCTGCCTATTCTGAAGCGCAACACCCACCAGGACGCGCTGCTTGCCGCGGCCGCCAGTGGCAGCAATAAGTTCTTTTTGGGAACTGACTCAGCTCCGCACACCAAGGACAAGAAAGAAGCCAGCTGTGGTTGTGCCGGTTCTTACACTGCCCATGCCGCGCTGGAACTGTATGCTGAAGCTTTTGAGTCAGTGAATGCGCTTGATAAGCTGGAAGCCTTTGCCAGTCACAATGGCCCTGACTTCTACGATCTGCCTCGTAACAGCGATACTGTCATTTTGGTGAAGGAAGAGTGGCACGTAGCTGACAGCTACCCACTAGGTGAAGGTACCGTGGTACCGATCCGCGCCGGTGAAACCATCAGCTGGAAGGTGCAGGGGTAATTTCCGCCCATAAAACTAAGCCGCTTACTGAGCGGCTTTTTTGATCCTGTTAAAGACAAAGCTAATAACCACCAAGGACACAGAGGACACGAAGAAAAACAAGACACCTGAAAAGCAAAGGATTTTAATGCCTTACATGCCTTTTCCCTTCGTGTTCTTCGTGAAGTAAGCAGAGTGAGCGCTTCGTTGTTACTTGCTTTTAAAGCTGTTTCTTTCCTGCCTACACAGCGAATGCTGTGTGGCTAGTCGCTTGTCAGGTCGACCTTGCCACCTTCATACAGGCCTCGGCTGAGTTTGCCGTCTTCCACCCACAGGAGTTCGCCGGACTGGCCTTTTTTGATGCTGGAGTCGATAGCAATAATCTTGTTGTTAAAGCGCCCAAGCACTCTGTCCTGTGAGGTGTGACCCACAACAATATGGTTAACGCCGAAGTGAGCCAGCAGCTGGTCAATCTGCTTCTCATTCAGCATGTTTTTACCTTTGAAATAGCCGCGGTACCAGGTTGGGCCATTTTTGTAGTACAGAAAGTTAAGCAGCTCAGACTGCTTGATCTCCTGCTTGGGAGTATCTATGTGTTCACGGTACAGGTCATTGGCCTTACTGATGGTGAGGTCTGTCTCCAGCCAGTCCGGGCTGATGCCGCCGTGCATAAACAGCATATCGTTGATTTTCACCAGCGTGTGCTTGCTGCGCAGCCACTGGCCAAGTTCAGTATCTGCGCCATACAGCGCATCATAGTTTTTTCCTGTGAGCGCTTCAGTGACCTGATATCTGGGGTGGATGTCACGTAAATCGCCTTTGAGCACCATCTGTTCATGGTTGCCCATCAGCAGGTGCAAACGGCCTCCCGCTTCCTGAGCTTGCTTATCCAGCTGATATATTAGCCAAAGCACTTCGTTAACCTGAGGACCCCGATCAAACATATCGCCGGTGATCACCAGATGGGCCTTACCCAATGCCCAGTTGTGGTCTTTGTCTATCACGCCCTGGTTTTTCAGCAAGGTAACCATGACATCGTACTGACCGTGAATGTCACTCAGGGCGACTATGGTATCGACGCCAGTGAAGCTGTCGGCTTCGACGGTGTTTTTCAGTTTATGCAGTGTAGGCTCAGGCAGTTCGCCGCAGTTTTCAGGGCGCAACACCTTGGGAGAGTCGATATGAGTTTGTTTGTGTTCGCTGTGGCAAATCCAGCTGGCGTTGTCTGGCTTTCTGTCCGGCGCAAACACATAGGGGCCATCGGTGACATGGTTGGATATATCTGGAATAGGGGCGCTTTGGCATGCGGTGAGCAATGTCATCATGACAACCAGGGGAAACCCTTTCATATTGATTCCTATCAATTTTGTAAGTATTCGTTATCTGCGGCTCGGTCTGCCGGTGTAGTAATAATGTTGCCAGTTGGTAAGCTATGGAAGGTGCGAACAAGTCCTCGCACCGCTCTGGCTTAGGGCAAATTCGAGTTCAAAGTATTCAGGTGCAGCAAGGCTGATAGCATTTCAAAGCGCAATACCACAGCAATCGTGTTTGCCCGAAAGCCCCAAGGGGTGAGGCTGACAGCGCTATCTGCTTTGTTGCCGCTCCCGCTAAGGGCTCAGGCCATTAACGTCGAGCTGCGTCGCGCATCTAGGGGCTGTCATCACTCGCAGAGCATGCACGGGACTTATTTGCACCTTCCCTAGAGAAATGGTTCCCTTGAGGCTTGGTATAATCCCTGTTTAGCTCCCATAATAAATAAACTTTTAAATTTACTTCAATGAAATTCGTATGAAAAGTTATCAGCTTATCACTTGCCTTTTGTTAGGCCTCTTGGTTTCAGCGTGCGCGCAATCCCCAAACCATAGTGGGGAAAAGATCATTGGTATGCCTAATCCAGCCGCCAAATATTGCATAGAGTTGGGTGGTCAGTATCTGACTGTAGACACCAAAAGCGGTCAAAGTGGAAGGTGTTTATACCAGGGTAAAGCTTGGGATGCCTGGGAGTTGTTTCGTAGTCATCACAGGCAGTGATAGAGCCTAGAGTATAACAGGAGCCAGATGTTGCTGTTTTTTTGCGAGCTTGCCGGCTGATTTTTCATCTTTCTCTAACCGCTTGGCCTGAGAGCCCTCATGCTCCAGTGCCGGGTCAATGCAGTTGATTAGTGACCCTTGCCCCCACCTGCAACAGTAACTGCATTAACCCGAAAGGGGGAGTCTAGCGCTGTTGTGTTTGATATTCGCTTTTGTGAAGCCAATTAAATGGGCAAAATCCCAGCGGATGAGGCAATGCTGTTCACTTAGTATGTTTCCGTTACGTTTGAAAGAGAAAGATTGAACCACGAAGGACACGAAGGACACGAAGACCACGAAGAAAAGCTTTTCTTTGCTATCCCTTCGTGTCCTCTGTGTAGCGAGCGAAGTGAGCGCTTCGTGGTGAACTGCTTTTCAAAAACAAAAAGAGTCCTGCTTTAGCAGAGCTCTTTTTATATTCGCCTTAACTGAACGGTATTGCAGCGGATGAGGGGCTTTGCAATGACGAAAAAATTTAGTTTTCCCGATCGTAACGGGCTACTGCTTGTTCAAGTAACTGGAAGTTGGACTGTGTTAACAAGGGTCTTAAAGCAGTGAACTTATCATCACGCCAGTCATAGATATTCATTGCCAGCAGTTTTGCAATTTCCTCAGTGCTGAAGCGATACTTTATGACCTTTGCCGGGTTTCCCCCAACAATGGCGTAGGGCCCTACATTACTGGTTACGACACTGTTGGCGGCAATAACTGCGCCTTCCCCAATCTCTATACCCGGCAGGATCATTGCGCGCATTCCTATCCAGGCCCCATCCCGGATGATTGTGTCTCCTTTACTGCGGTAAGAACGCTCCACATCGTCAAGAAACGGATAGAGGCTAAACCAATCAACATTGTGGTTGTGGTTACCGCCCATAAGGATCACAACCTCAGCAGCAATACAGACATAGTCGCCGATATAGAGCTGATCTATCGGCCATCTGGGTTGCCAATGTTTACTGACGCTGTCACCGTGTAAATAGCGAACAACCGAATCTTCAAACCCCTTGTCCCAGCTATCACTGTAATAGCTGTGCTGGCCTTTTATATGAATATTGGGATTTTGTACAACTTGATGCAGAAGTTGGAATTTTGACCAATGTTTTTGCAAGACAATCACCTGCCGATATTTGAGGTTGCCACGGAACGAATTGCGTGGCGTTGCTTGTACGTTCAGATAAACAACGCGGCAGAGAACCAAGGTTGCAACATGTGTGGATTAGACATTTTGCTCTCCTCAGGGAAGTGCGAAAAGATCATGAGTACATCCGCCTTCCTGTTTTTGTTAACTAACTGTCAGGTCCCCGGTGATTGATAGGCTTCACGCGAAATAGCTCAGGTGAAGTTTGATAGTACCCCTTTAGTCGTTCAATTGGAGGG
>JAJNAU010000155.1 GCA_021462625.1 Shewanella sp.
CTAGTCCTTAGCGAGAACTGCAACAAAGCAGATAGGGCTGTCAGCCTCGCCCTACGGGGCTTTCGAGCAAATACGATTGCTTTGGTATTCCGCCTTGAAAGGCAACCAGCCTTCCTTTATCTGAATACCTCGAACTCGTTTCTGCTCATAAGCCAGAGCGGTGCGAGGACTTGTTCGCACCTTCCTTAGCCTACACTGCATCCAGTTCCATAATCTGCTGCAGCTTTTTCTCATCAACCATATGCTTGTTGTCCAGTAATTCAGTCTGCTCTTTGACTCTTACCCCGATAAACTGGCCACCTTCAAATATCTCCATTTGATTGCTGGCGACTTCACCTTCGACTGTGCCACTGCCAGTGATAATCAATTTTTCGCACTGTAGCTTACCTTTGAAGTAACCGGAGATTTTTATCTCTCTGCAAATGACTTCACCGTTAATCAGTCCCTGCGGCTCAATGGTAATACTGGATTCGGACTGGACTGTCCCGTGAATTTCACCGCCGACCAATGCGTCTCCGGCAAATTGGGATTCGCCAGTTATCTTTGTGCCCTGAGCAATGTAGGTCAGTCCTGCCTGAGGTTTCTTTTTTCTAAACATAATTGTTATTGGTGTTTGCTATTTTAGCCGTTGATCTTACCTGTTGAATCCAAAGTTACAAGCCTAAAAGATTGACACTTCAGTCATTAAGTTGACTGTATGGTACAGTTTTATTGCTTATCATCACTGGCAGAGCACGCACGGGACTTATTCGCACCTTCCCTAAAGCTATGCAAGATACACAACTACAGGATCAGTCTTCAGAAGGTGGAACGTAGCCTTCAATTTCAACTTCCTGTCCTTTGAACAGGAAAGCTTCCATCTGCTCTTCAAGCAATTTGCGGTCTTCCACGTTCATCATGTTGAGTTTTTTCTCATTGATGAGCATGGTTTGCTTTTGTTGCCACAAAGCCCAGGCTTCTTTACTGATGCAGTCAAAGATGCGCTTGCCCAGCTCTCCCGGATACAGTTGAAAATCCAGACCTTCTGCCTCTTTCTTCAGATATACGCAGTTGACGGTGCGAGCCATGGTTACTCCTTTAGTTGCCTGCTGTAAGTTCGGCCAGTAATCGCTCGGTGGCGGCGGCCAGACCCACTTTTTCGGGTTGACGAAGGTTATACCAGAGACTGCGACCGGATTCCATGACTTGCCTGTCACTGTCTGAGTGGTATTGTACCTGCCAGGCCTGAATATCCAGGTGGAAATGGCTGAAGGTGTGTCTGAAGGTATTACACTGTGTCAAATCGCCAAGCTCTTGAGACTGCACAAACTCATCCAAGGCGGCCCGGGTGTCAAACTGAGGAAAGCACCAAAGCCCCCCCCAAACGCCACTCGGCGGTCGCTGTTGTAAAAATACTTCATCGCCATTACGTATCATCAGCATAAAGGCATCGCGCACCGGGATCTGCTTTTTGGGCTGCTTACCCGGATAATCCGTCTGTCGCCCCTCGCGCTGTGCTTTACAATCAAACGCCACAGGGCAGAGATGGCATTTTGGCTTGCTCCGGGTACATATGGTGGCGCCTATATCCATCATGGCTTGGTTGTAAGCCTGTATATTTTGTACCGGGGTATAGGCGATGGTGAGTTGCCACAGCTGGTTTTCCACCGCCTTTTCGCCGGGCCAGCCTGCAATTGCGTCATGTCTGGCCAGCACCCGCTTTACGTTGCCATCCAGAATGGGGTGATGCTGGCCAAGTGACAGTGACAATACCGCGCCGGCCGTGGAGCGACCAATGCCTGGCAAAGCCAGTACCTGTTCAAAGCCGGTGGGGAACTCCCCCTGATATTGGTCCCGGATAACCTGAGCCGCTTTGTGCAGATTGCGAGCCCGGGCGTAGTAGCCAAGGCCGGTCCAATAATGCAGCACTTCATCCGTCTGCGCATCGGCCAAGCTCACCACGTCCGGGAAGCGAGCCATAAACTGCAGATAATAAGGAATGACGGTGGCCACCTGGGTTTGTTGCAGCATGATCTCGGAAATCCATACCCGATAAGCCGTTTTCTGCTCCTGCCAGGGCAGATGTTTACGACCGAATTGTTCATACCAGGCGATAATCCGTTGGCTGAAAGCCACGGATTGTGGGTCATTTGCTTGCTGTGTCATGGTGTTCCGGTTGCGGCTAAAGGCGAAATGCCGGTGCAGTGTAGCCACAGCCTTGCTCAGGTACAATAGCCGCGGTTGACTGGATTTCGTCCCGCAGCCGATTGGCAGGTTTTTTATGAAGCTTTGAGTGAAAAGCTTGCGCTGTGTGGTGAACTTTGGATAATGCCCTTCTTTTGTGTTTCTGGGCGTCAAATCAGGCGAGGCAAGAATGAGCGAAGTGACCACCGCTGAGTTTAATGAAGAAGGCAAATACCTGCGTAAAATTCGCAGCTTTGTATTGAGAGAAGGCCGTCTGACCAAAGGTCAGGAGCAGGCGCTGGAAGAGTACTGGCCATCAATGGGGCTGGATTACGCTCCGGATAACATCGATCTGCAGGCGGTATTTGGTCGCAACGCTGACACTGTACTGGAAATTGGTTTTGGTATGGGTGCTTCGCTGGTGGCCATGGCCGCGGCGGCTCCTGATTTCAATTTCATCGGTATTGAAGTACACAAACCCGGTGTTGGCGCCTGCTTGAGTGATGCTGGTAAAGCCGGTGTTACCAATCTGCGTGTATACCACCATGATGCCATCGAAGTGCTGGAAAACAGCATCGCCGACGCTTCTCTGGCGAGGGTACAGTTGTTCTTCCCTGATCCATGGCACAAGAAACGCCATCACAAGCGCCGCATTGTGCAGGCTGAATTTGCTCAACTTATCCGCCGCAAACTGAAACTAGGCGGTGCATTCCATATGGCGACGGACTGGGAAAACTATGCCGAGCATATGCTGGAAGTGATGAGCGCTGCTGAAGGTTACCGTAACCAGTCTGCCACTGGCGACTATGTTCCCCGCCCGGATCATCGTCCGCTGACTAAATTTGAAGCCCGTGGTCACCGTTTGGGTCACGGAGTGTGGGATTTGATGTTTGAGAAAGTAGGCTGAGCCGTTTTACACCTCGTATGAAGTTTTAAGCGGCACCTTCTGGGTGCCGTCAGTTTTTGTCCTGACTATAAAGGAGTCTCTATGGCTACAAATCGCAGCCCTCGTTTGCGCAAGAAACTGCGCGTTGATGAATTTCAGGAGTTGGGTTTCGACGTCCACTGGACTTTTGAAAAAAGTGTGACTGAAGAGCAGATCGATCAGCTGGTAGACAAATTTATCGATGAAGTTATCGAACCTCGCAAGCTGGGGTTCCATGGCGGCGGTCACAAAAACTGGGAGGGTATTATCGGCACACAGAAGTTGGGCAAGTGCAGTGATGAAGACAGAGAGGCCGTGCTGGCATTCTGGAAGTCACAACCTGTTACTAGTGTGGATGTAACTGAGTTGTACGATCTCTGGTGGGATTAATGCCAGATCCACAACTGCTGGAACAACTGGTAAAGCAGGCCCGGCCATTGCTGGGCCAAGGCAAGGTAGCTGATTACATTCCTGCCCTGGCCAAGGTCAACAGCAACAAACTCGGCATAGCCGTAACCACTCCTGATGGCGTCACTGTTGGTGCCGGGGATTATCTTGAACCTTTCTCTGTCCAGAGTATTTCCAAAGTCTTCAGTCTGACGCTGGCGCTGACACTTTACGATGAGAATGAGATTTGGCAGCGGGTAGGCAAAGAGCCGTCCGGTCACTCCTTTAATTCGTTGGTACAGGTTGAGCTGGAGCGCGGCATTCCCCGCAATCCCTTCATTAATGCCGGTGCTTTGGTCATTGCCGATTTACTGCAGGGACGTTTGAGTGCTCCCAAGCACAGAATGCTGGAGTTGGTGCGTAATTTGAGTGGTAATCCGCTTATTGGCTATGACAAAGAGGTTGCCAGATCCGAATATGAGCACAGTGCTCGCAACGCGGCGATCGCTTATCTGATGAAATCATTTGGTAACTTCAAAAGCGATGTGGATACCGTTTTGCACAGTTATTTTCATTATTGTGCGCTGCGCATGAGCTGTGCAGATCTGTCCCAGGCTATGATCTATCTGGCCAATCAGGGCTGTTCACTGGCAGGAAAACAGCTGTTCTCACCGGTGCAGGCCAGGCAAATGAATGCGTTGCTCGCCACCTCCGGGCTCTATGACGGTGCAGGAGAGTTTGCATACCGAGTGGGGATGCCGGGTAAGAGTGGCGTTGGTGGCGGCATTATTGCGGTGATCCCCGGAAATATGTCTGTGTGCGTCTGGTCACCTGAGTTGGATAATCAGGGGAACTCCGTGGCCGGCACCGCCATGCTGGAAGGACTGAGCCAAACCCTCGGACGCTCCATTTTCTGAGTCAGACAAAGGCGGGTAGCGATATTCATCGTCCCTGCCTCTGTCTTTTTTGACCAATATCTGATGATTTCCACCCTATTCTTCAATATCAGCGGATAGTTCATTTCTTTCTTATCTCTATCAATCTCATCTAACATCACGCCTTACAATGAGTTAACAATTCTGGCGCGTTGTAGGTCTTTACTGCGTCATACCAAAAAGTATTTAGGGAAGAAACAATGAACAGATTCGCCATAATGATCACTACAGCCGCCATTAGCTGTACCAGTGCTTTTGTGATCGCCGGGGATAATTGTGACATTTCAATTAATTATGACTTGGTGCTTGAACCGGAAAGCTTGCAGCTGATCGGGAATGACCAAACCCGCTATCAGCTGAGCGATGGTGAGCTCGGGATCTATGGTGAGAAAATTGCGCTGACGGCCAAGCAGCAGGAACTGGTTGCCGACTATGAGTAGCAGGTTGCCAGACAGGTTCCACAAGTGGTGGGGCTGGTGAATGGTACCCTGATGCTGATCGGTGAAGCACTTTCCATGACGCTGACGCCCTTGCTGGGTGGCGGCGGGGGGGCGCAGTTGGCAGCACTGATGGAAAAGGTACAGGACAGGTTGCAACAGCTGGCTTCGCGCGATGGCGCTACCTATTATCTCGGCGCCTCGGGAACCTCGATAGATGACGCTTTCGCCAAGAGTTTAAACAGGAAGTCGAGCAACTGATAGTGCAGTCTATCGGTTCCATCATGATGAATATTGGTGCTCGGATGCTCGGATGCTCGGATGCTCGGGTGCTCGGGTGCTCGGGTGCTCGGGTGCTCGGATGCTCGGATGCTCGGATGCTGCAGGCTGACGGCGACAGTTTGGATGACAAGCTCAATAGTTTCAGTGAGAAAATGGACAATATTGGTTATGAGGTAGAAGCGGCAATGGCAGAACGTAGCGATGCTATTGAGAAACGTGCCGGTGGCGTGTGCCAGGAGATAAAACAGATTGCCACTCTTGAAGCCCAGTTGCGTCGTGACATTGCCGAACTGGCCAATTTCAGGCTGACCGAACCAGACAGCCGAAAAATGTGACGTTAACCTGATTCAAAACTTCATACTCAAAACTGAGACACTCGTTCTGAAATGTGGACAATCAAACCCGCTTGTCCCCAGCACATTATTGGTGTCAGGGGCTTTCTTTGTTTGTTCTGTTAAAGATGACTGAGAATAAATCTGCTTCGGAGCTACATTGCTAAAACAGGAACTCACTGACTTTTAGCAGGTTATCTTAAAACAAGACCGATTGTTTGCTATACTCCTGCCAAAATGTCCACAGTTGGCGAAATTTGAGCAGTAGAGACGGAAAATCCGCCGAGATTTTGCTTGTGGTTTGATTGTTCGCCAACTTAACCTGATAGTTTTATATACAGGACCTTTGCCTGGCTCCAGCAGTGGACAGATGGCAGGGGGAATAATAAAAAAAGCTTAGTGAGCAGCGAAGGCGATTCCCATGTTAGAACTCTTAGAACCGATAGCTATCTTCACCCATGTGGCTAGGGCAGGAAGCTTCAGTGCCGCCGCCCGACGACTGGGAATTTCCAAATCCAAGGTGAGTACCCAGGTTGCCGATCTTGAGCACAAACTCGGGGTGCAGCTTATCCAGCGAACTACCCGCAGCCTCAGTCTGACGGAAGCCGGACATCTGTTGTATGTGCAGGGAGAGGAGCTGCTGCGGGACGCCGATCAGGCAGTTGCCAGCGTTCACAACCTCAATGACGCAACTCGGGGGGTGCTCAAGGTGGGGATTTCTCAGTCTTTTGGCACCATGCATATTATTCCGGCGTTGTCTGAGTTTATGAGCACTCACCCTGAGCTGGAGTTGCAGGTCAGTTTGCTTGATCACAAGGTGGATGTAGTCAGCGAGGGTCTGGATCTGTTGCTGACTATGTCAGAGCAATTGCCTTTGGGTATGGTTGCCCGGCCACTGATGAAGTGTCAGTTTATGCTGCTGGCATCTCCGGACTATATTGCCCGGCACGGTGCACCGGAGCGTCCCGAGCAGCTGGTGGATCAC
>JAJNAU010000156.1 GCA_021462625.1 Shewanella sp.
GCGTTAATGCAGTAGAAAGTGACGACAAACGCTGCCCGAAGGGCTCGGCTATACGCGCTTTACTCTTTGTTGCAAGGTATTTGCTTAGGCCTCTAGGCGGCACACCTTGCGTCGCGATTAAAGCGCGTCTAGAACGAGCAAAATTCAACCATGAAAGGTCAACAGACCCTAGACACTTGGCATCATGCCTGTTGGTAGGTAGCGGTTGTAAGAGGCGCTGCACAAAAGATCGGTGGCGTGTTCAATGTCAGGACCAAAGTATCTGTCCTTGTCATAGTAGGCTACCAATTTACGCAGTTCAGCCTTGGCCGCGGCCACAGCCTCACTGGGCTTAAGTGGTGCGCGGAAATCCAGCCCCTGAGCCGCCGCCAGCAGTTCGATGGCCAGCACGCCGCGGGTATTCTCTGCCATATCCCGCAGGCGGCGGGCGGCAAAGGTGGCCATGGACACATGGTCTTCCTGGTTGGCCGAGGTTGGCAGACTGTCCACCGAGGCCGGGTGGGCATATGTCTTGTTCTCTGATGCCAGCGCTGCCGCAGTCACCTGAGCAATCATAAAGCCTGAGTTCACCCCGCCGTTCTCTACCAGGAAAGGGGGAAGTTTGGACAGGTTGGAGTCGATAAGCAAAGCGATACGCCGCTCGGCAATGGCACCGAGCTCAGCAATAGCAATCGCCAGATTATCTGCCGCCATGGCCACAGGCTCGGCGTGGAAGTTCCCGCCGGAAATAATGTCGCCATTATCGGTAAACACCAGCGGGTTGTCAGTAACGCCATTGGCTTCAACTTCAAGCACCTGCGCAGCGTGGCGAATTTGTGTCAGGCAGGCGCCCATCACCTGGGGCTGACAGCGCAGTGAGTAGGGATCCTGCACCTTTTCACAGTTGACGTGGGAGAGACTGATTTCAGACTCATCACCCAGCAGATGGCGGAATACCGCCGCCGAGTCGATTTGCCCCTTGTGGCCACGCACCTCATGAATGCGCGGGTCGAACGGGCTGCGGCTGCCCATGGCAGCTTCCACACTCATGGCACCGATGACGCTGCCAGCAGCAAACAGATCTTCGGCGTGGAACAGGCCTTCCAGCGCCAGCGCAGTGGACGCTTGGGTGCCGTTCAGCAGTGCCAGACCTTCTTTAGCGGCCAGCTCCAGCGGCTCAAGCCCGGCAATCTCCAGACCCTCTTTTGCCGACAGGAACTGCCCCTTGTAGCTCATCTCGCCTTCGCCCAGCAGTGGCAGACACATATGGGACAGTGGTGCCAGATCACCGGAAGCTCCCACAGAGCCCTTTTCAGGTATGCATGGGTAGACTTCGGCATTCAGCAGGCTCATCAGGAACTCAATTACCTGCAGACGAATACCTGAGAAACCACGGGACAGGGAGTTAATCTTGAGTACCATCATCAGGCGCACTGTGGCCTCCTGCATATACTGGCCGGTACCGGCTGCATGGGACAGCACAATGGAGCGCTGTAGCAGCTGCAGATCCTGCGGCGCAATCTTGGTGTTGGCCAGCAGGCCAAAGCCGGTGTTGATACCGTAAACGGTGCGGCCTTCATCCAGCACCTGCTGCACTGTCGCAGCACTCTTGTGGATGCCTTCCAGCGCTTCATCTGCCAGAGACACTTTTACCGCGTGACGGCTGATATGACGCAGCTGAGACAGGGTCAGCTTACCCGGGTGGATAACAATATGTTCCATCAATGACTTCTCCAGCAACGCTCGCGGCGCATCGGTTGCGACACCATGCCTGCGGGCATTGCTCTAAGACTATGAGTTAACGTTTAAGTAGCGGCTTAATCTTCCAACATAGGTAAGTCGAGACCCTGCTCTTTGGCGCAGTTCTTTGCGATGTCATAACCTGCGTCAGCATGGCGCATCACGCCGGTAGCCGGATCATTCCACAACACGCGGGATACCCGCTTGGCAGCAGCATCTGAGCCATCACAGCAGATCACCACACCTGAGTGCTGACTAAAGCCCATACCTACACCACCACCATGGTGCAGAGATACCCAGGTTGCACCACCGGCAGTGTTCAGCAGGGCGTTCAGCAATGGCCAGTCAGATACCGCATCCGAGCCATCCAACATGGACTCAGTTTCGCGGTTGGGGCTGGCTACAGAGCCGGAATCCAGGTGGTCACGACCAATCACTACAGGCGCGCTCAGCTCGCCATTTTTCACCATTTCGTTAAAGGCCAGCGCCAGGCGGGCTCTGTCCTTCAGACCAACCCAACAGATACGGGCAGGCAGCCCCTGGAAGGCAATACGCTCGCGGGCCATATCCAGCCAGTTGTGCAGGTGTGGGTCATCGGGGATCAGCTCTTTCACCTTCTGATCTGTCTTGTAGATATCTTCAGGGTCACCGGACAGGGCTGCCCAACGGAAAGGACCGATACCTTCACAGAACAGAGGGCGGATATAGGCAGGCACAAAGCCCGGGAAGTCGAAGGCATTTTCCACGCCCACTTCAAAGGCCATCTGACGGATGTTGTTACCATAATCCAGGGTCGCGGCGCCGCGCTTCTGCAGGGTCAGCATGGCTTTTACCTGCACGGCCATAGACTCTTTGGCCGCCTTGACCACTGCCGCCTCATCTTTGGCACGCAGCTCTTTGGCCTGCTCCAGGGTCCAGCCCTGTGGCAGATAACCGTTCAGCGGGTCATGGGCTGAAGTCTGGTCGGTCACCACATCCGGGGTAATATCACGCTCAACCAGCTCGGCAAACACCTCTGCAGCATTGGCCAGCAGGCCGACAGACACTGGCTTGCCTTCGGCGTCGGCAGCTTTCACCATCTCCAACGCTTCATCCAGAGTGTGGGCTTTCTTGTCCAGGTAACGGGTGCGCAGACGGAAATCGATACGGGTCTCATCCACTTCACAGGCGATCACGGAGAAGCCTGCCATAGTGCCGGCCAGCGGCTGCGCGCCACCCATGCCGCCCAGACCACCTGTGAGGATCCAGCGCCCCTTGGCGATACCATCGAAATGCTTTTTAGCAACGGCCACAAAGGTTTCATAGGTGCCCTGCACAATGCCCTGGGTACCAATGTAGATCCAGCTGCCGGCCGTCATCTGGCCGTACATGGCCAGTCCCTGTTTATCCAGCTCGTTGAAGTGCTCCCAAGTGGCCCAGTGCGGCACCAGGTTGGAGTTGGCGATCAGCACCCGTGGCGCGTCGCTATGGGTCTTGAACACGCCCACCGGCTTACCGGATTGTACCAGCAGGGTCTGGTCATCTTCCAGGCGCTGTAACACCTCAACTATCTTGTCATAGCAGTTCCAGTCACGGGCGGCGCGGCCGATACCACCGTACACCACCAAGTCTTCA
Organism: Shewanella sp.; assembly: GCA_021462625.1. Taxonomy (GTDB): domain Bacteria; phylum Pseudomonadota; class Gammaproteobacteria; order Enterobacterales; family Shewanellaceae; genus Shewanella. Next base: position 3,334 of record JAJNAU010000156.1, read on the forward strand.
GGGCGCTCGGCCACATCCGGGTGCAGGTTGTTCATCAACATGCGCATGGCGGCTTCGGTCAACCAGCTCTTACAGGTGATTTCAGAGCCATGGGGCGCAATGATCTTGCGGGTCTGGTCGTGTCTCTTATCCATATTATGTGTCCTTGTTGTGGGTTCTCCTGTGCCTGTCTTCGCAGGCTGGAAAAGGAAGGTGTAAACCAACCCTTGCGGTGCTCTGGCTTATGAGCGAATTTGAATTCGAGACATTCAGATGTAAAACGGCGGATAGCGTTTCAACACTGAATGACAAGAAAAAGTCAATGCTCGTAAGCCCCAAAGGGCGAGTCTGACAGCCCAATCTGCTTTGTTGCAGTTCTTGCTAAGGACTAAGGCCATTAACTTCAAACTGCGCCGCGCATCTTGGGACTGTCAGCTCTCGCAGAGTACGCAGGGCTAATTCACACCTTCCTTAGTAGAGAACCCTTTGTTGTATTGCTGAATTTTCTGAGGCTTTATTCGCCGATTTACTTGTCTAGCTACTTGTATAACTTTGGCTTCCAAATGCTTGCCACAGGCCTATTTAAAGGTCAGGTGACCACCCACACGGAAGCGGCTGCCCGGATGTACCAAACGGGCAAAACTCACCACACCATGGCGCGACCAAGTGCGCCGCAAGATCTGCAAACAGGGCTCATTGGCCTTGAGCCTGAGCTGTTCTTTCAGCTGCATTCCTGCCGGAATGGCTTCAATAATGTGGCGGGCTTCGGTCAGTGGTGCCACATTGGACAGATACTCATGGGGGGTAATTTGGGAGAAGTTCTGGCTCAGATAATCCGGGATCAATCTGGGGTTAATAAAGCGCTCTTCCAGTTGCAGCGGTGTGCCTTGCTCACAATGCAGCAGCACAGAGCGATATACCCGCTCCCCCTCCTCAATGCCTAGTGCGATGGCGATTGGCGCAATGGCGTTGATCTCCTCCAGTACCAGTTGCTCGACACTGTAGCCGTGACCCCGTTCCTTAATCTCGTCAGCGATATTACGGATGGCCAGCAGGGAGGATTGGGACTTGAGTGAGGCGACAAAGGTGCCCAGCCCCTGGGTGCGCTCCAGCACCCCAGCTTCTACTAGCTCTGTCAAAGCGCGGCGAGCCGTCATGCGACTGCAGCTGAACTGCTCAGCCAACTGGTTCTCCGAGGGCACTTTGGCATGCTCCTGCCATTCTCCCGACTCAATCTGTGCGGTAATATGCTGTTTGATAAGAGTGAACTTTGCTGTGGCCATGACTTATTCCTCTTGCTGGCTAAAACGCCCCGGGCCCATAGCGGCTAAACATGGGTTGCGGCATTTGACCTTGGTACCACCAAAGCACTGCATGACACGCATTGCCCGAAGACCTTTTATCTGCTCAACCTTGCGCGAATATACCGGGTTAAGTTCGGCTGCCTGTTCCAATCTGATTGAAAAAACGGCTACAATCCTAGCTTGTATATACAAGCAAATACAAGCAAGCTCACATTTTTTACTATAGGGTAACACGGAGGGCGCGGATGATGGAGTGGGACCAGATTTGGATAGATCTCAATATCGCCACAATGAACCCCGAAAATTCAGGGCCTTACGGAGTCATCCGTGATGGGGTGGTCGCAGTCAAAGACAATCAAATTGTCTGGCTGGGTAACCGCACCGAGCTGCCGGAGTTCGATGTGCTGGCAACCCCGGTTTACAGAGGCAACGGTGGCTGGCTCACTCCCGGACTGATTGATGCCCATACCCACCTGATCTTTGCCGGCAACCGTGCCGTTGAATTTGAAATGCGCCTTAATGGCGCCAGTTATGAAGAGATTGCTCGTGCCGGCGGCGGTATTCTTTCCACTGTCAAAGCCACCCGCGCAGCTTCCGAGGCAGAACTGTTTGAGCTGGGCCGCAAGCGTCTGAATGCATTAGCCAAAGAAGGGATCACCACAGTTGAGATTAAGTCCGGCTATGGTCTGGATACTGAAACTGAACTCAAGATGCTGCGGGTCGCCCGTGAGCTGGGTAAGCATCACCATGTTGATGTCAAAACCACCTTCCTCGGTGCTCATGCCGTACCACCTGAATTCCATGGCAAAACTGATGATTACGTGGATCTTGTGGTCAATGAAATGCTGCCGGCCATTGTGGGAGAGAACCTGGCTGACGCTGTGGATGTGTTCTGCGAGAATATTGCCTTTGATCTGCCACAAACCCAAAAGGTGCTGGCTGCCGCCAAATCCAGAGCGCTGGATATCAAGCTACATGCCGAGCAGCTTTCAAACATGGGCGGCTCGCAACTTGCTGCTAATCTGGCTGCTAAGTCAGTAGACCATATCGAATATCTGGATGAAGCAGGGGTTAAGGCTATCGCCGCCAGTGGCACCTGCGCTACCCTGTTGCCCGGCGCCTTTTACTTCCTGCGGGAAACTCAGCTGCCACCGATTGACCTTTTGCGCCAGTATAAGGTGCCTATGGTGCTCGCCTCAGACTACAACCCGGGCTCATCCCCTATTTGCTCAACTCTGTTGATGCTCAACATGGGCTGCACCCTGTTCCGCTTAACCCCGGAAGAAGCGCTGGCTGGCGTCACCCGCAATGCTGCCAAAGCATTGGGTATTGAATCTAAGGTCGGCGTTCTTAAGGAAGGCGTGCAGGCCGACTTCTGTTTGTGGGATATTGAGAGTCCAGCGGAACTGGCGTACTCCTATGGACGGAATCCGTTGGTACATGTGGTGAAGGATGGGAAGTTGGTTCACCAATAGGTGGGGTAGCTCAGTCGCCGCTTGGGCTTGATGCCAAACTTCGTTTGACGATTGATAGCCAAGCTTCGCTTGGCGGAACTGATTTAGCCCCTGCGGGGCTTCCGCTTAAAAGCGGGAAAGTCGTGGGCAAATACGTCCATGTAAAACGGCCAGTTCGGCATCCATGCCTCTCGCTCATAAGCACGTTTGCCGTAGGCAAACATTCGCCAAACCACACCCGACCAAGAGGGGCTCAGCAGCAAGTCCCTCTTGGATCTCCCCTGCCGCCCCAGCGGAGCCGACAGCCCTTCGGTCTTATGAATGAAATTGGCCAGCGCTTCAGACGCT
>JAJNAU010000157.1 GCA_021462625.1 Shewanella sp.
AATCGTATTTGCCCGAAAGCCTCGAAGGGCGAGGCTGGCAGCCCTATCTGCTTGGTTGCAGTTCTCGCTAGGGCCATTAACTTCAAACTGCGCCGCGCATCTAGAGGCTGACAGCACTCGCAGAGCACGCACGGGACTTATTCGCACCTTCCTTAGCCTTGCTGCTGCAACTTGTCTTTGGCGGCTTCCACTTTGGCAAAGTCCAGCCCAAGTTGTTCCACGGCATCTTTAATCAGCTGCGGGCTTTGCATTACCTGCATCATCAATGCCTGCAACTTTTCAGGCGGCAGTCCCAGTTGCCCCAGGGTGGCCATGGCCATCATGGGATTATCGGTCAGGGTCTGAAACAGTGACTGGATCTGCTGGTCACTGACATTGTGCTCTTTGAGCAGGGCAATAATCGGATTCACTTTTTATCCTCAGTCGTTCAGCCAGTAGCAGGCTGGTCAATCATTTTACTTATAAAAAGCTTCTACCTGACCCTTGATGGTCAACAGCAGAGGCTGACCGCGACGGTCCAGTGCCTTAGGTGAGGCGACTTTAATCCAGCCTTCGCTGATGCAGTACTCTTCCACGTCAAAACGCTCTTTGCCATTGATGCGGATGCCGATGTCGTGCTCAAACACCTCGGCAACATGGTGTGGGTTGCGTGGGTTGATGGACAAACGGTCTGGCAGTGCTGGCAGAGTCTTGGTATCAGTCATGTCAGTTATCTTCAAAGATTAAAAACGAGCGTCATTGTAGGCAATCGCTCAGGCGGGCTCAACAGGAATTAAGTTCAGCTCAAGGCACATTGGCTGGCAGTGTGCTGGTTCGCGGCGGAATGCTTGTCTGTGTCACCTTGATTTTCAAATGAGCGTGAGCTGGTGGATTAGGCTTATGAGGCTGTATTGGCGCACAGAGTGATGCTCCTGTGCGCCTTCATATTTAATCAGCTCTTACTGCGGATGAACGGTTACCTATACTCAGTCAGTTTCAGTACCAATAAATGAATTTAGTTTAATTTGTCGGCTTCCAGGCTTGGGTGTTTTACTCAATTAAAATTAATACTGGGATGTATTCTTATGCCTGTCACTTACTTTTTTTGCTGTCTGTTATGCCTGATTTCGCTGTCCAGCTTTGCTGATAACCAATCTGTTAATCAAGCTCCCGTTGGAAACTCATCGGTGAACTCCAGTACTGATAAAATATCAAAACAAGCGAGATCCAGTGACAAGCTCGAAAGCGTCATTATTATCTCTCGACATGGTGTCAGATCTCCCATAAAAGTGTCCCCAAATATGCGTAACTGGGCTACCAGTCCTTGGCCGGATTGGCCCGTGCCTTATGGTGATCTGACAAATAAGGGGGCTAAGTTGATGACTCAACTTGGTGGTTTTTATCGTGACCGCCTTATTAGTCCGCTTGGGTTGGATAGTGCCTGCCCGCAAGCGCCACAGATATATGCCTGGGCAGATGTGGATAAGCGTACCCGGTTATCAGCGACTGCCTTGCTAAAAGGCATGTTTCCCGGATGCAAAATACCTGTGCATCATCTGGCTGATCTCAAGGCAGTTGATCCTGTGTTCCGGCCAGTGCAAGCCGGGCAGTGCAGATATGATGATGCCACCGCCAGAAAAACAGTTAAGCATGAAGCCGGTGGTTCTATGTCAGCACTTGAGAACCGAAACGCTTATGGTCAAAATTTGGTTGAGATGGGCAGGGTGCTCAACCTAACAAATAGTCCAGCCTGTGGTAGTAACAGGATAGGTTGTAGTCTTGCTTCCCTGGCACCGAGTAAACTTGAAACCAACCCTGATCATAGACTGGCTATTTCAGGTGCGATTGGCGAGTCTTCATCTATGGCGGAAATATTTTTGCTGGAACAGGCTCAAGGTATAAATGCAGGATGGGGGAGAATAAAGACTCAAGAGCAGTGGCAGCAACTGTTGGCTCTGCACAACTTAAAGTTTGACCTACTCTATGGCACACCTTATCTGGCGAAGTTTTACGCGACCCCGTTAATGCAGATTGTTGACAGGGCGATAACAGGCAAGCATCTGTTTGATAAAACTGATATCGCTAATCAGGGCAAACCACCTTTGAACAAGGCAAAGTCCAATAGTCCCGATCAGATCCTCAACCAGCAATTCCCCGATATTGCTGAGAATAATAAACTGCTTTTGCTGGTTGGGCATGACAGTAATTTAGCTAGTCTTGCCGGTGCGTTGGGATGGCAGTGGCAGCTTAACGAACAGCCGGACAACACGCCGCCGGGTGCCGCACTGGTGCTGGAGAAGTGGAAAAGTGGTCAGGGAGGAGTATATGTCAGGGTATCTTTGGTCTACCAGACGTTGACCCAGATGCACAAGGGTGACGGTGATACCCCCCTGCATGTTACGCTTGGAGAATATCCTCTGAATGAGTTCACCGCCCGACTGCAACAGGCGCAACAACCCCAGTGTCTACTGGCTCGTTAGGGAAGGTGCCACTCCGCTGAAATAAGGCGTTATTTCTTCAGTATCATTTAAAAATAATTTATGTCCCAAAGTTAGGGAAGGTGCGAACAAGTCCTCGCACCTTCCCTACCCAGTCCAACCCATCTTTACGATTTTCATACCCCAAACTACAATCGCTGTATACATATACAGTGGAGTTTTTTATGCGAGTCATTCCTTTATCTGCCAGTGCTGGGATTTCAGGGTTCGAATCCCCTGCCGCCGAGTATTTACAGCACTCCTTGAGTTTGGATGAGCTTCTGGTGATGCATCCCAGTGCAACATTCATCGCACGTGCTGCGGGAGAGTCGATGCAAGATGTTGGCATTTTTGATGGCGATATACTGATTGTTGATCGTCATGTGGAGGTTCGACATCAAGACATCATAGTCGCCAACTACAATGGTGAATTTGTTTGTAAAATTTTGGACAAGCAACGCAGACAGCTTCTTTCGGCAAACGAGTATTACCAGGCTGTTCCAATTCAGGAGTGGGATGAGTTTTCGATAGAAGGCGTAGTGGTGCACTCAGTCCGGTTGCATCGGCCATGTGTGCTACTGGAGCAGTAGTCATGTACGCGCTGGTGGATGCAAACAGTTTCTATGCCTCATGTGAGGTCGTGTTTCGGCCTGAATGGCGAAACCGGCCGGTAGTCGTCCTCAGTAACAACGATGGCTGTGTTGTCGCACTTAACAGAGCAGCTAAAGCTGCCGGCATCGAAAAGTTCAAGCCATTTTTTGAGGTGAGGCAAGCATGTGAAAGAGCAGATGCTGTTGTTTGCTCAAGTAACTATGAGCTATATGGTGACCTTTCCGCCAAGATGATGGATGTTATCTCCCGGTACGCACCAGAGCAGTATATCTATAGTATCGATGAGATTTTTCTTTCGCTTAAGAACATCTATCCAGCGGTTAATGACTTAGAGAACCATGCCAGGAAAATCAGGCGTGCCGTCTGGAAGGAGTGCAGATTGCCAGTTTGTGTTGGTATAGCGCCGACGCTTACCCTGGCTAAGATTGCCAACCATGCCGCTAAAAAGTTTAAGGGTTACCAAGGTGTATGCGTTCTTGATTGTGCCAGTGAGCGTAACGCGGTCTTAGCCAAGCTAGATGTTGAAGATATATGGGGTGTTGGAAAGCGAATAAGTGCTAAGTTGAGGTTGATGAATGTCAAAACTGCACTGGATCTCGCTAACATGGCACCGAAACATGCCCGAAAGCAGTTTAGCGTAGAGATGGAGCGAACGATATTGGACCTGAACGGTATCGCCGCTAAACAGTGGGATGAGGCAAGAGCAGATAAAAAGCAGATTTACTCTACCCGCTCAATGGGAGAGCGCATCACGGATTTAGAGTCACTTCAACAGGCCCTGAGTAAACACGCGAGTATCGCAGCTCAAAAAGCTCGAGCGCAGGGATCTGTCTGTAAGACTCTTATCTGTTTTGCGGGCAGTTCTCCGTTTGAAGTTCAACCATATTATCGGAAGTCGCTACATAGATTTCCGGTTGCCACCGCTGATAGCACGATACTGAGTCAGACAGTGACGGGTCTTGCCAACGAGATCTTTCGGTCAGGTGTACGCTTTTATAAGGTGGGGGTGGGACTGATTGAGCTGCATGATAATAGGCATAGTCAGGAGGATCTGTTTAGTCCCGACCCAAGTAAACATCAGCTAATGGAGACCCTTGATGTGGTGAACCATAGATATGGTGCAGATACACTATTTGTCGCTGCCCAGGGGATTTCTCCGCAATGGGGAATGAAGAGAGGCATGTTAAGCCCTCAGTACACTACTAGGTGGCAAGATGTTCCGAGGGTTAAATGCTGAATGACTAGGGTCTGTTGACCTTTGAAGATGGTTTTTGCAGCTTTTTGGCGTTGTTGATCAAATCAGTCGTTGAAACGCAGTGTTTTAAATGTTTTCATCCGCTTTACGAACTGCTAGAAGCCAAGCTTGCTCACCTCAAACAAGAGAAGAAGGCGTTGATGCAGCAACTGCTGACGGGTAAGCGACGGGTTTCCCTGTCATCTTAGGGTTTGTCGCCCTTATGCTAAAAAGACGGGCAGCACATTTCTACCCCAATCACATAGGTAAACTATGCTCATGGGGCTAGAAATGCTTGCCGCCTAGCGCCAACTCCCTAAGCTATAAGGGAAATTTAATAATGAAATGGAGGCAGTGTAATGAGTAACGATTTACCGCAGGTCGCAAGCGCACTGCTTAGCAATATCCGCGAGTTACTTTCCCAAGGTCGCAAGCAAGTGCTGCAAGCGTTCAATAGCGCTATGGTGCAAACCTACTGGGAAATCGGCCGCTTGATTGTGGAAGATGAGCAGCAAGGAAAACCACAATGTTAGTGTTTAACTGCACCAAAGCCGCAGCGGAGTTTTTTACCGTTACCCGCAGCGGTAAGAAAATCTCGCCACTCGAGACGCCGCCAACAGATCCAGTCATCGCCTCCGGCTCTTTAAATACTCAGGTTCAACAGGCATCCCCTGTCAGTGCCTGGCTGGTGCATGCGGTAAGCGTTCAGCGCAAAAAAGTGTTGATCGCCATGCATGTCGAAACCCGCTATTCCATGGTGTTTGTTGGCCTTAAAAAAGGGGATTGGGCGGAATTCACCAATCAACTGCTGGAGCGACTGTTTAACAACATGCAGTTCTTTGGTGAAGAGTTCGAGTTGTGCGATGAAGAGAGCTTTGAAGCGATGCTTAATGAATTCATTAAACTTCATCCTAAGCCGATTTTTTGCCAACGTGGTGACCGCAGCGTGCAAAGCCACATTAACGATGTGGTGTGGCAGTTTGAAAACCGGGTATATCAAATTGGTTGCTTGCCCGATGGACAGGAAGAAGCCGCCAGTTTTGACGAATGGATCAACAGCCTGATTCGCTCTACCAAGCAAAAGAAGGATTACTTCCACCCTGATGAAGAGATGTTCATCGACTGGATGCAGACTTACAGTGAGTTAGGTGACAACGAGGACAAGCTGATCCGCCAGTTGTTTGGCTCTCTGCGTCGACAAACGATGCATGCAGAGATGGTTAAGCGTGGCATTCCTGATGACAGCTATTTTGAAGATTTAGGGGCCGAACGCCACCAAGCGTTCAAGGAACACTTCGAAGGGGTTGAGAGTATCCCCGACAACGTGATTGATTTTAACCAAGCCGTGAAAAATCGCGATAATCGCTGACAGGTAGTAAGGGACAACAATGTCAGGCAATTTACCCAACTTTAAAGAAGAGCAAAGCGCCAAAATCCCCGCGCTGACACTGCTTTCCAACCTTGGTTATCAGTTTATTCCCCCTGTGCAGTGCGCGGCGATGCGTGGCAGTTTATCGACAGTGATTCTGCCAGGCGTGCTGCGGGATGTGCTCTTGCACAAGACCTTTGGGTTTATGGGCAAGACCCATAAGCTGTCTGCGGCGGCGATTGATAAGATTATTCATGAATTGGCCCCGGCCATGAATGAAGGGCTCAAGGCGGCCAACGAGAAACTCTACAACGCGATGACCCACGGCATTAGCGTGACTGAGTTTATTGATGGCAACTGAGCCACCCCATTTACTCATCCTTAGTGTTTCCCAACTTGTTATCGCACCAAGCTATAATTCGCTCAGCAAACATCTGTTCGAATCAATTGAAGAGGTGCGGGACTATGCGACGCAATGGCTTTGGTTCGGCGTTGTTGCCTAAATCGAGGGAACTATTGTCTAACTCAGTGATCTGATCTCGTAAGCATCAATACGAGGCAGGCTACATGGGCAAATCT
>JAJNAU010000158.1 GCA_021462625.1 Shewanella sp.
TTTTGCAGCTTTTTGTCGTTGTTTTATACAAAGCAACGCGATTGTGGTGTAGTTGTTCTACATGAATGAGCGTTAATGCAGTAGAAAGTGACGACAAACGCTGCCCGAAGGGCTCGGCTAACGCGCTTTACTCTTTGTTGCAAGGTATTTGCTTAGGCCCACTAGGCGGCATACCTTGCGTCGCGATTAAAGCGCGTCTAGAACGAGCAAAATTCAACCATGAAAGGTCAACAGACCCTAGTAGTTGCCTGACTTTTCCCTCTGTGAATGCTTATAATGGCCGCTTTTGTCAGCCATGGAATTACTGTCGATGTCTTTATCATTTATTCTGGTCGAGCCCGCCCGGGCAGCTAATGTCGGCGCTGCGGCTCGCGCCCTGAAAACCATGGGATTCAGTGAATTGATTCTGGTTAACTCAAAGGTGCATCTTGAAGATGAGGCGCAGTGGGTCGCACATGGAGCGGCTGATGTGCTTGAAAACGTGCGCGAGGTGTCCGCACTTAGCAACGTAAGAGACGAGTTTGATCTGCTGGTGGGCTCAACGGCCAGAGGGCGGGGACGACCAAAAACCTATTTGACTCCCGAACAATTGAATCTGCGTTTGCAGGCCCATCAGGGCGGCAAGATGGGGCTGGTGTTTGGACGGGAAGCCAGCGGATTATCCAATGACGAACTGGAACTGTGTGATCTTTACACCTACGTGCCTCTCAAAAACGATTATCCATCAATGAATCTGGCCCAGGCGATAATGGTGTATTGTTATGCACTGAGTAATCTTGATACCGTTATCGGGTTAAACCAAACACCTGCCCCGGATGGACAACTTCAGGCATTGAAAGAAAAGGCATTAACTCTGCTTGACCGGCTGAGCGTAAAACCGGACGACAAATTACGCAGTTGGTTGTTGGATGGTGTATCGCAGCTGCAATCCCGGGATTGTAAAATAGCACATCAGCTTGCAAGCGATCTGCTCAAACATCTAAGGCCCTGAAGCTCAGCCGCAGCGGAACAAGCTTTCAGGACCTTCGCAGACGCACCACTTTCATGACGTCAATACCAAATCCCGATACCGTTTCGATATCAGGATAATAGATCAGATTGACTTTTTGTCCTTCCAGCGTTCGATACTTTTTAGTCCGCAGGTATTTAAATGGCGTATCCCACTTAGGGAAGGTGCGGACAAGTCCTCGCACCGCTCTGGCTTTCGGGCAAATTCGAGTTCAAGGTATGCAGGTGCTACCACAGCAATCGTGTTTGCCCGCAAGCCACGAAGGGCGAGGCTGACTGCCCTATCTGCTTGGTTGCCGCTCTCGCTAAGGACTCAGGCCATTAACGTCGAGCTGCGTCGCGTATCTCGGGGCGGTCATCACTCGCAGAGCACGCACGGGGCTTCTTCGCACCTTCCTTAGCAATCATCAGGGTGTTAACGTATTGCTCCCCGACTCCTCGCTGAGTTTGAGACCACCTCTTTATTGTCACTTGGTGCCAGCGTTGGATGTCTGAACAGCAGTTTTTGTGGATCTGAATTCATTGCGTTACTCCGGCCAATTTTGCGCATTCTCGTCACAGAACAGTACCGCTCTGGTATTATCCGGAACTTCCAGTGCCTGATCTTGAGCCTGCAAATGATAACCCAGCATCACACCGATGGCACACACCAGAATGCCCCAACCTATAGCTTTGTCACCGCTGGCAGCAAACATGGCTACAATGCTTGAAGCACCAAATGACATACTGATCTGCATAAAGTTCTGCACTCCAGCGGCCTTGGCCACATCATTGGTAAACTGCTGCAATGCATTGTTCACCACAATTGGATAGATGGCACCATTTGCCGCAGCCAATACTGAGAAAGCAATCAAAAGCGGGAAAATGGTCTTCACATCCAGTATCAGGGTGAAGGACACTATGGCAATCACACAGGCAATAAACAGCGTCAGCAGGGCCTGCAGGGCCTTATCGCTGCCCAACTTATTGACTACCAGTTTCCCTGCATAACCACCAACAATAAACATGATGGTTTGAGGGATAAAGCTCAGGCCAATTTCGGTGGCGGCATAACCGTGCAGCTCCATCACAATGGGCCATACCGTCAGGTAGGAGAAAAATGCCCCGCTGCAGGCGCCGAAAATGACCACATTACCCAGGAAACGGGTTTTTTTGGCGATTTCCACAAATCCGGATTTAGGTACGGATTGTTCGACGTCAGCATGCTGCTCTTTTGCAGGGACCAATACCGCAGTCAATAACATCAGCAAAATGCCCACACCGAAAAGCACCATAAAAATTGCCCGCCAGCCGTAATGTTCCTGAACAAAAGCGCCGATGATTGGAGCCAGCGCCGGTGACAGCGCAACCAGCGGCATTATGTTACTGAAGATCCCCTATGCCTGCTTGGCATCGTATTGCTCAACCACCAGAGCCTGCCAGATGACACCGGCAGCGCAGGTACCTAGCGCCTGGAAGAAGCGCGCGATATTCAACATTAACATACTGTCGCTGTTGGAGATCACAAGCGTGGCCACACCGAATAGCGATATGCCGAAAAACAGGGAGTTACGATGACCGATACGATTCACCAACGGTCCGTAGACCAACTGCCCACAGGCCAAACCAGCCAGAAAGGTGGTGAGTGACATGGCCACTTCTGAGGGGCTGCTTCCAAAAGTACTTTCAATTGCTTTGAAGGCTGGAAGGTACATATCCGTAGCAATAAAACCCAGCATACTGAGTAGTGACAGATAGAATAAGAACAAGAAATACCTGGGGTTAGATATATTGTTCATGATAAATCAGCATAATTTAAAAAAGGGAACGCATTCTACGAACTTGATTTATCGGGTTGAAGTAATTATTTTTAAATTATGCATTCAAAATAAATCACATCTATCAGAGGCCACACTATGCTTTCGGAACAAGCGTTGGTATTGATCGATATTGTCGCCAGGGATGGCAGCTTTACTGCGGCTGCTCATCGACTGCACAAAGTCCCGTCTGCCATCAGTTATGCCGTTAAACAAATAGAGGAAGAATTGGGGGTGCCGTTGTTTCACCGTCATCACCGCAGTGTTTCTCTTACCCTCGCTGGCGAACACTTTGTAAAACAGGCCAGAGCCATTCTAGGGCAGATGGATGGATTGAAGCGGGATACTCAACGTATCGCCAACGGTTGGCAGCCCACTCTGTCAATAGCACTGGACAACATTGTCAGAGCAGATCGTATCAGTGTAATGATAGCCGACTTTTACCGACAGTTTCATGATGTCGAGCTGATCGTTCGCATCGAAGTCTTCAACGGAGTATGGGAAGCACTGTCTACTGGGCGAAGTGATATCGTGGTGGGTGCCACTACCGCTGTGCCGGTCGGTGGCTTCTATCAATATAAAGAAATGGGTGAAATCGAATGGGACTTTCTGGTCAGCAAACATCATCTACTGGCAGACGTTGACCGGCCATTAACTGATGATGAGTTGCGTCCGTTCCCTTCAATTTGTCTGGAAGACACCTCAAGGAAGATCCCCAAACGCATGACCTGGCTGTTGGACAATCAACGCCGTTTGGTCGTGCCCGACTGGATAAGAGCCATTAACTGCTTCCGCGAAGGGCTTGGAATTGGTTATATGCCAAAACATCTGGCTGCACCTTTTGTGCAAACTGGTATGCTTAAACAAAAGCAGCTTGAAAATGGACTGCGGCCCAGCAGTTGCTGTTTGGCATGGGATCCCGCAAAAATGTCGCCCGCGCTGAGTTGGGTGTTGGACTACCTGGGGGACAGCGACAAACTTCACCGGGAATGGCTGGCATGATAAATTGTTAACAAATTCGCTCCAGGCCCCCATCGTCGTTGACTTTTGCTGGCCGAGTTGGATTAATATGCCCTTAAGGAATTCAGTTTATTAAGTTAAAGCTGGATCTTACTGTTTAAGACAATGGAGTCTTCTATGAATCATGAATCAATGTATGACAGTCAGTTGTCGACCCTTGAGGTTAACAAGCTGATTAAAAACACCTATGTACTGCTAGCAATGACACTGGCGTTTTCTGCTGTCTGTGCCGGGATTGGTATGGCGCTGGGCGTTGGACGCATGGGTTCGCTGCTGCTGTCTTTGGGTGGTTTGGTACTTTTGTTTGTTACACTGCGCAAAGCTGATACTTCTGCAGGTCTGTTCTGGGTATTTGCCTTTACAGGAATGGAAGGCGCGTCCCTTGGTTATATTCTGAATCACTATGTTGGCATAGCAAACGGCCCTCAGCTGATCATGCAGGCGCTGGGGCTGACCGCTGTGGTATTCGTGACACTGTCCATGTACGCACTGACCACCAAGAAAGACTTCTCATTCATGGGTGGTTTTTTAATGGCCGGTCTGGTGGTCATGATTGTTGGCGGTATCGCCAGTTTCTTCATCCAGAGCACACCTTTCTTTATGGCGCTTAATGCAGGTATCGCGCTGCTGATGTCAGCATTGATCCTGTATGATACCAGCCGCATTGTTAATGGTGGCGAAACCAATTATATTCGAGCCACTGTGTCTTTGTATCTGGATTTCCTAAACCTGTTTATTTCTTTGTTGAACCTGTTGGGCCTGAGCAACAACGACTAATCCTATTTATCCGGAATTAAGGTAAAATGGCCCTTTCGGGCCATTTTTTGTTTTATGAGCAAATTTATTATTCAGGTCAATGGCAGTGTTTACGGCGATAACGCCGGCTATCATGCCTTAAAGTTTGTCGATGCGGTGCTGATGGCCGGTCACGATATTGTGCGGGTTTTCTTTTATCAGGAGGGTGTCAGCCATGCCAATTTACTGCTCAGTCCCGCCAGTGATGAGTTGAACCTCCATCGACAATGGTGTGCGTTGGCTGATAAACACAGCATAGAGCTAGTTAACTGTGTCTCTGCAGCCCTAAGACGCGGTATTTTGTCACAACAGGAAGCTGCCGAGCAGCAATTTGCGCATTGGAATACCCAAAAGCCATTCATCAATGGCGGATTAGGTGAACTGGTGACGGGCATAGAACAGGCAGATCGCTTGGTTGTGTTTTGATGAGAGGCTGATGTGAAAAATATTTGTATTGTTTTTAGGCGCCCTCCTCACGGCACTCCCCATGGTCGGGAAGCACTGGATTTAGCGATGTTGAGCGCTAGTTTTGAACAGCGGGTTACTCTGATTTTCGTTGACGAGGGCGTCCTTAATCTGGTTGCCGAACAGTCGCCGGAACTGATTGGCACCCGCAACTACATTGCCACCTTCAAGGCACTGCCTTTTTACGATATTGACGACGTACTGGTGTGTGCCCAATCCTTGCAGGAATTCGGGCTTAAACGCTCTGTACTGAATATAGACGCCGAAATAGCAGAGCCTGAATTAATTAGCGGGCGACTGCGTCAAGCCGATGAGGTTTTGGTTTTCTGATGATACTCCACCATATTCAAACATCCCCGGGTAACGATAATGCCCTGGCTACCAGCTTGAAATATGCCGTGAAAAATGACAGTTTTGTCCTGACTGGCAATGGCGTGGTTACCGTACTCAAGCGGCAATGGTTAATGGCTTTGTCCCCTTTCAAAGTGTATTTACTTGCAGACGACATTAATGCCCGTGGGCTTCAACCCCACACCGTTGGTTATCCGCTGATCGCCTATCAAGATTTTGTCGCCCTGACCTTAAGTCACGACAAAGTCATCACCTGGTAAAACGGGAATCGATTGTGAATTGTATAGAATTTAATGGTCGCAAAATTGACACAGATGCTCAGGGTTATCTCCTGAATGTTGCTGACTGGAGTCCGGAGTTGGCACCGGTGATTGCTGCAGGTGAAGAGATTGAGTTGACTGAGGCGCACTGGGAAGTCGTTAACTTTGTACGCCAGTTTTATCTGGAATTTAATAGCAGCCCGGCGATTCGGATTTTGGTAAAAGCCATAGGTAAAAGTCTTGGCGCGGAAAAAGGTAATTCAAAATACCTTTATTCCTTATTTCCGCTAGGGCCTGCCAAACAGGCAACCAAGATTGCAGGATTACCCAAACCTGCAAAATGTATTTGAGCCTACACACCTAAGGAAGCTGCGATTAAATAATTCGCCCTTTCCCTAACCAATCATCAGGGACCCAACACCTAGTAATAAAGGATGTATCGACTTTGCAGTACTAGACAACGTAACTGTTCACCAGCAGTCTATTGACAGGCAGCTTTAAAGTCATTGAGTAATGGATAGGCGGTTTTGTTTAGCGTCGCAGCGAGTATTT
>JAJNAU010000159.1 GCA_021462625.1 Shewanella sp.
TGTAGAACAACTACAGCACAATCGCGTTGCTTTGTATAAAACAACGACAAAGTGCTGCAAAAACCATCTTCAAAGGTCAACAGACCCTAACCACAAGTGCGTGGCCACAACAGGACGTCACAGCCGAATCAAGCCCACTATGGTGTGATGGTACTTGGCTCGGCAACCGCTGCAGAGCCTCCGGGAGTGTCAGCCAGATCAGCGTCATGAAAACAGAGCTGACGGCCACAGCTGATAACAACACTATTACGTCTCAGGACAGCGTCTGGACTGGGAGTTACAACACTGTCAGCTTAAGGAAGGTGCGAACAAGTCCTCGCACCGCTCTGGCTTATGAGCAGAAGCGAGTTCGAGGTATTCAGATAAAGGAAGGCTGGTTGCCTTTCAAGGCGGAATGCAGCAATCGTATTTGCTCGAAAGCCCCGTAGGGCGAGGCTGACAGCCCTATCTGTTTGGTTGCCGCTGTCGCTAAGGACTAGGGCCATTAACTTCAAACTGCGCCGTGCATCTAGAGGCTGTCAGCACTCGCAGAGCACGCACGGGACTTATTCGCACCTTCCCTTAACTGACCAAATTAAAGTGACTGTAATGGAATTGCGCCCAACGCAATAACTCGACCCGGTTTCTGGACTGGGTTTTCCTGAAGATAGACGACAAATGTGCCTTCACAGTATGTTCACTGATACATAATCTGTCGGCGATTTCCTTATTTCTGGCACCACTGCCAACCATCTGAACAATAGTCCGCTCTCTTTTGGTTAGCGCCTGCAACATCATCAGATTATAGGCACTGATCGGCGTATTTCCTTCCATCTTTTGTACCAGCTGCCTGAGCATTCTGCTCATCATGGGACGGTCAAACCAGAGTTCATCGGACAACATTTTCCGCAAACCGGTAAGCAGTAAATCCATGCGTTGATCCGCATACAACACTCCGCGCACGCCCATCATCAACAGCGACTCCAGCGCGATGGAGCCAGTCTCAACCTGGTAAATGGCGACCGGCACATGGGGAACAAGGCGGGTTACAATACGGGGAATCCCCTGATTGTCGAGGGCAGCACCATGCTGACTGACCAGATAAAAGCTGTTACCCGAGTCGGTTAAATCCAGCTCATTAACATGACTGATAACCCGGGCTTTCATCCCCATGGATTCGGCAAGCATCGCCAAATGGCAAGGAGCGACAATTTGATGTAGGAAGACCAATTCCTTTATAGTGTCCATGCGCCAACCTCCTGAGTGATTTTTTAAGGCCACTGCACTGATAAAAAAACACAAGGGGGATCCTACTTTATTTATTTTTCACCATATTGGCTTCAAATCCGATCAAAAACGACAGATTGAAACTGAAAAAAATCACATACACACGCAAGTTTTGCTCAAACATCACTCAACGCCAAAGTGCAATCCCGCCCTGAAACAAACCCAATGTCGCGCTTTACCATCCCCGGCACTCAAGTGCTCTAAGTACTCTTTTCTTTTTTTATTAAGTTGCAATATTGTAAATCTAAGCACGCTCTTTTCTATCATGCATCAGTATCTTCCAAGAGTCAAAACACTAATAAATCAAAAAACATCAGTCAAACACTCCGCACTAACAGCTTTTTACAAAACTAAAGCCACCCCACCCCAGCATAATGCCAGGCACCCGAAAATTAGGGCTATTTATTTTTATTAGGGAAGGAGCGCGCGAATTCAACCCCGAAATGCACCACTCGCTACATTAAGCTGCTTTACGTAATTCATCGAATACAACTGCAGGCATGCAGGGCATGTGTGGGCGATCCGGTCATAGTTGAATAACGCAGAAATACAGTCACGACCAAAGCCCTGGACGCAAGCATCGCTGGAGATTGAGTCAGACTCATGTGTGGACTCATCACAGTTTGTCAGATGAAGCGTATCCAACACGGAAGAGATTGATATCCTTCCGGGCCATTGGCAGCGGCTGCACTTCCTTACATTCATCTCCTTCTATACCGTTTCAATGGCCACAAATTGTTCTGATAAAGAAACAAACACTTTTCCATTCGGCTCCTCCTCGGAACTGTATTTTAATGTTAATTTAGACATCCGGACGTACGCCAAGCTCAAACTTAACCGGTTTTAAGGCGGCATCAATACGAGACAAAAGGTACCCTGTATATGGCAAAGTATTCGCTCCCAAAAGATAAGATCAAGATCCTGCTGCTCGAGGGTGTGCACTCTTCAGCCATTGATGTATTTCAGCGCGCTGGCTATACCAATATTGAGTATCATCAGGCGTCGTTAACCGGTGAAGACATGATCAATGCCATCAGCGATGCCCATTTCGTTGGTATTCGCTCGCGTACCCAACTGACCGAAGACGTTCTACGTCAGGCCGAAAAACTGGTGGCCATCGGCTGCTTCTGTATTGGCACCAATCAAGTCGATCTGGTTGCTGCAGAAAAACTCGGCATCCCGGTATTCAACGCACCTTTTTCCAATACCCGCAGCGTTGCCGAGCTGGTATTGGGTGAAATCATCATGCTGCTGCGAGGCATTCCACAGCGCAACGCACTGGCCCACCGTGGCGGTTGGATGAAGAGCACCGGTGGCAGCTTTGAGACCCGCGGAAAGACCCTCGGGGTCATTGGTTATGGCCATATCGGCACCCAACTGGGCACACTGGCAGAAACCCTGGGAATGCGAGTGGTATTCTTTGATATTGAAGACAAATTACCACTGGGTAACGCCCAGCAATTGCACTCTCTGGAGCAGTTGTTGTCGATTGCCGATGTGGTCAGTCTGCATGTGCCCGAAACTTTGCAAACCAAGAATATGATCGCAGCGGCTGAGCTTGGATCAATGAAGAAAGGCAGCTTCCTGATCAACGCCTCCCGCGGCACTGTGGTGGATATCGATGCCCTGACCTCAGCATTGTCAGAGAAGCATCTGGCCGGTGCTGCCATCGATGTTTTCCCGGTTGAACCTAAGTCCAACGATGACCAATTCATCAGCCCTCTGCGCGGCCTGGACAATGTCCTGTTAACGCCACACATTGGCGGTTCGACTATGGAAGCGCAGGAAAATATCGGTATCGAAGTTGCCGGCAAATTGGCCAAATATTCGGACAACGGCTCATCTGTATCTGCGGTTAACTTCCCGGAAGTGTCTCTGCCTCAGCACCAGGGCACCTCCAGATTGCTGCATATTCACCAAAACCGTCCTGGGGTTCTTATCCAAATCAACCAAGCGTTTTCTGAAAAATGCATCAATATTGCGGCTCAGTATCTGCAAACCACAGCAGAAATTGGTTATGTGGTGATGGAAGTTGAATCTCACCATGCCGAAGAAGCCCTTACTCAGCTGAATGCAATTGAAGGCACAATCAGAACCCGTCTATTGTTTTGAATTTAAACCTATCGTTCCCCAATGGCGACTATGGTGTCGCCTTTTGTTTTTATAAAGGAACAGTGAACACAATCCCAAAACAACATCTGTAGATCAGTAACTGAAATCAGGGATTATGAATTCGACGTCCGTAACTGCAGGTACAGATTGATATCAAGGCTGTGACACAGACACTTGTTATTGGGTAGACTGGCCCCTTATTACTTCCATGGGCATTTTCGCCCCGGCATACCAGGAATCATCTATGACAGCAGCACTCCAATCCCCGGACTGGGCACCGGGAACCGGTTTTCCGCCCTTGGTAATTTCTCCCCTCTCTCATCTGGGACTGATCCGTATCAACGGTGAACAAACCCGTCAGTTTATGCAGGGACAGGTTACCTCTGACATTGACAAGCAGAGCAAGGATGAATGGCATTGGGGTGCCCACTGCGATCCCAAGGGAAAGATGCTGGCCAGTTTCCGCAGCCTGTTCGATGGAGATGATTTACTGCTGTTGATGCCCCGCTCGGCGATCACAGTGGATCTGCCACAACTGCAAAAATACGCGGTGTTCAATAAAGTTGAACTGACAGACGCCAGTGACACGCTGGCGATTCTTGGCATCGCCGGTGAGCAGGCCAGTCGCTTTGTCACCGACCATATTGGTCCTGACGATGCTGCTGTCACCGCTTTAGATGAGGCGCTGGTGATGCGCGATAGAGAGCGTTTTATCATTATCACATCCGCCGCCAAAGCCGAAGCCCTGATGGCACTGGCACCGGAAACCGTATTTGATCACAGCGCCTGGCAACAACTGGAAATTCTTGCCGGTTACCCTAATTTACCGGCAGCACATGCCAACCAGTTCGTTCCCCAGATGTGTAATCTACAGGCGGTTAATGGCATCAGCTTTAACAAGGGCTGCTATATGGGCCAGGAAACGGTTGCCCGCATGAAGTATCGCGGCGGCAACAAACGGGCACTCTATATTGCCAGCGGGACGGTAAATGATCTGGTCGACGCTGACAGCCAGCTGGAAATCCAATTGGAAGATGGCAGCTTCCGCCGCGCCGGTACGGTACTGGAAGTGGCACAAACCGGAGATAAGGTGCTGCTGAGCGCTGTGCTTCCCAACGATACCGAGCTCAGTGCGCGCCTGCGCCTAGCCGGAGATGATGCCAGCGAGCTGAAATTGTTGCCACTGCCCTACTCGCTGGAAGACTGAGACTGAACAGGGGGACAAGGAGCGGCGAATGCCGCTCTTTTTATAGCTGTGATATGGCTGAAACGCTGCATGCTCTTCAGGCGGTCTGGGGTGACTGCGACAGTCGGGCGAAGTAGTTCTGGGTTTCTGCCACAATAATATGTCGCAGCCCTATAATGGCGATCAGATTGGGGATAGCCATCAAACCATTCACTGTGTCCGCAAGCAGCCAAATGAGATCCAGCTTAATAAAGGCCCCACAGGCAATCAAGCCAAGAAATATCACTTGATAAATACGGCGGCCGCGATCACCGGTCAGAAATGACCAGCAGCGTTCGCCATAATAGTGCCAGCCCAGAATAGTAGTGAAGGCAAAGCATACCAGAGCCACAGTCACCAGATATTTACCCACCACTGCGTTACCGTCTGAGGCAAAAGCCGCGCTGGTCATGGCCGCACCGGCGGCATCGCCGTTCCAGACTCCAGTGAGGATCAGCACCAGACCTGTCATAGTACAAATCACGATGGTATCGAAAAAGGTGCCTGTCATGCTCACCAGGCCCTGCTCGGCAGGCTCATTGGTTTTGGCCGCTGCGGCTGCAATCGGTGCACTACCAAGACCAGACTCATTGGAGAACACCCCGCGGGCGATCCCTATCTGCAGCGCCATGGCGACTGTCGAACCGAGGAAGCCACCGGTAGCAGCAGTTGGGTTAAAGGCGGAGTGAATAACCAACCCAAGCGCCGGCACTACCTGATCCGCATGGCTGCCCAGAATCCACAGACAGGCCAACACATAGCCTATTGCCATGGTTGGCACCAGTTTTTGGGCCACGGAGGCAATACGGGTTACCCCACCCAGTACCACGGCAGCCACCAGCATTGTCAGCACAGTGGCCGTCACCCAGGTTGGAACATGGAAAGCAATGGTCATGGCATCACTGATGGCATTGACCTGAGCAAAGGTACCAATGCCGAAAAAGGCCACACCCACCCCAAACAGGGCAAACAGTTTGGCCATCCAGCCCAGCCCCAGACCAAGCTCGATATAGTACATGGGGCCACCGGCGATATTACCGTGCCTGTCTGTGGTGCGGTACTTCACCGCCAGCAGACACTCGGCATACTTGGTGGCCATGCCGAAGAAAGCCGCCAGCCACATCCAGAACAGCGCGCCCGGGCCACCGATTTTAATGGCGGTCGCGACCCCGACAATATTACCGGTACCGATAGTCGCTGACAGCGCGGTACACAAAGCCGCGAATGGCGACAAATCGCCCTTGCCTTCAACGGGCTTGAACAACAAACTCAGCGCCATTGGCAGGCGAAAAAGCTGAATAAGCTTGAGACGGAAAGTTAGATACGCGCCGGTACCAACCAGCAGAATAAGCGTGGCCGGGCCCCAGACAATGCTGTTGATGTCAGCGACTAGCTGATGAAAGCTCATGATATTCCTCGAAATTAAACTGCACATTTAGAGGAGGAAAAGAAATGGCTGAACGCGCCTAATAGCGACAAGCGGCGATAAAATCGGCTGGCAACAGGGCAAAGCAGTCATCCTCTCCTCTGTCCTTTTGCCTGAGCGTTTCACCCCTTTCTTGTTGTAAGGGCTTGCGCCTTCGGCGCCGACTTTCCCGCAAG
>JAJNAU010000160.1 GCA_021462625.1 Shewanella sp.
ATGTAGAACAACTACACCACAATCGCGTTGCTTTGTATAAAACAACGACAAAAAGCTGCAAAAACCATCTTCAAAGGTCAACAGACCCTAGAGAAACACAAGAAAGACAAGTGAGGAATAAAGTGAAAGCCTATCAGCGTGAGTTTATTGAGTTTGCCCTTGAGCGTCA
Source organism: Shewanella sp. (assembly GCA_021462625.1). Taxonomy (GTDB): domain Bacteria; phylum Pseudomonadota; class Gammaproteobacteria; order Enterobacterales; family Shewanellaceae; genus Shewanella. The sequence goes on from JAJNAU010000160.1 coordinate 170, forward strand.
GGTATTGAGATTTGGCGAATTTACGCTTAAGTCGGGCCGTCAGAGTCCTTACTTCTTTAATGCTGGCTTATTTAATACGGGTCGCGACCTAGCTCGTCTGGGGCGCTTTTACGCTGCGGCGCTGATGGATTCAGGTATTGATTACGATCTGCTATTTGGCCCGGCCTACAAAGGTATCCCCATCGCCACGACCACTGCCGTGGCACTGGCCGAGCATCATGATGTGGATATGCCATATTGCTTCAACCGCAAAGAGAAGAAAGATCACGGTGAAGGTGGCTCTCTGGTCGGCAGCGAGCTGAAAGGCAAGGTGATGCTGGTGGATGATGTGATCACTGCTGGCACCGCAATCCGTGAGTCCATGGATATTATCAATGCTCACGATGCTTCGCTGGCAGGCGTACTGATCGCGCTGGACCGTCAGGAGAAAGGCAAGGGCGAGCTGTCCGCCATTCAGGAACTGGAGCGTGACTACGGCTGCGTGGTGATTTCTATCATCAAGTTGGCAGATCTGATTGCTTATCTGGCAGAAAAACCCGGTATGGAAAAAGAGCTGGCGGCGGTGAGCGCTTACCGCGAGCAATACGGTATCTGAATTGGTATTGGGCCGACTCGGTATCTGGCTGACGTTGTCCTAGCCTGAAAACAAAAAACGCTGCAAAGTTTGCAGCGTTTTTTTATGTTCATTACAGGCGATTACTGGTGCAAGAACTCAGCGCGGGTAGCCGGGTTGGTTTTAAAAATCCCGCCTAAGGCGGTGGTAGTGGTGGAGCTGGTAGCATCCATCACGCCGCGGGATTTCACGCAATAGTGCATGGCATCAATCTTCACTGCCACATCTTTGGTTTCCAGCAGAGTCTGCAGGGCAACCAGTACCTGTTGGGTCAAACGTTCCTGTACCTGCGGGCGCTGAGCAAAGAAGCGCACGATACGATTGATCTTCGACAGGCCAATAATCTTGGTTCGGGGCAGATAAGCCACAGCCGCAGTACCGTCTATGGTGACCAGATGATGTTCACAGGTGCTGGTGAGGCTGATGTCCTGTACCCGCACCATCTCATCAAACTGCATCTTGTTGTCGATAACAGTGATCTTGGGGAAGTTCTCATAGTCAAGGCCGGAGAAAATCTCATCGACATACATCTTGGCGACCCGCTTGGGGGTTTCCATCAGACTGTCATCGCTCAGATCCAGTGACATCAGCTCCAGAATGGCGCGCATATGCTGTTCAATTTTCGATTTGCGCTCACCGGGCGTCAGGGTGTTCTGCATCATGGGGGTTTCCAGTCCGCGCACGAGCAGAGCTGTCTGCACCTGAGATGCTGCTTCGCTTAATGCCATATAACCTCTGCGATAATTCATGCCTGCTGTGGTGTGTCCCGTGTCTGTCCGTAGCCAGACCGGCACGGCTAGGATATCGCGATTTGCATAAAAATCATACACTCAGGGCAATAAAAAGCCGATTAATACCAATCCGCATAGAAGATTGATCTCATCAGAGCCATGTCAGCCATTCGAGTACAATCCAAATTGGTGACGACATAGTGGGTTCTATGGCTAAACAATTTGGGGCAGTAATCGTGTGGCTGACAGGTTCCCGGAGGGCGAGTTGAAAAGGCACATATACTGCGTTGCCAAGTCTAGATTTATCCCGATAGACCTTCAACTTGGCGCCTTGTCTTCGCACCTTTTCATTCTCGCTGAGTGACTAAACTCCTATGCGGATTGGTATAATCCAATCGGGTATTTGGGTTGACCGGTTTGATGACGTTTGCTGAGGGGGTAAGGGAGGTGCTGTTGCAGGAAGGCGAGCCAGCTGCGGCTGGAAAACAGGTGCTGGAGTTTTACCGATTTGGCGGTGAGGCAGGTAGTGGCAGTCGCAGGCAAATTTGCCAAAACGAATGTGACTGAATTTCGCTGTGGGATAGACTGCCCGGCAGCAGGCATCGGTGGGTTTGCCCACCGATGGGATTAGGTATCAGCTTTGCAGCAACTGCTGCTGGATAAAGGTCCACTGTTGATCGAAGTGGGCTGTTGGTTTGAGTTTGAATTCACTGCGCACAAACTGCGCGACACGGCCTTCGGCTACGGCCAGCAACAGGTTGGCCAGAATCGCTTCATCCAGATTAAAGCTCCTGCCTTCGCGCAGGGTTTTTTCACGCAGAATCTGCTTGAGCTGAGTTTCAATTTTGGCGAATAACTTGCTGACGCGGCTGCGCAGGCGTTCGTTTTCTCCCAGCAGGGCATCGCCGTTCAGTACCCGAGAGATCCCGGGGTTACGCTCGGCAAACACCAGCAGGAGCTGCAATGTCAGCTGGCAGCGGCGCATGGTGTCCTTTTCCTCATCCATGATGAGGTTGATACGGGTCAGCAGCGAATCTTCAATAAAGTCGATCAAACCCTCGAACATACGTGCTTTGCTGGGAAAGTGGCGGTACAGCGCCGCCTCGGAAACGCCGACTTCGGCAGCCAGTTTTTTGGTGGTGATACGTTCTCCCGGGTTAGTCTCCAGCATCTGGGCCAAGCACTGGAGAATATGTTCACGCCGGTTGATTTTTTGGCTTACGGCCATTGCAGTATCCTTCGCTCAATTACAACTTTTATCAGCTTCCAACTTCGTTTCCTGAGGTTAGCCAAGGCAATGCAATGGCATAGCACCGGTACAGGTCAACCTGGGGCTGGGGATTATTATTGGGAACTCGAGTGACTATTTGGTCCCTGAGTGGCCGAATCCGCCTTCACCGCGATCCGAGCCGGTGAATTCATCAACCAGACGGAACTTTGCCTGCATCACAGGCACAAATACCAGCTGCGCGAGGCGGTCGCCGATTTCAATGGTGAAAGCCTCCTGACTGCGGTTCCAACAGGACACCATCAGCTGTCCCTGATAATCAGAATCGATAAGTCCCACCAGATTGCCCAGCACGATGCCGTGCTTATGGCCCAGGCCTGAGCGGGGCAGGATGATTGCCGCCAGAGAGGGATCGGCGACATGCACGGCTATACCGGTTGGGATGAGGACAGTTTCGCCCGGGGCAACGGTCAGGGCTGTGTCTGTCATGGCCCGCAGATCCATGCCTGCGCTGCCAGGCGTGGCATAGGCTGGCAAAGGGAATTCTGAGCCGATACGTGGATCGAGGATTTTCAGTTCAATTGGTGTTTTCATCGTGCTTCTTTTTTAACTCTGGCGATCACACCGAGCAGTTGCCCGGCAAGAGTATGCTTATCGGTTGCAGGCAACTCTTCACAGCCTTCAGGCCAGAAGACTTTGAGTGCGTTGGTATCGGCGCTGAAGCCTTGTCCCGGCGTGGAGACATCGTTGGCAGCAATCATATCCAGTTGTTTTCGCAGTATTTTGTCTTTAGCGTAATGCTCAATATCATGGGTTTCTGCGGCAAACCCAATGGTAAAGGGTTTGTCTGCCAGCGCGCCAACCATCGCTAAGATATCAGGATTGCGCACCAGTGCAAGTTGCATGGTTTCGGCGGTTTTTTTTATCTTGGTTTTGGCAATTTTATCGATGCGGTAGTCAGCCACGGCAGCGCAGCCGATAAAGATATCCTGGCCGTTGACCTGTGCCATTACGGCATCCAGCATCTGCTGGGCTGATTGCACATCGATACGTTTCACGCCGCCTGGAGGCGTTGGCAGATTCACCGGGCCTGTGATCAGAGTGACATCGGCGCCCATCTCTGCAGCTTTGGTGGCAATGGCAAAGCCCATCTTGCCAGAGCTGTGATTGGAGATATAGCGCACCGGATCGATGGCTTCATGGGTTGGCCCCGCAGTCAGCAGCAGCTTTTGGCCTTGCAGCGGTTTATCACCGAAAAAGGCTGCAGCGCGTCTGGCTATATCCAGCGGCTCTAGCATACGTCCTGGGCCCACTTCACCGCAGGCTTGGCTGCCGCTGTTCGGTCCCCAGATATGCACGTCACGTTCACCCAGCACTTTCAGGTTATGTTGGGTTGCCGGGTGCTGGTACATCTGCTGATTCATCGCCGGACAGACTACAACCGGCGAGGCGGTCGCCAAGGCGCAGGTGGTCAGCAGTTCATCGGCCATGCCGGCCTGCATGCGGGCCAGCACGTTGGCGGTGGCCGGGGCGATGATGAACAGTTCCGCCCAGCGCGCCAGTTCAATATGACCCATGGCGGCTTCAGCTGCCGGATCCAGCAGATCTGAGGCGACCGGATGTCCACTGAGCGCCTGTAGTGTCAGTGGTGTGATAAATTCCATGGCGCTTTGGGTCATCACAACTCGCACATCGGCACCATGCTCTTTGAGACGGCGCACCAGCTCAGCACTCTTGTAAGCGGCGATACCACCGCCGATACCCAGTAGAATTTTCTTGTGATTCAGGCTCACGGCTATTGTCCAAGGCTCAATCCAGTGGCGCTAACTCTATCATATTCCTATTTGGGTTAGGTATCTGTGTTGTTGCAACTGGCTCTGATTTATTTGTTTTATGTGTAGCCCCGGGGCGTAGTCAGGCTGATTTCAAAAACTGAACCATACTTGTCTGGTTAGTTGGCTCATGGAAGACAATATGGGAATAAAGGATTGGCCCGATGGAGAAGGCCCAAGAGATAAATTGTTGCAACACGGCAGTGGCATGCTTTCAGACGCCGAGCTGCTGGCGGTTTTGCTGCGAAATGGTACTCGTGGAGAGAGTGCTGTAGCCCTTGGCCGGAGGCTTTTGAAAGAATTTGGTGGTTTAAGAGCACTGTTTTGTGCTTCTAAGGCCAAGGTGTGTCGACTTCGTGGTGTGGGAGCGGTAAAATACGCGCAGCTTCAGGCGGCCGTAGAAATTGCGCGCCGTATTGCCCGCGAAGACCTGCTGCGAGGGCCGTTGTTGACCAATCCTGATCTAACCCGGGATTACCTGATGACGCAATTGGCAAACAAACCCTATGAAGTGTTTGCCATTTTGCTACTGGACAGTCAGCACAGGGTGATTCAATTCGTTGAGTTATTCCGGGGAACCATAGATTCAGCTTCGGTTTATCCGCGCGAAGTGGTGTCTCTGGTGCTGGACAACAATGCGGCTGCCGTCATTGTTTGCCACAATCATCCGTCAGGTATCGCCGAGCCCAGTCAGGCTGACAGGCGAATTACTGAGCGATTAAAAAATGCATTGGCAACCATAGACGTATCCTTGCTGGATCATATGGTAGTAGGGGATCGCGAGATAGTATCCTTCGCGGAACGGGGGTGGATTACTTAATCGCCGCTTGATCTTTCCCCTGTAATCCTGTATAAAATGCGCCCTTCGTGTGCCTCGGGCGACGGCCATACGAGGCACATTAATGCTCGAGCGTTAAAATTGTTTTTTGGAGAAGATTGACATGTCAAGAGTATGCCAAGTAACTGGCAAGCGACCAATGGTTGGTAACAACCGTTCGCACGCAAAAAACGCGACCCGTCGTCGTTTTTTGCCTAACCTGCAAAACCACCGTTTCTGGTTGGAAACTGAAAAGCGCTTTGTGCAGCTGCGAGTTTCCACTAAAGGTATGCGTATCATCGATAAGAAAGGTATCGAAGTCGTTGTTGCTGAACTTCGTGCCCGTGGCGAAAAGGTGTAATAGATCATGGCTAAAGCTAAAGGTAATCGCGAAAAGATCAAGCTGGTTTCAAGCGCTAAGACTGGTCACTTCTACACTACCGACAAGAACAAGCGTAACATGCCAGAAAAGATGGAAATCAAGAAGTTCGATCCTGTGATCCGTCAGCATGTTATCTACAAAGAAGCCAAGATCAAGTAATTGATTCTACAGTGTTTCTTAAAAGGCCCCTCTGTTGAGGGGCTTTTTTTTGGCCGGAATTAAACAATTTCTAGGGTCTGTTGACCTTTCATGGTTGAATTTTGCTCGTTCTCATAGACAGGATCTTTAGCGTAGTGGTGTGAAATAGATAGAAAAAAGGCTCTTGGTGTGATCAGATTAATTCTCCAAAATAAACTAT
>JAJNAU010000161.1 GCA_021462625.1 Shewanella sp.
CATTTATGTAGAACAACTACAGCACAATCGCGTTGCTTTGTATAAAACAACGACAAAGTGCTGCAAAAACCATCTTCAAAGGTCAACAGAACCTAGTATTTTTCCATCTAAGCCATTCCCTCCACACGCCCACACACTGCTTTTGTCATGCAAAGCACAGCATAATCTGCTTCGCCTACCTGATTATTGTCAACAATGCAATTTATCTAAAGTCTGATAAATAGAATTCACCAATTCATTATCAATAGGTTATATAGACTCATTCCATAAGGCGGTTACCTTTAGGTTAATGCATTGTTGACAACTCAGAGCGCAAGGGCTAATTTTTAGCCTCAACCTCGGGGGTAAGCTATGGATCCAGGCATTGAACCAAAAGAGCAGATGATGCAGGCAAAGCCCGGTCGCCTGGTTGATCAGGTACTGGCCGAACTGCAAACCGGTATCATCAAAGGTGACATCCCCCCCGGCAGCAAAATCAACGAACAGGATATTGCCGAGCGCTTCGGCATCAGCCGCGGTCCGGCTCGTGAAGCACTGCTGACATTGGAGCGTCAGCGCCTGGTGGTACGTGCGCCCCATATCGGCGCCCGAGTTGCTCGCCTTTCTGTGGATGAACTCAACGAGCTGTATCAGCTGCGCAGTGTACTGGAAGCGATGGCCTGCGAGCTGGCCGCCAAACGCATCAGCAAGGCGCAGCTGACCAATCTCAGGGAACTTATCGACAACCAGCAGGTCGCCCTTGCCAGTGATGATCCCTATTTTCAGCAGCAGGGCGATGTGGATTTCCACTATCAGATCATTCAGGCCAGCGGTAACCGCCACCTGCAGGAAACCCTGATGGGCGGTTTGTATCACCTGTTGCGCATGTACCGTTTTCAAACCTCCAGCCGTAAACGACCGGTTAAGGCTATTGCCGAGCACAGGGTCATAGTGGATGCCATCGCCCAGGGCGATGGTGAACTGGCCGCCCTGTTGATGCGCCGCCATATTGAGCACGGTCGCATCAGTACCGAATACCAACTCAAAGCCATGCAACAGGCGGATAGCCTGTCGTCACTCAACGAATAAGGAACGCAAGATGAGCGCAGGATACCGATTCCGTCAGGCTCTGGCCAACGCCAAACCACTGCAGATAGTGGGCACCATGAATGCCTATTTCGCCAAAATGGCCGAACAATCGGGTGTGCAGGCGCTGTATCTGTCCGGCGCCGGCGTCGCCAACGCCTCTTACGGCCTGCCGGATCTAGGCATGACCTCGATGAGTGATGTGCTGATCGATGCCGACCGCATCACCTCGGCCACAGATGTGCCACTACTGGTAGATATCGACACCGGTTGGGGCGGCGCTTTTAATATCGCCCGCACCATCAAAGAGTTTGAAAAGGCCGGTGTGGCTGCCGTGCACATGGAAGATCAGGTAGCACAGAAACGCTGCGGTCATAGACCCAATAAGGCCGTGGTCAGCACCGAAGAGATGGTGGATCGCATCAAGGCCGCCGTCGATGCCCGCACTGACGACAACTTCGTGATTATGGCGCGCACCGATGCGGTAGCCGTGGAAGGACTGGAGGCCGGTATCGAACGTGCTCAGGCCTATTTGCAAGCCGGAGCCGATATGATTTTCGCCGAGGCTCTGACCGAACTGGAGCAGTACACCCGCTTTTGCGAAGCAGTGAAAGCACCGAATTTGGCCAAACCGAACTGTTCTCCACCACTCAGTTGGCCGAGGCTGGCGCGGACATGGTGCTGTATCCACTGAGTACCTTCCGCGCTGCCAACAAGGCCGCACTGGAAGTCATGCAGGCACTGCTCAAAGACGGTCACCAGCGCGCCGTGGTGGGCAAGATGCAAACCCGCACAGAGCTGTATCAGTTCCTGGGTTATCACGACTTTGAAGCCAAGCTGGATCGACTGTTCAGTGATGGTGAGTAAGTCGTTCACCAGGTTTCAGGCACAGAGATTTCAAGCACAGGGCCGGGAAACCGGCCACAGCAGCAGGGGCAAGATGCCCGCAGTCGTTGCTGACATTGCCCCGAACACCGGGGCGACATAAGAACGCAAGAGGGAAAGAGCAATGGTCGACAAGAAATTAGGGGGTGCAGGTCTGCGTGGTCAGTCTGCCGGTGAAACCGCACTGAGTACCGTGGGTAAATCAGGTTCAGGCCTGACCTACCGGGGGTATGACATCAAGGATCTGGCGGCCAACACCCGCTTTGAGGAAGTGGCCTATCTGCTCCTGTACGGTGAACTGCCAACTCAGGCTCAGCTGGATGCTTATCGCCTGAAACTCAAAGGACTGCGCGGTCTGCCCCAAGCGCTGAAAAACGTGCTGGAGCGCATTCCTGCAGACTCTCACCCCATGGATGTGATGCGTACCGGCTGCTCCATGCTGGGCAACCTGGAAACCGAGCTCGATTTCAGTGAGCAAAGCGATGTTGCTGATCGCCTGCTGGCCGCTTTCCCATCAATTATCTGTTACTGGTATCGCTTCAGTCATGATGGCGTACGTATTGAAACCGAAACCGACGACGATGAGATCGGTGCCCACTTCCTGCATCTGCTGCACGGCAAGAAGCCATCACAACTGCATGCCGACGTGATGAGCACCTCGCTGATTTTGTACGCCGAGCACGAGTTCAACGCTTCCACCTTTACAGCACGTGTTTGCGCCTCCACCCTGTCTGATATGCACTCCTGTATCACAGGTGCCATCGGCTCACTGCGCGGTCCGCTGCACGGCGGTGCCAACGAGGCCGCCATGGAACTGATCCAGGATATGAAAGATCCTGCCGATGCCAAAGCAAGGTTGCTGGGCATGCTGGAGCGCAAAGAGAAGATCATGGGCTTTGGTCACGCTATTTACCGCAAGTCCGATCCCCGCAACGACATTATCAAAGAGTGGTCAGCCAAGCTGGCCGATGAGTTCGGCGACAAGCGCCTGTATGATGTGTCTGTCGCCTGTGAAGAGCTGATGTGGATTGAGAAAAGACTGTTCTGTAACGCCGACTTCTTCCACGCTAGCGCCTACCACTATATGGGAATTCCCACCAAACTGTTTACCCCCATCTTTGTGTGTTCACGAGTAATTGGTTGGGCTGCTCACGTCATGGAGCAGCGCGCCAACAACCGCATTATCCGCCCAAGCGCCGACTATGTAGGGGTTGAGCCTCGTAAGGTGACGCCATTCGCGCTGCGTGGTTAATAGCTCAGTGCGGTTAATCGTCCCTCTTTAGATAGACGGCAGGCGTGGTGCCATCAGGGCAAGCGCCTGCCCTTTTCGATCCTGATGTGTGGATAATGCTATGACGACTCCCCTAAACAGCCTGTATCGCAAGCCCCTGCCGGGCACAGATCTCTGCTATTTCGACACCCGTGAGGCGGTGAATACCATCAGCCCGGGTGCCTATGACAAACTGCCCTACACCTCCCGGGTGCTGGCAGAAAACCTGGTGCGCCGCTGCGAGCCAAACACCCTGACCGATTCACTGAAACAGATTATCGAGCGCAAGCGGGAGCTGGACTTCCCCTGGTACCCTGCCCGTGTAGTGTGCCACGACATTCTGGGCCAGACCGCATTGGTGGACTTAGCCGGTCTGCGTGAAGCCATCGCCGACAAAGGTGGCGATCCAGCCAAGGTCAACCCTGTGGTGCCTACCCAGCTGATCGTGGATCATTCGCTGGCTGTGGAGCACGCCGGGTTTGAGAAGGATGCCTTCGAGAAAAACCGCGCCATCGAAGACAGACGCAACGACGACAGATTCCACTTTATCAACTGGACCAAGACCGCCTTTCGCAATGTCGATGTGATCCCGCCTGGCAACGGTATCATGCACCAGATCAATCTGGAAAAGATGTCACCGGTAATCCAGGTGCGTGACGGCATCGCCTTCCCCGACACCTGCGTAGGCACCGACAGCCACACTCCCCATGTAGATGCACTGGGCGTTATTGCCATCGGCGTGGGCGGCCTGGAAGCTGAAAGCGTGATGTTGGGTCGCGCCTCCTGGATGCGTCTGCCAGACATCGTCGGCGTAGAACTTACGGGTAAGCCACAACCAGGCATTACTGCCACCGATATCGTGCTGGCGCTAACCGAATTTTTGCGTAAAGAGCGGGTTGTTGGTGCTTATTTGGAGTTCTTCGGTGAAGGGGCTGCGGCCCTGACACTGGGGGATCGCGCCACCATCTCCAATATGACCCCGGAGTATGGCGCCACCGCTGCTATGTTCTATATCGACAAAGCCACTATCGACTATCTGAAGCTAACAGGTCGCGATGACAAACAGGTGGCCCTTGTAGAGCAGTACGCCAAACAAACCGGTTTGTGGGCCGACAGTTTGCAACAGGCTGAATATGAACGGGGGTTGACCTTTGATCTCTCCAGCGTGGTGCGCAATATGGCTGGTCCGTCCAACCCACACGCCCGGGTGGCCACCAGCACATTGGCTGAAAAAGGCATTGCCGGTAAATGGGATCTCCCTGATAAAGAGACAGAGGGTGAGATGCCAGACGGTGCGGTGATCATCGCTGCGATTACCAGCTGTACCAACACCAGTAATCCACGCAATGTGATTGCTGCCGGCTTGCTGGCCCGCAATGCGGTACAGAAAGGCTTGGTTCGTAAGCCCTGGGTGAAAACCTCGCTGGCACCCGGCTCCAAAGCAGTAAAGCTGTACCTGCAAGAAGCCGATCTGCTGCTCCATCTGGAGGCCCTGGGCTTTGGTATTGTCGCCTTTGCCTGCACCACCTGTAATGGTATGAGCGGCGCTCTGGAACCGAAAATTCAGCAGGAAGTGATCGAACGCGATCTGTACGCCACCGCAGTCCTGTCGGGCAACCGTAACTTCGATGGCCGTATCCACCCTTATGCCAAGCAGGCCTTTCTCGCCTCACCACCATTGGTAGTAGCCTACGCCATTGCCGGCACAGTGCGCTTCGACATCGAAAAAGATGTGCTGGGTATAGATGCAGCAGGTAATCCTGTGACCCTCAAAGATCTCTGGCCATCGGATGAAGAGATCGATGCGGTGATCAAAGAGCACGTCAAGCCAGAGCAGTTCCGCAAAGTATACGAGCCCATGTTCGATTTGAGCGTGGACTATGGTGAGCACAACGATCCCCTGTATCAATGGCGCCCACAAAGCACCTATATTCGCCGCCCTCCTTATTGGCAAGAAGAGGGGGAAGGCGCACTGGCAGGCGTACACTCTTTGAAAGGCATGCGCCCACTGGCCGTGCTGGGTGACAACATCACCACAGATCATCTGTCACCCTCCAACGCCATTCTGGCCAGCTCTGCCGCCGGCGAATATCTGGCAAAAATGGGCTTGCCGGAACAGGACTTTAACTCCTACGCCACCCACAGGGGTGATCACCTGACGGCGCAGCGCGCCACCTTCGCCAATCCAAAGCTGTTCAATGAAATGGTGTTGGAGAATGGGACAGTACAACAAGGTTCACTGGCCCGTATCGAGCCGGAAGGCAAGGTTACCCGCATGTGGGAAGCCATTGAAACCTACATGGACAGGAAACAGCCCCTGTGCATTATCGCCGGCGCCGACTATGGCCAAGGTTCCAGCCGTGACTGGGCAGCCAAAGGCGTGCGGCTGGCTGGGGTCGAGGCCATTATCGCCGAAGGTTTTGAGCGTATTCACCGCACCAACCTGATTGGTATGGGCGTGTTGCCGCTGGAGTTTTTGCCCGGCACCACCCGTAAGACGCTGGGCATAGACGGCACTGAAACCTTCGATGTAATCGGCGAGCGACTGCCGGGCACCACACTGACCTTACTGATCCACAGGACTTGTGGGCAGACACTGGAAGTGCCGGTGAAATGTCGCCTCGATACCGCAGAAGAAGTCTCTACCTATGAGGCCGGTGGCGTGTTGCAGCGGTTTGCGCAGGATTTTCTGGCAAGCTCCTGACATAAGAAGATGAATGATTGCTTTGCACGACTCTGATTTTTAGGGCTGGGCGGTGGGAATGCTCATGTAGGTTAACGACACTGCGCATCCCCTTCTCAACATCGCGCAAAGATCTTTATTAGGGTCTGTTGACCTTTGAAGATGGTTTTTGCAGCACTTTGTCGTTGTTTTATACAAAGCAACGCGATTGTGCTGTAGTTGT
>JAJNAU010000162.1 GCA_021462625.1 Shewanella sp.
AAAGCGCGTATAGCCGAGCCCTTCGGGCAGCGTTTGTCGTCGCTTTCTACTGCATTAACGCTCATTTATGTAGAACAACTACACCACAATCCCGTTGCTTTGTATAAAACAACGACAAAGTGCTGCAAAAACCATCTTCAAAGGTCAACAGACCCTAATCACTTCGTAGGCGCTTGCATTCAGTATTCCCGATGTACTTATTTTTTGCCATGCACAAAGCAGTGCCAATGCTTTCAGTGTTTGCCGGGGTTGAGGCCCAATAGAAAAAGCCCGACAATGGAGACGTTGCCGGGCTTTTGGTTGTCACGCTAGGCAAATTTTTAGAAAGAGGTGAGTGATTGTATCACTCAGGTTGGAACAGCCGGGAAGGCGGCGATGCTTTCCCAGGCTATCAGGCTTTGATAACCTTCACAGTGGCGCTGCCATCTTCATGCTGGTACACGCCGTGAATGTCGGTTTCAAAACCTGGGTAGTGCTGACCGATTTCACACAGCATCACCAGGAAGTCCAGTACCGGGCGTGAAGCGTCAGTCACCATCTCACCTGGCAGTACCAGAGGTACTCCTGGTGGGTAGGGCAGGATCATGTTAGCACTGATGCGGCCGACCATGTTTGCCAAAGGCACTTCTTCAATGTTGCCGCGCAGCTCTTTCTGCCATGCGGCGTGAGGAGTCAGCTTCATTTCTGGCAGTACGTCGAAGGCTTTGAACATCAGTTCAGGTAGCTTGTAGCGCCCAGTCAATTTGTGGATCCCCTGAGCCAGCTCCTGAATATGCATGTCTTTGTAGAATGCAGGATCTTCAGCATACAGAGAAGGCAGCATGTTCTTGATGGCCAGGTTCAGATTGTAACCACGTTTGAACTCAGTCAGTGCACGCAGCAGCTGCATAGCTTTTGGCTTATCGATACCGATAGAGAACAGGAACAGCATGTTGTATGGACCGGTTTTCTCAACCACGATGCCGTGCTCATCCAGGAACTTGGATACGATAGAAGCAGGAATACCGGTTTCAGCCAGCTGTCCGTCTTCAGTCATACCTGGAGTCAGGATGGTGACCTTGATGGGATCCAGATACATGTGCTCGTCATCAATGTTCTTGAAGCCGTGCCAGCTGTCTTTAGGTTCCAGCTTCCAGCATTCAGTCTTGTCGATGTTCTCTGGCTGCCATACGTCGAAGAACCAGGAATCCGCTTCGCTGCGCAGACGTTTGATCTCTTTACGGAAGCGAATTGCACGGTCGATAGACTCCTGGAACAGACGCTTACCATTGTTACCTCGCATCATGGCGGCAGAGATCTCAGCAGAGGCCACAATACCGTACTGAGGTGAAGTGGAAGTGTGCATCATAAAGGCTTCGTTGAAGGATTCCTCTTCTACCTCCCCTTTAATATGGATCATGGAAGCCTGGGAGAAGGCGGCCAGCAGCTTGTGAGTGGACTGGGTTACATAGAACACACGACCTGGCATGGCTTTGCCGCTCATCCCACACTTTCCTTCATAGATAGGGTTGAAGTTGGTGTATGGCACCCAGGCAGAGTCGAAGTGGATGTACTTGGTTTCCAGGGTCTTTTTGATGAACTGGGTGTTGTAGAACAAACCATCATAGGTAGAGTTAGTCACTACTGCGTAGTTAGGCATGGTTGCGCCTGGAGTGGCAGCCACTTTCTTAGCGATAACTGACTTGGTGAACTCGCTCTGAGGAATACCCCCCAGGATACCGTAAGCGTTCCGGGTTGGACGGAAGTAAATTGGGGTCACGTCTGACATCATCATCAGGTGAGTCAGGGACTTGTGACAGTTACGGTCAACCAGTACTGTACTGCCGGTTGGCGCTGAGTACATACCGACAATCTTGTTGGCGGTAGAAGTACCATTGGTCACGATATAAGAGCGGTCAGCATTGAACGTGTGGGCAATATACTCTTCGGCCTCTTTGTGTGGACCGCTGTGGTCCAGCAGCGAACCCAGTTCAGGCATGGAGATAGAGATATCTGCCTTGAAGGTGTTGGCACCGTAGAAGTCGTAGAAAATACTGCCTGCAGGGCTTTTGTTAAATGCGGTTCCGCCCATGTGGCCTGGAGTACAGAAGGTGTATTTGCCTTCCTGCGCGTACTTGAACAGCGCCTTGGTCAGTGGAGGCAGGATGGCATCTTTATATGCATCCACAGCCTGCTTGATCTTCACGCTGATATCAGCGGCAGAGCTTAATGTGTACTCGAAATAATGGATGTTCAGACGCAGATCAGTCAGGGAAATATCTAGAGTGGACTGCTCGTTGGCAAAGGTAAACAAAGGCAGCTTCTCATTCAGGCTGTTCACTGTCTTGCACAGATCCATTGAGTAGGTATCCCAGTCGAAAATCACGCCGCAGATACGGGCATTGTTTTCAATCAACTTGATGAGATCCTGTTCATCTTCGGGATAAACCACCTTGAAGCCTTTGCTTTCCAATTGGGTTTGCAGTTCTTTAACAGGCACTTTTTTGAACAGGGCCTCCACATGGTTCATGATAGCGATAATATTCATCTGAATTTCTCCAAGGTGATTGAGGTGCACTCCCCTTAGAAGATAGCAAGGGGAGAGTAATCCGTTAGTAGATTAAGAAATATTAGATCAGTAGCTTGCAAAGTTAGGCGGATGGAGTGCCATTCGCACTTGCCTTAGTGAGCGGCAGCTTCTTTGCTGTCATTGCCTGTGATTTTGTTGGCAGCACTTTCGATGTGCTGTCTCAGACCCAGCTTGCGTCCGTAGAACATGAACACGGCCAGGGAAACGATAAAGGTAGCGCTCAGGGCCTGTGAGTCAGCACCAATCAAGGCGATAAAGCAGAACACACAGGCCACACCGGAGAACAACATCACAAAACCGTTACGGGTAGTCATACCTTCGTAGCGGATCATGTTCACGGCTGAATAGAAGTAAGGCAGCATGGTCAGCAGCACAGCGTCAGAAGTCAGCACGCTGAAGAGATCTGAGGCATGGCCTTCTCCAGAGCTCAGCGGCGTGATGACAATCAACAGCAAGGTCATCATGACTGACGCTATAATCAGACCTTTCTTGGGTACACCTTTGTCATCGGTTTCACCGAACACATTAGGGAAGTTACCGTCGTGGGCAGCACGTTTACCGGCTTCACCTACCAGCATCATCCAGCTACCCAGAGAGGTGAAACAGGCCAGCGCAGTGAAGGCAGCCACGAATGGCGCAGTCCACTGACCGAATACTTCAGAGGTGGCCAGGGCGAATGGTGCACCTGAGGCAGCTACTTCAGAAGCAGGGAACATACCAGAGATTACCTGAGTAGACAGAATGTAGATGATACCAGCCAGCGCAGTACCCAGCATGGTGGCCAGAGGCACGGTACGACGAGGATTATCGACCAGACCGGAAGATACGGCGGCGGATTCAACACCGACGAAGGCCCACAGGGTGATCAGTACGGCGCTGACAATGGCGTGAGAATCACTGCTGTGTGAAGTATTCCAGTTTTGGCTATACAGCGCAGGGTCAAAATGAGTCCAGCCACCCAGTGCAATCCCCACGACAGGGATAAGGATAAGTACCAGACCAATGGTACACAGACGACTTACCCAGCTGCCGCCCATCAGGTTGATAAAAGTGAAGATCCATACCGCAGCGATAGTGGCGATTGCCGCTGGAACGGTTTCGTTCAGCATAGGGAAGAACACTGACAGGTAAGAGATACCGGTAATGGCGATGGCCAGGTTACCAATCCAGTTGGCGTGGTAATAAAGCACACCTGTTTGGAAGCCGAAAGCTGGAGAAATTTCACCTGCGTAGGCAATTGGACCACCTTCCTGAGGGTTTTTGGTACCCAGTCTGGCATAAACGAACGCCAGACTCAGGGCGCCAACCAGGCAGATAATCCAACTAAAAATCGAAATTGAGCCCACTTGGGCCAGGGAGGAGGGCAACAGTGCAATACCACTGCCCATCATGTTACCGGCTACCACACCAGTACAGGCAATTAAGCCAATCTTCTTTGCGGACATACAGTCTCCATTTCTGCTAGTGCCAATCCGCTTGGATAGAAGAGTGAGAGAAAGCTCTATTTGCATAGTCTATTTGCAACAAGAGATCTGATGCGCTCTGCTATTCATGTGAATTGAATGTTGAATTGCCAACCATCGACACCGTTATCCCTTTTGGGGCTTCCTTTCGCTATGGTTTCCAATGTGGAGGTTTCCAGTATGGATAGTGGACATATAAACTAAAGGAGCGAAGACGCGGTAGAACAATCACCTCAGTAGATCCCCCGTATGCCTTGTGTGAAGGGGAAAGTACCTTTTTCTGGAGGCAAGATTACACCTGGATTATCGCTCAGTGAAATCATGGTTTAGTCAATGACAAAAAGATGAGTCAGACTTGATGATGAATAAAATAAATCAAATAAATACAGTGGGTTGATAATTTATCTGGGAAATATCAAGGTGAAATCAAGGTCTGGAAATTATCAGGTAAACCAGGTTGATATTGGGCTTATTTGAGGTTTGTGGCCAACGGCTAACTAGGGTCTGTTGACCTTTCATGGTTGAATTTTGCTCGTTCTAGACGCGCTTTAATCGCGACGCAAGGTGTGCCGCCTAGGGGCCTAAGCAAATACCTTGCAACAAAGAGTAAAGCGCGTATAGCCGAGCCCTTCGGGCAGCGTTTGTCGTCGCTTTCTACTGCATTAACGCTCATTTGTGTAGAACAAATACAGCACAATCGCGTTGCTTTGTATAAAACAACGACAAAGTGCTGCAAAAACCATCTTCAAAGGTCAACAGACCCTAATAATTTGCAATCCAACAGATTAATTTATATTAAGCATGCATTGATTTTGGCGATCATAAAAATGTATAACTTATGTTATGGCGATGGACTTTCTTTTCCAATTTAACCATGAGTATTGAACTTATGCGCTGAATTCAGGAGCTGTCATTGAAAGTAACAATTTTTTTGAGTTTTCCATGTTAAGACAATTCATGCAATAAAACATAAAACCTTTCTTTAAGCATAGGAGTATTCCATGAATATAAACAAAAGCTCTATATCTATAATTACAGTTTTCTTAGGCTGTGTTTTTGCTACTCAGGCCTTAGCAACAGTAGATACAAAAGAAGATAATGATTGTAATTTTTTAGATGTTACTATCAGTAAGCCCATTTTGGACGATTACGTTTTGGCAATGAATGCTGTTGTGATGAATCATGGTGATCTTATACGTTGTTCAGTAAATGGAGATGATTCGATGACTTGTAAGCTCAGACAAGGTGATTTTTATGGGCCAGATGCCAGCCTAACATTTGTACGTAAAACAGACGGACAAATAGCGTTAATTAGAGTACAACAAAATTATTGTGGGTTTGAGGCCGGGAGTATAACAGTAGAGCCAATTCGCGGGAAATGGGAATATACAACTCGTGAAGGGAGTTTTTGGGATATCCTGCCTGGCCATGTATGGCTCGATCAAGTTTCGTTAGACAACTAACAACGCACTAACAACTAACAAGTAACAACTAAGGAAGGTGCGAACAGGTCCCGTGCGTGCTCTGCGAGTGCCGCGAGGACTTGCTCGCACCCTTCCCTTCCTGACTCATCATTTCAGATCCAGCAAATTAATTCATGTTAATCATGGTTGAATTTGGCGATTAAAAGTGTACAACTGGTTAAAATTGGTTTTTTTGTCAATTCAGCCATGTGTGTTGCACTTATTGCTATTGCACTGAATTAAGCAACTGAATTCAGCAATAGTCATTAAAACAGTCATTAAAATTAACAGTTTTTTGCAGTTCCCCGTGTCAGAAAATAAAACCTAAAACCTAAAACCTAAAACCTATCTTAAAACATACAAGGATTCCATGAATATACGCAAAAGCGCTTTGATTACAGTTTTCTTAGGCTGTGTTTTTGCTACTCATGCCTATGCTTCTAATAAATTAAAAGAATATCCATTTGCCGATGACTGCTTGTGGTTCGTCGTTCATATCAGTGACCGCATATTAGATAAATACATTGTGTCATC
>JAJNAU010000163.1 GCA_021462625.1 Shewanella sp.
TAGGCCCCTAGGCGGCACACCTTGCGTCGCGATTAAAGCGCGTCTAGAACGAGCAAAATTCAACCATGAAAGGTCAACAGACCCTAATAAATGCCCAAACATTATGAGGATAGTTAGCGTTAGTGGGAATTTAAGCTGTTTTAGACAAGTCATTGATAAGCAGGTAATGGCCAGCCCATTTCCAATATCAATGACGCGGTATAAAGCGGGTTAAAACCCATCGAAGAATGCCTTGCGCGAACCTATTTCTTTGTTGCATTGTTTTGAAAGTGAATCGCCACTCCTGCAACAATGGGTCGCGAACTAGGCTCGGGCAATGCATCTGACACCATCATCTTCATATAGTTAGGGCATATAAAACCTCGGTGACTTTGTCACCTTATTTATGGGAGCAACAAATTTATGGCCTTAATTTCATTGCGTCAACTGCTGGATCATGCTGCAGAGCACGGCTACGGTGTCCCCGCATTCAACGTGAATAACCTTGAACAGATGCGCGCTATCATGCAGGCCGCAGAAGCAACTGACAGCCCGGTTATCGTGCAGGCGTCTGCCGGTGCTCGTAAATATGCCCGTCCTCAGTTCCTCAAATATTTGATGAATGCGGCCCTGGAACAGTATCCTGATATTCCCGTCTGTATCCATCAGGACCATGGTACTCACCCTGACGTCTGTCAGCGCTCCATTCAGCTGGGCATGAGCTCAGTGATGATGGACGGCTCGCTGAAGGCGGACGGTAAAACTCCGGCGTCTTACGAGTATAACGTTGATGTAACCCGCAAAACTGTGGCATTCGCGCACGCCTGTGGTGTGTCTGTTGAGGGGGAGATCGGTTGTCTGGGCAGCCTGGAAACCGGTATGGCCGGCGAAGAAGATGGTATCGGTGCTGATGGCATACTGAGCCATGAACAGATGCTGACCAGTCCTGAGGAAGCGGCCCGCTTTGTGGCCGATACCCATGTAGACGCGCTGGCCATTGCCATTGGTACCAGTCACGGTGCTTACAAGTTCAGCCGCAAACCTACCGGTGATGTGCTGCGTATCGACCGTATCAAGGAAATACATGCCCGTATCCCCAACACTCACCTGGTCATGCACGGCAGCTCTTCTGTACCCCAGGAGTGGCTGAAGATCATCAATGAATACGGTGGTGCAATTCCTGAAACCTATGGTGTGCCTCTGGAAGAGATTGTTGAAGGTATCAAGCACGGCGTTCGTAAGGTGAACATTGATACGGATTTGCGTCTGGCCTCTACCGGCGCGGTGCGTAAGTTCCTGGCGGAGAACCCAAGTGAATTTGATCCACGCAAGTTCCTGAAGGCATCCATGGTTGCGATGGCCGATATCTGTACCGAGCGTTACGAAGCCTTCGGCTGTGCCGGTATGGCGACCAAAATCAAGCCAATGTCGCTGCAGGCCATGTACAAGCGTTACCAGACCGGTGAACTGGATCCAAAGGTGAATTTTTAATATTCACTGACTTCGTTCCAATGAGCCCACTTATGCGGGCTTTTTTATTATTTAAATGCCGAAAAGCCGCTATTTATTGGTCTGCAAGATAGTAAAAGTGTTGTGCCGATGTTAATATTTTTTGGTGATTTTTTGGTGGAATTTAATACAGGAGTTGATGTTCGATGAATAAATTACTGAGTGCACTGGTTATTGCAACAGTATTCCCTGTTTATGCCCAGGCAGGCGCGGATTTTATTGAAGGAGACAAAACCTTTGCCGGTGAAGCTGAGCTGGGCGGCACCTTGACCACAGGTAACAGTGAGAGTTCGTCCATCAAGGGACGGCTGAACATGAAGCACGAGCTGGGCAACTGGGAAAATACCTACTTGCTCGAAGCGCTGTATAACGAGAATACCGACAGCAGCGATGGTAGCAAGACAGAGAACCAAAGCTATCAGGCGGGTGCACAGGGTAACTACCGCTTCGATAGCCGCAATTACCTGTTCGCCAATGCCAATTATTATCGGGATCAATCAACAGGTTACGATTACACTATCTCCTCTTCTGCGGGTTATGGCTACCGGGCATATGAATCGGCAACAGCCTTTATGGATCTGGAAATCGGCCCGGGTTATCAGTACCAGCAGCTGACCGGTGAGGAAGCGCTGCTGCAGGGTATTGATTCACAGGACAGCGCAGTGGCTCACGGTGTAATGAATTTTGAAACTAAAATCAGCGACAGTTCCACATTCAAACAGAAGTTTGTGGCTGATTACGGGGACAAGCTGCTGGCGCGTTCGGAAACATCCCTGAGCGCCAATGTTATCGGCGCGCTGGCGATGAAATTGTCCTTTGTTGTGCGGTATGACGATAAACCGCTGGCAGGGAAAAAATCCACGGATACCGAGACCAATATGACGCTGTTGTATGCATTTTAATATAAGCCCCGACCTTTGCAGTCGCAATGCTGTTCAGTTAGTATGTTTCCGTTACGTTTGAAAGAGAAAGATTGAACCACGAAGACCACGAAGAAAAGCTTTTCTTTGCTATCCCTTCGTGTCCTCTGTGTAGCGAGCGAAGTGAGCGCTTCGTGGTGAACTGCTTTTCAAAAACAAAAAGAGCCCTGCTTTAGCAGAGCTCTTTTTATATTCGCCTTAACTGAACGGTATTGCGACCTTTGCAGTCGGGGTTTTTTTCGGATCCCATGGGGTTGATTGAAGAGACTGTGATGTGGGATAGCTATGTTTTCACTTTTGAGGCAGCTTTTGCCAACGAGTCTGGATTTGGCCAATAGGCTGCAGGCGCACTTGGCATTGCTGTGCTAGTCATTGCTATGCACTGGTGATTACTGAGAAATCATTACATTTGCACAAGTCCAAACCTATGTTGCTGGCGGCGGGCATTATTTGGGTAACGGTAGCATTAGTCTATCGGGAGCAGGGACTGTCTTAGTTTACACAGGCCAGATTTGGCCACAGTTTGCTGCAGTATACAGAGCTGTTGCTGTTTTTGCTGACGATCATTTGCGCGGTCAGTGCGTACTCGGCACTGGGTATGCCGCCGAGGTTGGGAATGATGTTGGGGCTTGGACTATTGCCGTTTTTTGCCCATTACCTCAGGCGCAGTTTCTCCCGGACGATGGCGTTGAAGATGGCGGCCGCGAAAGCCAATGGCGATGATGCCCGAATAGTCTATCTCAAGGGGCGTCAGCCCTTCGATATTTTCAGCCGGATCTCTATGATTGAATGGGATACCATGTTTTTTTCTACGGCCTGATGCCCGGTATCGTTGGGCTGGCTGTCATCGGATATCTGGCAGTGGTATCTGAACTATATACCAGAGCCTGGATGTCATGCTGGCCAATATTGCCATTGGTTTGTTGTGCGCCGTAGTAGATAATATTCCGGTAATGTACGCATTACTGACCATGGGGCCGGATATATCGGTCGAACAATGGCTGCTGGTGATCTTGACCGCCGGTGTCGCTGGCAGTTTTTTATCTGTCGGCAGTTCAGCCGGGGTGGAGTTTATGGGACTAACCCGGGGAATTTATACTTTCAGCAGTCGCCTGAAGTGGACGTTGGTGATCCTGCTGGGATACTTTGCCAGTGTTGTCTTCCACATCTGGGTTAACATGTGGTAATGAGTGTTTAAACTTTATTCTGGCTTAAGTTGTCACTTATCATTTGATTTATAAATATGTTATTGACTTTATTATGTTTTCTATAATTGAAATATCGCATTAAGTTGATTAAATGTGGTGATTGGGTGCCGGTAAGCAAGAAATTATGTCGGCTTGTTCACGGTTTCGTCTAGTTGGTGCACTAATTATTGATATTTGGCGGTTATACTAGCGCGAAAATTTATAATCTTAGGGGTTGGCGTTTCAATGCAAATTGGCGATTGCTGGTTTGATATTCCAACAAGACAGTTGTTTGGCCAGAAAGATGGGCAAGTGCTGTGTCTGAGTGATGACGAGTTCAATGTGCTTGATTTGCTGGTCAGCCAAAAGGATAAGGTCGTCTCCAGACAGGCATTGTTGGCCGTGTTGGAGGAGCACGCCAATCCAGAACTGGTGTTGGTCGACATTATCCATACCCTCAAGACCCGTCTGGGAAACAAGTATGCACCTTTGATTGAAACAGTTGCCGATCAAGGATTTATGCTGCATACCAGATTGAAGCGAAGCCGCTCCAGCCTGGCTGACTCCCCCTACCAAGCTATGTCTGTCGTTCTCTACAGCCTGTTGACTGCTGCCATTCTGTTGATGGTGTTCTGGCTTTATTCGGAAGTTGATACCCCAAAAAATATTGAAGGTTATTATACCCATGAAGTCAGCCTCCAGGGAGGTGCGCTGTTGCCTGTGAACATCTATCCTGTGCCGCGGATTGCCGGGCACAAAGACAGGGAAAAACAGGTAGATTATTTAATCCAGCAACTTAAACAGTGTCCTCAGGTGCCCTGGGAACAGGTGTCTGTGTCCTTCTCGACGGATGGCAATATGTTGAATCTATTGTTATTTAAGCGAGAGGACGGCGTACCTGAATATGAAAACATCAAAGTGTATCAGAACGACATTAATATCAGTTTTATTGATCCGGCTTGGCTGGTAAAGGCAGGGGTGTGTGGACGCTAATCCGTTGCAACGAAGCAAGGGAGTGAAAGTTTGGCCTCTTGCAGTAATGATGGTGACGATTTTGTTGGTAGTGCTGGGGTTGCACAGCGTTGCGAACAAAAAAGAGGACTGGAATCTGAGTTGCGACGGGACGTTTTATGAGCCCGATAAACAGGATGAAACTCCCCGCACAGTTAAGCTGACATTCGTGAGTCAGGATGGTCACGCAGTCATTGGTTATGACTATTTTCGGGATGACCATTTTCAGGGCGGGATCAGGTTGTTCGGTAAAATTGTTGGCTTTGAGGTCTCATCCCTGAGTTTGCATGTCAGGGTGACCAAGGGCGAAGTGCTCAGCGATATTTCTAAACTCGAATTACCCTCTTACCTGCAAAAAATTCTGGATGAAAATATGAACTTTTTATCAAGGCTGAATGAGGGGATGCTGTTTACCCTGAAGATGTCTGAAATGGATTTAAAGCAAGGCTACGCGATATTGAACTTCGACCCGGGCAATAATATCTGGGCCTGTAAGGTCAAAGCAGATTAACTCAGACTGATAACGTCAGCGGATCCAGTCCATAGGGACGGTGCGAACTGTGCCATGCATATGTTATGTGAGCCTGCGCAGTAGGTAAGGGACTTGTTTGCACCTTCCATAGCTATTGATCGTGGGACTTTGATTCAGGTGGACACTTGAGTTGGCTGAATGCTGTAAGCCGATGCGCCGGTTAAGCGCACTCCCTTATCATCAGTCAGAGTGAATTCCAGTTCACCGCTTGGTCGGTCAAAGCTGCTCAGCCCGCGCAAGATGACTCCGGCTGAGTCAATGTCGGCGACAGCCAGAGGCAGCACAATGACCTCATCATCGTCATGGCTGCAGCTACTGATGAGTGTCAGGGATGTCAGCAGGGCAGTGATATACAGTTTGTTCATATTGCCTCCCTGTTAGTAGAAGTGGCCGGTATGACAGGTTTTACATTCCATATTGGTTTTGACACTGGCCGCAGGAGTCATTGGAACGCCGGAGCTGTGGCACATCTGGCACTGCTTGGTCAGTTCAGACATGCCGGCACCATCCATTTCGGCAATTTGTGGCTTTCATAGGCTTTGTTGAGCAGTTCAACCAACACATATGCCATGGTGGCAGACAGGCGGTAGCAGCGTTCCCCCTTTTTGCTGAGTCTGAGGCTGAGGCTGATTCTGCAGGGGAAGTCAGTGCAGCTTAACTACCGTTATTCAATACTCAGGGGAATAACCTAGGGAGCGTTCTCAATTAACCGCCCGCTCGTATGTTTGAGGTAGAGTTTTGGTTTTTAGGTTCGCTATGCTTCGTACAATTCTTCGTGATGACCAATGGCATCGAATCAAGGATTTTCTGCCTGGAAAAGCAACAGACTGTGGTGTGACGGCCAAGGACAATCGCAAGTTCCT
>JAJNAU010000164.1:0-3074 GCA_021462625.1 Shewanella sp.
TTAGGCCCCTAGGCGGCACACCTTGCGTCGCGATTAAAGCGCGTCTAGAACGAGCAAAATTCAACCATGAAAGGTCAACAGACCCTAATAACTATAATTCATCTTAAGCCGGAGCCGGTTATTGGGCAAAAACCTTGGTTGATTCCTTGAATCTGCGCACAGTATACATGTTTTTGACGGCGCACTGTATGCGTGTTTTTGATGATGTTCTGTGGCGTCTGATCACCGGCTTGAAGGTTAAATTAGGCTGAAAAATCCGTAAGTTGGGTTGATTTTTAATGAGAGGATCCTTTAATAATAACGGTGATAAGTTGTTCACTGAACCTGCCATAAATCGAATCCCGTTTTGCTGAAAACGGAGTTAAGGTGAATACATGATTAAGTTTCTTGCAATCATAGTGCTGGTCGCCATCGGCATATTTCTTTATATGAGAGCGCAGCGCTTGGCAAAGGAAGAGCTGATGCAGTCGGAGTTAAAGCGGGAACAGCACGCATCTTCTGCTGACAGCATCAGCGGGGCACACGGAGTGTCATCTGATAAGGTGGTTGAGTCCGCTGTTGTCCCGAAGGCTGCTGAACAGGGATCATTGCCAGAGCCAGTTACTCAAGAGGATGAAGCTGACAATGATGTCGCCGCGATGCCTTTACCTGTGCCGTCAGCCTTCAGTACCGATGAGATCACTGCGTATTTAAGCCACGTCAATTCCGCCCGGGGATACCAACTGCTGCTGGGACTAATCAACCAGTGCTATCGTCAGCGTAAACAACCGGACATACTGGCATGGGGAGCTAGGTTGCTGCCAAGATTCAATCAAGAAGTCTCTTTGCTTAAACAGCAGGATAAGGCGGCGCTGGTGGGCGCAGGTCATATGCAGTTAGCGACTTTACTTGCGGACTCAGGACATTACAGCGAAGCGATAGCCGTGTGTGTGGATGCGCAGACGCTTGGTCTTAAAGATGGCACTGTGACCGGATTTGAAGGGCGTCTGACCCGCATCCGCCGGGCCCAGGCCAAAGCAAGATAAATATCATGGTTATTTCCCGTGTATAATGAAAGCGAGCCAATGGCTCGCTTTTTTAATGGGGGGCTTTCAAGTGAAAAAAGCATTGGTATTGCTTATCGGTTTACTGGTATTGGGAGCCTGTACTCAGGGAGGAAAATGGAGCCTGATTTACCAGCCGGATATTCAGCCAGGTGAAGATCTTATTCAGGTGGAATCGCTCAAGATAGATGCCATCAATGGCTACTATGACACCCTCGAACAATGCCGTCTTAAAGGCGAAGGTATGCGCCGGCTGGCGGGTGATAAAGGGGACTATATTTGTGGCTTCCAGTGTCAAACCGACCAGCAGGGAATGCTGCACTGTCAGGATCTTAGCCGCTGATCCGCAAGGCAAAGGAGTGCTTATGGAATTGAGACAGGCATTTGCGACTCAACTGCCCTGGGCTGTCTCACAGGTTGACCCTCAGGGATTGGATAATCCCCGCTGGCTGCTGTGGAGTCAGGACGCGGCGGATATGCTGTCGCTGGCAGGGCCGGATGAGAATGCGCTGACGGTATTATCTGCCAATGCCAGGATGGCTGGCGCCCGTTACCATGCACAGGTTTACGCTGGGCATCAGTTTGGTGGCTATTCGCCTAGGTTGGGAGATGGCCGGTCGATGATCCTCGGTGAGGCGAAAGACATTAAGGGGCAGTATTGGGATATTGCGCTCAAAGGTGCCGGTAAGACCCCTTATTCCCGTCATGGCGACGGAAGGGCTGTATTGCGCTCAGCGGTGCGCGAATTTCTGGTATCGGAAGCCATGTTTCATCTGGGTATCCCCACTACCCGAGCCTTGGCCGTGGTGGGCTCTGATACTCAGGTTTGGCGTGAATCTCTCGAAACCGGCGCCATTACTGTCCGTCTGGCGCGCAGTCACATCCGTTTCGGGCATTTTGAATATGTTACCTATTGTGGACGGAACCGGGGACGGCTCAAGCAGCTGGTGGACTTTACGATTAACCAGTATTTTCCGCATCTGAGCTGCAATGATGCAGGCTACAGAGTCTGGTTTGCTGAAGTGGTAAAACGCACTGCGGTGATGATCGCCCACTGGCAGGCTGCCGGGTTTGCCCATGGGGTGATGAACACAGATAACATGTCGATTCTGGGGGATAGTTTCGATTTTGGTCCTTTCTCGTTTCAGGATACCTACCGGGAACATTTTATCTGCAACCATTCTGATCCCGAGGGGCGCTATGCCTTTGACCGCCAACCTGGTATCGCACTGTGGAATTTGCAACGCTTGGCGCAGGCGCTGTCACCCGTTATCCCGTCAGATGATCTGGTCGCCGGACTGGACAGCTATCAGCAAACGTTGGTGGAGCAGTATCTTACTTTGATGCGACATAAGATGGGGTTACCCGCAGGTGAGGAGGTGGAAGATTTGGCTCTTGTCAGTGGTCTGATGAAGCTGCTTGAGGATAACGCCCTGGATTACACCAACAGTATGCGGATGTTTGCACACCTGCACCCGGGAAAAGGACATTTTGCCCTGAGAGATGAGTGCCGCAACAAGGCGGCATTTGATGATTGGTTTAAGCTCTATGAAAAGCGGCTTGATCAGGTTGCGGACATTGAGCTCTGGCAGCAGCAACGACAGGCGGCCAATCCTAAATATATTTTGCGTAACTATCTGGCGCAGGAGGCGATTGAGGCGGCACAAAATGGTGACAACCAGCCTTTGGAAAACCTGTATCAGGTATTGCGC
The DNA here is from genome assembly GCA_021462625.1 of Shewanella sp. Classification (GTDB taxonomy): domain Bacteria; phylum Pseudomonadota; class Gammaproteobacteria; order Enterobacterales; family Shewanellaceae; genus Shewanella. The sequence continues at coordinate 2,756 of JAJNAU010000164.1, forward strand.
AATCCATTTGACGAGCAATCGGATATGGCGCACTACGCCTGCCGTCCTCCCCATTGGGGGGACGGACTTACTTGCTCCTGCAGCAGTTGACTTAGGGAAGGTGCGAATAAGTCCTGCGCGTGCTCTGCCAGTGATGACAGCCCCGAGATGCGCGGCGCAGCTCGAAGTTAATGGCCTGAGTCCTTAGCGACAGCTGCAACCAGGCAGATAGAGCTGTCAGCCCCGCCCTTCGGGGATTTCGGGGATTTCGGGGATTTCGGGGATTTCGGGGATTTCGGGCAAACAGGATTGCTGTGGTATTGTGCTTTGCAAGGCAACC
>JAJNAU010000164.1:3174-5982 GCA_021462625.1 Shewanella sp.
TTCGGGGATTTCGGGGATTTCGGGGATTTCGGGGATTTCGGGGATTTCGGGCAAACAGGATTGCTGTGGTATTGTGCTTTGCAAGGCAACCCGCCTTGCTGCACCTGAATACCTTGAACTCGAATTTGCCTATAAGCCAGAGCGGTGAGAGGACTTGTTCGCACCTTCCTTAGCCCACGTCAACTGTCGGGACACGCATTTTCAGGAGATATTTTTGCAATCGTTCGTGATCCATGGATATGAGCTGGATCCGGCCCACTTAAGCCTGCAGATCCGCGCGACAATCGACTTTGAACAGTTTGAACGCTTTGCTTTGCCATTGGCAAAGGCTCTGGATTGCAGGGTGCTGGAGAAACAGTGGGGTGCCGACCGACATCAATGGCTGTTGGATTTTGAAGGCAGCAGGCTCTGGCTGCACTATGAATTTTATGGCGATATCTGTTGGCTTAGCGTGGAACGTCAGGATGAATTTGACGTGCTGGAGTACCTGAGTCAATTGCTACCTTTATTCCCTGAACACGGGAGACATCAAGATGCATGAATCCAAAGGAGCCACTGATTATTACGGCCTGACGCCGGATGTGATACTGAACGGGATCGAGAGTCTGGACATCTATCCTGAAACCGGCTTGTTGGCACTGAACAGTTATGAGAACAGGGTGTATCAATTTCGCTGTGATCGCGGTAATCGTTATGTGGTGAAGTTCTACCGTCCGGGCCGCTGGAGCGATGCTCAGATCCTCGAAGAGCATGGGTTTACCCTGGAACTAGCCGCCCAGGAAGTGCCTGTCGCCGCACCTGTAATGCTAGAGGGCAGTACGCTGCATCATTTTGCAGGCTATCGTTTTACGCTGTTTCCTTCAGTTGGTGGACGTCAGTTTGAAGTTGACAATCTGGAACACCTGGAACAGATTGGTCGTTTTATCGGCCGTATACATCAGTTGGGGAGTGTCCATCCATTTGCCCACAGAGTGACGCTGTCGCCTGATATCTGGTGCCGCGGCGCCATCTCATCGCTGGCAGCCAACGGGCATGTACCAGAGCATCTTGAGGCCGACTTCTTTGATGCTGCCAAACGTCTGGCCGATAGTGTGGATACGCACTGGCAGCGACATGCTGCGTCTGTTATTCGGCTGCATGGCGATCTGCATCCGGGAAATATTCTATGGACGCCAGACGGCCCGGGTTTTGTTGATTTGGATGATGCCTGTATGGGGCCTGCGGTTCAGGATATCTGGATGATGTTGTCCGGAGATCGCCAGAGCCGGCTGATGCAGTTGGATATTCTGCTGGAAGGTTATGAAGAGTTTTGCGATTTTAACCCGGCACAGCTGGCGTTGATTGAGCCTTTGCTGGCGATGCGGATGCTGCATCACTGCGCCTGGATCAGCCGTCGCTGGGACGATCCGGCATTTCCCCGTTTTTTTCCCTGGTTTGCGGAAGACGGCTACTGGCGTCAACAGATCGCTTCGCTGCAGGAGCAGTTACAAATGTTGGAGGAGGCACCGCTCAGTCTGCAGCCATTCTGATTGGCGGGTAAGGCGAGCATAAAAAAATTTAGCTGCTTGGTGAACTTTTTTAGCTCACTACACTCAAAAAACTAATTGTGTTAGTCTACCGACCGACAAGTCGTCTTTCAGGTATGAGTTAGCAGACACATTGAAATAGGGAAAACAGATGAAAAAAACAATGTTGCTTGTTGCCGCGTTGCTGATGCTACCACTGATGTCCAATGCCACCGATTTTAAAGAAGGGGTTCATTACAAGGTGATTAATCCGGGACCGGGCAGTGCCAAGCCTGAAATCACCGAGTTTTTCTCCTTTTACTGTGGTCATTGCTTTAACTTCCAGAAAAACGTGGTGCCTGTCATTAAGAAAACTCTGCCAAAGGGCGTGACATTTGATCAGACTCACGTGGAGTTTCTCGGTGGCCCAATGGGTGAACTGATGTCCCAAGCCTATGCCATTGCCAAGCAGCTTGGCGTGCTGGATAAGATAGAGCCTGCACTGTTTTCTGCTATTCATGAAAAGCGTCAGTCTTTCAACAAGTTGGATGATATCCGCAATCTGTTTATTGCCAATGGTGTGTCAGGTAAGGACTTCGATGCCGCTGCCAATTCATTTATGGTGAATTCACAGGTAGCGAAGATGCGTAAGGACACCGAGAATGCCGGTATTCAGGGTGTACCTTCGCTGGTGGTCAACGGTAAGTATCTGGTGATGACGAATAACATCAAGAGCTATCAGGATATGTTGGATATCGCTTACTATTTGGCGCAAAAAAAGCATTAAGCGAATTTGCGCAACCATTGAAAGGCACCACAAAGGTGCCTTTTTTGTATTGGTTCTGACCCGTCCTGACAAGCAGGCGAAAAAAAACCGCATTCCCTGGTCGCAAGAAATGCGGTTAGGTTGAGCCAGAAGGCTCAATTTTACCCTGAGTAACACCTGCAACCTAACAGAGCGTCAAAGTTTTGACAAGCATGCATCCGTTAACATTGTTCTAAGAGGGGCGAATAAGTCCCGTGCCTGCTCTGTACAGGTTCACAGCTATCATATGCAAGGCACAGTTAGAAGCAAATGGCCTGAGTTCTTTGCAACAGCAGTAACGCTGCAGATGTTGCTGTAAGCCACACGCCCAAAGGGGCTTTGGTAGCCGCGGAATTTCTTCATTATTCAACTTTGACACTGGCATGCCTACAGTTAACTGCCTTGAACTAGGGTCTGTTGACCTTTCATGGTTGAATTTTGCTCGTTCTAGACGCGCTTTAATCGCGACGCAAGGTGTGCCGCCTAGGAGCCTAAGCA
>JAJNAU010000165.1 GCA_021462625.1 Shewanella sp.
AGCTTTTCTTCGTGGTCTTCGTGGTTCAATCTTTCTCTTTCAAACGTAACGGAAACATACTAAGTGAACAGCATTGCCGTAGGGCGAGGCTGTCAGCACTCGCAGAGCACGCACGGGACTTATTCGCACCTTCCTTAGGCCCCTAGGCTACACACCTTGCGTCGCGATTAAAGCGCGTCTAGAACGAGCAAAATTCAACCATGAAAGGTCAACAGACCCTAAAAATGACAGTCAGCAGGTGATGCTATTTACCTTGGCGGATCTGGTTCGGGTCGACCAAATGATGCGGGCACAGGCAAGATCTACCTGAGATCAGCTCAAAGGCCCCGAAAAAGGGCAAAAAACGGCCAAAATAAACTCGATTTTTGCCGGGAAATGGAAAAAGCGAGTAAATGAAGGCCAAAAAGATGATTTGAGCATCATGTGGGAAGATGCGAGCCACTTATTCATACCTTTGCTAAAAATATTCACTTATTTCTTGGGCTTGGCAGCCATATTCCGATAATAAAAGGCCTGACATCCGCTGAAGTCCAGTCTTTGATTCATTGCCAGCAGTTTCAGCTGATGGATAAGTCTTATCCAATTTATCAAGATGTTAGAACGATATCCTATCTGCAAAAAAGGCTCTGCATGGTGAATTATGTTGGCTATTGGTCAAAAAGTTGTAGATATAGCTGAAAAACAGTTGCGAATTCCTGTAATCCATGTAAAGTTGACGACCGTCAGAGGCGTGTTACATGGCCCATAGGGGTGGCCACCTTTGACTTAGTTTGCGTATGTCGCCCGATAACAGCTGGCAGCGGTTTCGCTAGCTGTTTTTTTTGCGTCCAAAAACTCCTTGGTATAGGGTTCCGTTAAATGCAATGGTTGGAGTCCTTGATGAAAAGGGTATGTATTAAGGTATCGGGAGATGTTCAGGGGGTGGGATTTCGCCGATATACGCTGGATAAAGCTAACGCGCTGGGATTGACCGGCTATGTGGGTAATCTCGATGATGGTCGGGTAGAAATCCTGGCACAGGGCAGTGATCTGGGGATCTTACAACTGATTGATTGGTGTCATCATGGCTCACCATCGGCCAGTGTCAGTCACGTAGAAGTCGATGAAGATCTGGGGGATGAGTTCTATCTGGGTTTTTCCATTATCGCGCTGTAACACAGGTGTGTGATGGCTGGATATTGAAGGCTCCGGGTAAACAGCAAAAAGGGCAGTTAATCTGCCCTTTTGTATTGCTTACTGTGTGCCTTGGGGGGCGGGGTGTAGCAATTGCGCTCTGGTCTGATGTTGATCAGGCTTCTTCATCTTGCGGATTTGGATCACCAGTCCGAGTTTAGGGTGATCAAAATAATGCATTTCGCCACTTCTGACCCGACGATTCTGTTTCATATGAATCGCATACAGGAAGGGGGGAGGGATATCAGCTTGTGCTTGCTCAGCGCCTTGATTGTGGGCATCCTGCGTCTGGTTGCCAGCCATGTCATCTTCAAGCGTGCCTTTGAGACGGGCTTTATCACCTTCCTCTCTGAGCACCAGATCGGTTTCTATATAAAGCCAGTGATTCAGGTAAATGTTGATGGTGCCATCCAATTGCCAGACAGGTTGTTCACCCTGAGGCCCCATAAAGTCGGTCAGGTTGCTGAAATGCTGCATCAAATCATCATGTTCCTCAACTAACTGACCATCTTCCTGATACTGTTTGCCGAAATTCTTTCCTGCAAAGATGCGAATTGGTCTTGCCTGACGGCGGGGCAGCATATTCTCCTGCCAGGTCATGTGCAGCAGGCTGGTAACACCGGGCTCGCGTGAAATTTTGCCAATGATTTTATCGAACTGCCCCTGATTGCTTGCCAACAAAACTGCGCCTTCCCCGGGTTTGGCATAAGTTGGCTTTGCCGCGCCCACGGCTGGTGGTATGACATCAGGATGGGCTTTGGTTTTAGACTGCAGCTGCTTACTGCACCAGTCTGATCGGGTTGCCCAGTCAGCGGCATCACAGCCATTCAGCGCTGAGTTAAGGCCAGCCACATCTGTGGCGATCACCGGGGTGATCAGATCTATGGCTTTACGGGTATCGGCGGGTGCGGCATCTACAGGCCACTGCTCAGTGTCATTTGACTGACGGCTGAACACATAGACCTCCACCTCGAACCAGTTTTCTTCACTGGCAAAGGCCTGTGGGGCACCAAGCAGAGTGACCAGCACCAAATAAACTCCAATAAAACGGAACACGTTACTCTCCAAGACGATGTTGTGACAGTTGCTCAAGTATGGTGTTAACCAGTTCCAGCCTGTCTTGTGGCGTTTCTGCCGGCATGAGAAACTTTAACTTATTTGGCCCATCCATACGATAGATTTGTGGCTGGCTCTGTAATAACCCAATGATAAACCCCGGATCTATCTGATGATGGTCGGTAAACTCTATGCTGCCACCTTTGGCATGCATTTCAATTTTGCTGATCCCAAGAGCAGTGGCGGTGTGTTTATAGAGTGTCAGACTGAGCAGATGTTTGGCCGCATCTGGCAGCATGCCAAAGCGGTCGATCAACTCAACCTTGAGCTCATTCAGCGCCGCCGCGCTGTCACAGTTAGCGATGCGCTTGTAAAGAGACAGGCGCATATTGACATCAGCCACATAGTCCTCGGGCAGCAGTGCCGGGATCCTCAGGTCAATTTCACACTGCTGGTTGAGCATCTGTTGTAGCGATGGCTCTTTGCCTTCCTTGAGAGCTTTGACGGCACCTTCGAGCATTTCCATATACAGGCTGAAGCCGATTTTGGAGATATGTCCACTCTGCTCATCACCAAGCAACTCGCCGGCGCCGCGGATTTCCAGATCCTGGGTGGCGAGCATGAAGCCTGCACCTAAATCTTCCAGAGCCTCCAGTGCTTCCAGTCGCTTACGGGCATCGCTGGTCATGCGTTTGGGGTGCGGAGTCATCAAATAGGCATAGGCCTGATGGTGAGAGCGCCCGACCCGGCCGCGTAACTGGTGCAATTGTGCCAGACCGAAATGGTCGGCGCGGTCGATGATGATGGTGTTGGCGCTGGGCACGTCGATACCGGTTTCAATGATGGTGGTACATACCAGCACATTGAATCTCTGGTGATAGAAGTCCGACATCACCTGCTCCAGTTCGCGCTCGCGCATCTGGCCGTGGGCGGTGACTACCCGGGCTTCCGGCACCAACTCCCGGATATCGGCAGCGCATTTCTCGATGGTTTCCACCGTATTGTGCAGAAAATACACCTGACCACCGCGCAGGATTTCCCGCATGATGGCTTCGCGCACTGTGGCTTTGTCGTATTCCCGCACAAAAGTTTTCACCGCCAGGCGTTTAGCCGGTGGGGTGGCGATAATCGACAGATCCCGCATGCCGGACATGGCCATGTTCAGGGTTCTGGGAATGGGCGTTGCTGTCAGCGTGAGTATGTCCACATTGGCTCTAAGTGCTTTGATCTTCTCTTTCTGCCGCACCCCGAATCTGTGCTCTTCATCTATGATAAGCAGTCCCAGGTTTTCAAACTGTGCGCCGGATTGCAGCAATTTATGGGTACCTATGACGATATCCACCTTGCCCTGGGCCAGTTTTTCCAGCACCTGTTCCTGCTCTTTAGCGGTACGGAACCGGCTCATGACTTCAATGGTCACCGGCCAGTCAGCAAATCTGTCCTTGAAGTTTTCATAATGCTGCTGTGCCAGCAAGGTAGTGGGTACCAGCACTACCACTTGCTTGCCATCGTTCACGGCGGCAAAGGCGGCGCGCATAGCGACCTCGGTTTTACCAAAGCCCACGTCACCGCACACCAGACGATCCATGGCGATAGGGGAGCGCATATCCGCCAGTACGGTATGGATGGCCGATTCCTGATCAGCGGTTTCCTCGAAAGGGAAACCACTGGCGAACAGAGCATATTCATCTTCATCCAGATGACAGGCCTCACCCGGACGGGTCTGACGACGGGAATACACATCCAGCAGTTCAGCCGCCACATCGCGGATCTTCTCAATGGCCTTGCGCTTGGCTTTGGCCCAGGTTTCATTACCCAGTTTATTGAGGTGCAGCGTCTCTTCAGTGCCGGCGCTGTAACGGCTGATAAGATGCAGCGAAGATACCGGCACATACAGTTTGTCGCCGCCGGCATATTCCAGCTTCAGGTATTCGGCAATGAGTCCACCTGTGTCCAGGGTTTCCAGCCCCTGATACAGAGCAACCCCATGCTCCAGATGCACAATGGGCTGACCTACCTTGAGTTCAGCCAGGTTTTTGATGAGCAGATCACTGCTGATTTGCCGTTCTTTTTCTCGGCGGCGCTGCTGGGCAATACGCTGACCAAAGAGTTCGGTCTCACAGATGATTGCAAGCTGTGCATCCGACAGCAGGCAGCCATTGGCCAGCGGTGCCACAATCAAACCCAGTGGCTCATTGCTTTGCAGGAAGGCATTGAAATGAGGCAGAACCTTGGGGCTGATCTGAATTTTGCCAAGTAATTCCAGCAAGGCTTCGCGGCGACCTTCGGACTCGGCGACAAACAGCAGCCGGGTGCTGGGCTGGTCAGCATGATACTGAGCCAGTACTTGCAGCGGCTGTTTGAGTTTGTGATTGGCGGTAATATCCGGCAGTGGCTGAGCCTTGGCAAGCTTGTAGGGATACGCACCTTCCTCGGGGCTGCTGGCCACCACAAAACGCGGCAGCGGCTTGATGGCGGCAAACAGCTGCTCTGTCAGCAGATACAACTCCTGTGGCGCCAGTAATGGCCGCAGGGGATCGACTTTCCGGTCTTCATAGCGCTGGGCCACTTCAGCCAGATGTGCTTTGGCGGCCGTTTCAATATCGCCACAGGAGATCACCTGAGTGTCTCCAGGAAGGTAGTCAAACAGGGTTGCTGTGTCGTCAAAAAACAGCGGCAGATAGTTTTCGATACCCGCCGGCATGAGTTTGTTACTTACCTGCTGGTAAATGGACTCGGGCTCTTTGGATATGGTTTCAAAGCGGCGGCGATAACGCTGGCGAAAGCCTTCAATGGCCTGATTGTTTGTCGGGAATTCCCGCGCCGGCAACATTCGCAGCTGCGGCACTGCAGTACTGGAGCGTTGGGTTTCCGGGTCAAAAAATCGCAGAGATTCGATTTCATCATCAAACAGCTCGATACGTACCGGCTTGTTACTGCCGGAGGGAAACAGATCCAGTATCGAGCCCCGGATGGCAAACTCACCGTGCTCATACACCTGATCGACCAGATGGTAGCCTGTGTCAGTGAGGCGTTGGCGCATGCTCTGCAGATCGTATTTGTCGCCTTTTTTCAGTATCAGCACATTGCCACTGAAAAAAGATTGAGGCGGCAGGCGCACCATGGCGGTCGAAACTGGGACAATCAGTACCGATTGTTTTTCACCACCCAGGCGTGACAGGGTTTCCAGTCGCGCCGAGATCAGATCCTGGTGGGGAGAAAAACTGTCGTAAGGCAAGGTTTCCCGGTCCGGAAACAAATGCACTCCGGTACCTGAGCTGGACAGCAGATAGCTCAGTTCCGCTTCCAGTGTCAGGGCGCTTGGCGTGTCATGGGTCAGGATTAAACTGGTGCCCGGATACTGACGGGCAATGTTGGCCAGGGTCAGTGCCTTGGCGACCCCCGTCGGTGCGCTCAGCGCCTGAATACGAGCGCTTTTGTGGTGGCCGGGAGGGGTGAAGACGGAAAACTCAGACATTGAATACTTTGCTGTTGTTGTCGCGACAAGTTGGCGACATTGTAGAGATTTGCGCTGATAGGTGCCAGTATTTGAGGCTATTGCGGGCTGCTCGCGGTGCTCTTGATAAGCCTGCAACTCAACATCAGAGGGATATTCGCAATAGGAATACTGAAGTACAGCCCAGCGCTCAGGGCAATACCGTTCAGTTAAGGCGAATATAAAAAGAGCTCTGCTAAAGCAGGGCTGTTTTTGTTTTTGAAAAGCAGTTCACCACGAAGCGCT
>JAJNAU010000166.1 GCA_021462625.1 Shewanella sp.
TTTCTGAGGAAAGCAAATTTTAAGTTTTGTATGTAAATGACCTTAAGCCAAAGTCAAGAAATGACCTTGACCTTCAATACGCTGACTCAAACGCTGCTGTACCTGCTGTTTGGCCAGATTCACCTGCTGACCAAAGACCGGCTTTTCTTCCGGGCTCAGGGTGGCCATCAGCTTCATCATATCGGTAATTTTACCTTTCTTACCCAGGTAATCGACACGAATATCGTCCAGCGTTTTCAGGTCGCTGGCCTGGTCGATCGCGGCCAAGGCGAGTTCTACGATCTCAGTTAACTGCTGCATCTTCTTCTTCCACTGCTTTTCCGTAATCCCAAACAGACTTACGGTCAGGTGCACGTTGAATAATATCCATCTCTGTTCACCCAGGGCATCCTTACCGGCAATCCCCTGTGGGAGTGCTGCCTTGGGTGATAAAAAAAGAGTAAAAGTTTACGCGACAAGGTCGCGTTTGACTAGGGCTTGGTAGTGCTTTTTAACAATTAAGCGTATGGCGAAAAAGATCATTTTATCCTCGCTCAGTGACCGATTGATAACAACCTTTGCCAGGTGACTGAATTTCACCCAAACAAGCTCGAAATGTGAACCGGCATTGGGAGTTAGTGGCCACGCAGTAAAGTTACACCGCCGGATAACAATGCGCTCGAATCAGATTAATAATCTCCGGTGATATAATTTATTCCTCTGCTGAGCTCCCTATGAAAGAAGTTAAATTCCGCTGGATTGATAAATACCTTATTCAGCTGTCACTCACAGCCTCACCATACCGACCCTACTGTCTGCAATGCTGTTTGGCCATATCGCCAAGGCGGCATCAGGCGTTGATGGGCTGCACCACAGTGCTGAGCAAATTGATTCGATTGTTGCCAGTTTCAGCTGCATCCCCGATGCAAGCCAACCTACTGGCATTGAATGCAGCGTTCAAGGCTGCCCGAGCTAACAACCCGCGGAGATTTGCGGTGGTCGCCGATGATATCAGATCCCTGGCAGCAAAGGCTCAGGCTGCTCGCGCAGACATCCGCGGCATGATCGCCAGCACGCAGTAACATGGGCAGCTATTGACGCGGTTGATGCATAAAACAGTAGAGCTGACTGCCGATAAATAAGTCCTGCATTCAAACCTCTTAGCGGGCACGGATGCAAATAGTCAAGCTCAATGAATGCGTGGCACAAATGAGTGCGGATATTGCCAATGCGGCCAGCCAGCAAAGTGTCAACCGACAGTATCGAAACCAGCTTGCGGGATATCAGACGCCATGCACAGGCCGCTCAAACTGCGGGACCAACAATCTGTCAAGCGCCAGGGAGCTGCGACTGACCGCCCATATGCTGGATGCCGGGATTGAGAATCGAATGACACATGTAGGTTGATAAAGCATCATGTCGCTACAACATTTTACTGATGGAGAATCCGGCCAATCAGGGTAAAGTGGTTAAATCGGAACAGAGATTGGCAACCCCGACTATTATGAATGACCAAGAGCCCCCTCAGGTTGCCCATTACTGGCGTCAATGGCTGCGCAGTCTGCCGGTCAAAATCAGTCTGATCCAACTGGTGGTGGCGTTAGTGCTGTTGTTACTCACTTGGTGGATCATGTTGGGGATCCAGCGTCAGCAATTGATGTCCCAGGAGTTGACGGTCAACCGCCATCTGGGACAGCTTGTAGTGACCCGCCTGCATGAAGTGACAGCACAGATCAACAGTCTGGTGACGTCACTTTCAAGTCTGGCAGAGCTTGAACAGTCACACCCGCAACAGTTAATCAAACTGGTACCTGCCTTGCTGGATCTTGAAAGTCAGAAGCAACTGATCGCCGGAGGTGGGATCTGGCCGGACAGTCTGGCTCAAAAGCCCCACAGAGAGGCTTTATTCTGGTCCCGCAATCATCTGGGACAACTGACACGGGTTGAAGGTTACAACTCACCGGACAGTAACTATCAGTCCGAGTTCTGGTATAAGCCCATCAAGATGCTGCCTACGGGTAAGACCCTGTGGTTCAAGGCGTATCAGAACCCCCTGACCAAAGAAACCATGGTAACTGCATCCTCAGCAATGTGGTTTGATCACAGCTACATGGGTGCTACAACTGTGGACATCAGCCTTAAGCATCTGAATCAGTTTATCGATGCCGGACGGGCTGACATTCCGGGTTATGTGATAGTCATCGATCCTTATCATCAAATCATCGCCGCCCCTGAGTCGCTGGCAAGCAATAATCTACCACGCTCTTTTAACACTCTCGCAGATAAAGAATCGGGTTTTCACAAGCTGTGGCAGAAGCTGAAGCAGGTTGATATGGAACAAGCAGCCCGCGCCCCTCTACAAATCAAAAGTGAGCACAGGGCGCTGCTTAATCACCTTCAGGGACTGACACAGGATGAATCGTTGACAACCCAGTCACTGCTGGCAAATCTAGCCAATGGTTGGCCTAAAAGCCCACTTGAGCTGACCAGTTTCACCCTGGAAAAAGATCCCTTGCTTGGTACTCGGGCAATGGCGTCCGTGTTTCTGATGCCGGATACCCTCTGGCAGGTTATAGTGGTAACGCCACTTGATACGCTGGTAAAGGAAGCCAAAGGCATTGCCGGAAAAGTAGGCCTGCTACTGGTCGTCATTCAATTTCTGGCACTGACCATGCTCTTTTGGTTACTGCACCGCCTGTTGGTCAGTCCCCTGAGTCGTATGGCGCAGGCTCTCTATCAGGACAAACCCGAACAACTGGAGATACAAGCCAGCAAACGGCAGGATGAGATTGGCAAACTTGCCGGTGCTATCGTGTCGCGCCAGCAACAACTGGAAACGGCTTTGGCCAGTCTGGAAGCTAATCACCTGGCACTGGAGCAACAATTAGCCGTGCAGCAGGAGTCCAAAAAACAACTCAACCGCTACCGTGATTTGTTACAGGCCCTGATGGAGTCCTCGCCCAACATGATCTTTGTAAAAGATCTTGCAGGCATATATCAGATGGTCAACCCGAGATACTGTCAAATAGTGGCTCAGGAGCAACGTCAAATCATCGGCCATACCGATGAGGACTTATATGAACCTGCTGATGCCAGCCGCTTCAGACAAAACGATGAGCTGGCCTTGAGCTCCGCTGAAGCAGTGACTTTTGAAGAAGTACTCAGTGACCATTACGGCACACGCCATTTCAAAGTCACCAAATTTCCCATACGGAATGAGCACGATGAGGTGATTGCCATCGGTGGCATAGGCCATGAAGTCATACCCAAAAACTAATAACCCATTAAGCGAAAGGCACCAGATAGTGCCTTTCGTTTTCTTTTCATTGCCGGATATTATTTGTCGACATCCACCAAGTAATGGCCTTCCAGCCAGTTTCGACCAATCAACAATTTTTGTCGCATTTTAGTTCTATCTCTGAGGTTGACCAGCACCTTATACTCCTTGCCGGGCTCGCCCAGTATTAACTCCACCATATAACGGATCTCGCTGCCCTGAGCATTGCGGATAAGCGAAGTATCGGCAATTCTGGTAGTCACCTCAGCACTCTGCCCACGTTCATTGGCCGTGGTAAAAGTCACCAGCTTACCCACGTTGTTCTTCATGCTGTCCTTGTCGGCGTCATGAATATGGATATGGGTGGCATGCAGCGAGTTTTCTACAGCGCCGGTATCGATACGGGCATCGTAGGTCAAATCAGACTCAACAATATGAATAGGTGCCCGGGCACCTATCACCGGCAGTTGCTGAACATTCACCAGGTAGTGCCCCTCAAGCCAATTTCGGCCAATCAGCATCCTGAAGTTCATATGGCTGCGATCCCTCAGGTTAACTTTGACCTTACGGGCATCACCGGCGAAATTGAGTGTCAACTCCACTATATATCTGGATTCAGTGCCCTGCGCATTATTGACTGAGGATACACCCAAGATAGGCGCCCGCAGCTCAACACGCTTGCCATCACGGTTGTCCGTGGAAAAACGCAACATTTTGCCGATGTCATCTTTTTTCCGTTTGGATGCGCCCCCCACGACCTGCATATCAAAGGCATGCAGAGAGCTATTGGACGCACCCGTATCGATGCGGGCAACAAAATTGACATTACCTTCCTCAAGGGAAAAGGTTTCATAGGGTCCCAGAATGGGTTTGTTATAAGCGAAACAATATGCTGGCAGAATGGACATAAAAAATATAAGAACTCTGAACATTACCGAACCTCCGTACCATCACGGCACACAGGTCCGTGGCAGAATTAAACCTTCTTCGGCTGCTCATTGAGCCAGGCTTTGGCCTGTTCACGCATCTGCAGAGAAAACACTTTTACCGGACAGGCAAGCATGCCTGCCAGCGTTTGTGCCATACCGCGCATCCGCGTATCATCAGCCAGCACAACAATACGCGAAAAGTCACTTAAGTGAAAGAATCCTAGCACTGCATCATGCCAGAGCGTTCCCACCGTTATCCCCTGGAAATCGGGGTCAAACTCGTACCACAGGCGAATACTGGCATGATCCTGCAATTTTTGTTCGATTTCAGGCACCAGTACCTGTTGATAATCAGCTCCTGACAGTACACCCGCGGCTCTAACCGCAACTGTGTCATGGGGAAAATCTGCCAAAAGTGTCAACATATCCGCCTTCCTTAGCTTTATGGCAACTTACTGATCCAATTATAGAAGTGCTAACTTAACCGGGAAAATAATGTGATACGCTCCGGGTGACTGCTAGTTAGGATCTGTTGACCTTTTGTGGTCAAATGTTGTTCTGGCGAACCCCATGGGCAGCGTTTGTCACCATCCCTGTGCCCCCACACCGTCATCGGTTAAGGGTGCTGTTTGAGCGTTATAACAAAGCTGACCGGTACCGCTTCACTGATGGCCTGCAGTCCCGCAGCCTCACGTAATTTTTCAACTCCGGCAGCCAACCCAAACACTGAGGCATTCACGATGACAGGCTGATAGCTGCTGACCGTCATCGTATCTTTGTTCAACCGGCTGACCATTACTGTAAAGGCCATTGGCTGGTTCCTGCCATGCATCGCCACGCTTGCATCCACAGTCACCAGTGCCTGCCTTCCCGGCGCGATGGCGTTAATGACTTTCATATCAACAGTGGCAGACAGTTCCAGCAACGGATATTTGGCAATTTCGAACAACATGCTCTGCATTCGCTCATTGCGTATACCAATATTGGTCTGAACACCTATCAGAGGAATGTCCAGGCTGAATTTGCCAGAGTCAGTTAACGTCCCTTCCACCGCCGTAAAATGATTGACTTCGGCAAAGTTGCCCTGCTTGACCGTCACAAAGCTCACCCTGGACTCATCATTCAGAATATTCCATGTAGCGGCCGAACTGACTCCCAATGGCAGCATAGCTGCCAGTAACATAAACCCGAGCTTCATTTGCGCACCTCCCCACTCCTAGTCTTGCTATAGTCGTAACAACAATGCCAGCCTACTCCATGACTATCCCTTGCCGGTCATAACCCCCTTCAGTCTAGCAGCTTTGCCACCTGCCTGAACCAGATATCCAATTGGCGGCTGAAAGCGTGCTTATCCTGATTTGACAGCGCCGCAGGCCCACCGGTTTGAATACCCGAACCTCTGAGAGTATCAAAGAAGTCCCGCATGTTCAGCCGCTCTCCGATATTCTCTTTGGTCATGAGCTCACCTCTGGGCGTCACGACATAGGCGCCTTTTTTCAGTGCATCGGCCGCCAGTGGGATATCGCTGCTGATCACCAGATCATTGGCCTGAAGTTGGGCTACCAGATAATTGTCCGCCACATCAAAACCCTGCTCTACCCTGACACAGGAAATGAAACGGCTTGGCGGTACCCGAATACTGTGGTTGGCCACCAATTTCAGAGGAACCTGTAATCTTTCAGCCGCCTTGAACAGGATCTCTTTTACCGGATTGGGACAGGCATCAGCGTCCACCCAGATGGTTACCATATATCAATACCTTATATTGCAATTTCAATGAAA
>JAJNAU010000167.1 GCA_021462625.1 Shewanella sp.
TTGCGGTTATACGCGCTTTACTCTTTGTTGCAAGGTATTTGCTTAGGCCCCTAGGCGGCACACCTTGCGTCGCGATTAAAGCGCGTCTAGAGCGAGCAAAATTCAACCATGAAAGGTCAACAGACCCTAGGCACCATTGCGATGGAAGGCGAGTTGGCCCAGGCAATATTGGATAATCGCCTCTATACTATGAATGTGCATAAAAAACATGAGAATGTGTCCACTGGTGAACCACAGTCGCCATCCCATATGTTGTACATCTATATATCAGCAGCCTGAATCTTAACGACGAAGGCAGTCATCATTTGAGTGTTGAAGTGTTGGAGCGGGACAACTCCAACGACTATGCTATTGTGCTGTTCCAGCCCAGCAATACAGTCTGTGGTTGCGACTGGTGCAATAACCGCCAGCCCTGCCATTTCGTGGGGGTGATTCAGAGTAAGCTTAACAATCGCTTACGATGCCTAGGAGAGGATGTGGTAGACTGTGTCAAGCATTGAAATCAAACAGGAAGAAGCACTTTCCATAAAGGTTACCCACCTTATCGAAGCCGGTGCCAATTGCCGTATCGATCTGTATTTTTCACTTCCAAATGAAATGGGGATCAACCCCAAGAGTTTTGATGAGCAGGAGTATTTTCACAGCGGTATTCTTGGCCGTCGCTCCTATTATTCAGAAGGTTTACACATCCCTCTGGTGCAGAGTCGTTTCGTCAGTCTCAACAAGCGCACCATTGAAGAATTCCGCCTGTACCTTAACCTGTTTGCCTACCAATTTGCCATAGCGGTGGAAAATGATGCAGGAGAACTCAAACACTTGACTGAGGGCGAGGTGTTTTATCCGGCCATTGTGGAGCTGGCCCGGCAGATTGAGTCTACGTTGAAAAAATTCCGCCGTAATGAACCGGCGGATAAGAAATGGAAGTCCTATTTTGAAAACGCCGACAACTATCTTTCCTGGTTTTGTGAGCAGCAGCTGCTGCAGTTGATGTCGGCTCGTCCCAGAACCGGCGGTTCTACCGAATTAAGGGATGAGATTTTTCAGTTCTGCCGCGCTGAGGCGCTGTACCGGCAGGAGCGCAAGTATAACTCCCAAGGCACAATGCAGGATGCCAACCGCATTTCCAACAAGATGCTGCTGCTTCGACGGCTCATTCAGCGCGGGGTTGTGCTCAAGGAGGAGCAGAGGACGCTTGGGACTTGGCTGAAAAAGGCCACTACGGGGGTTGCCACCGGTCTGGTGATGCTGGTGGTGTCGGCCCTTATCTTCAAGGCTCGGGGGGTGCTCGGCGGTTTAACCATTGCCATGTTGTTTACCCTGGCGCTTATTTATGCGTTTCGTGAGGTATTCAAGGACGATATCCGTAACGCCATGTGGCGCCGGATCCAGCTTGGGCGGCCGCGGTGGAGCCGTATTCTGAGAGATACCACCAGTGGCCAGTCGGTAGCCCGGCAGTTAGTTTGGCTCGATTTTATGCGCCCTCAGGATCTACCAAAGGCGGTGGATGAAATTTTGCAGCGCCGCCACAGACAGAACCGCATCGATGCGGAAATTCTTCACTATGGGGTCAGTACCCGGGTCAGCAAGGAGAAGTTTCTGACTGGCTATAAAATGTTACAGGAGCAAATCAGCTTTTCACTGGTACCTTTTGCCCGTTATCTGGAGCGGGGAAAGGTTAAGATTTATCAAGAACGTGACAGCAAGGTCAGCTATGAATCTGCTGAACGGCGCTATCAGGTGAATGTGGTGGTGGCACTGCGGGAAGCGCACAACCCCACCCGTTACGCCCGATACAAGATCACCATGAACCGCTCGGCGATTGTTGAGATTGCCTGCAGTCAGGTTCCCGAAGGGATTCTCGCCATTGAGACGGGGCAGATCGCCAGACCCATGGAGAATCGCAGCCCGGTAATCCTGGCCGCACAGGAAACTAAGGAAGGTGCGAATAAGTCCCGTGCGTGCTCTGCGAGTGCTGACAGCCTCTAGCGGTGCGAGGACTTGTTCGCACCTTCCCTAAACAGGCCGGGTAAATGCCTGACAGATATTATGCTGCCCAGCTTGTCTGGCCCGGCGAAGGGCGATTTCGGCATTGCTGAGCAATTTCTGCAGGGATTGACCGGCAGCATTGGCGGCAATGCCGATACTCAGTCCTTCGGATAACCCAAGCTCTGTAAGTTTGGTCAGCATCTGCTCGGCAAAGTCATGGGCTTTTTTCGGTGGCGTGTCCGGCAGTACTATGATGAGCTTACCCAGTTGCCAATGGGACATCTGGTAACTGTGGGGCAGATCCCGCAGCAGTTGAGTTTCAATCTGGCTGACTCTTTGCTCCAACTGGCCGATGTCACTCATGTGACTGAACATTCTTGTGGGAGTGACATCCAGCAACATCAGGCTGGCAGTGTCTCTGCTGGGAGTGGGCAAGGCATCAAAATAGCGCTGCAGATTGGCATGATTGACCAGTACAGTTGAGCGATGGGGCACCATGTTGTCGCTGGACTCGGACTGGGTTTGATACTCGATAAAGTGACAGGCGATATAGTTCAGTTCGCCCTCATGATTGACTATGGCCTTGAAGTTGGCGTGCAGTAATGTCGCCGTCGCTGTACGGAGGCCACAATTCAGCTGACCGCGCCAGTAACCATGGCTGTACAACTGCTCGGTGATCCTTTGCCACTGGGCGTCGCCTTCGTCATCCAGGTAGTCGGCAAGGTTGACCAAATTTCCCGGATCCAGCTGCAGTAATTTCTGACAGTCACTGGAGTATTTCAGCAAAGTACCATCGGCTTTGGTCAGCGCCAGCGCAGTGTCCACTTCTGTCATCATATGGTACAGGAAGGCTTCGTGGCGGGTCTGGGTCAGCTCGGTAATATTGTCTATGTTCACCAGCAGATACTCTTTACCCTGATCCCGCAGCAGAATTTTACGGATCCTGGTGCGCACTGTGCCGCCACCTCGGCCACTTAAATCTAGCTCTTCCTGCCAGTAACCCGTGGCATTCAGCAGGGCATTGACCTCTATGAAGGCATGATCATCCAGTTGCAGAGCCCATTGCAGATTTCTGTCTTCCAGTGCTTCTATATCCTGTTTCAGGGCCTGGGCCGCCGCGCGGTTAGCTTTGATGATGCGTCCGCTGTCACCGGCGATAATCCAGCCGGCCTCGGTATTGAATAGCCCGCGGCTAAGCTCGATATTAAGCATGCGCGAGCGTTGTTCGAGGCGGTAACGGTGGATGAGCACTATGCCGGCTGCTGCCATACCGGTCATGACCACCATAAAGGTCACCAGGAGCTGCCGCCATTTGGCGAAGTGAGCTGCCACATCTGTGTCGCCGATATAGCTGACCAGATACACTTCCCGCCTGTTTTTGTACTGAGTCGTCAGTTTAACCTTGATAAATACATAGGTCGCGCTGTCGTGACGTAACTGGCCATAGTATTTGCCGTTCATCTGCTGCCACAATTCAGGAAAACTCTCAGCCAGGGATTCTCCCGGAATGAATGGCAGATTGAAGTGGTCGGGAGATTTTGGTCCAACGTACATGAGTCCCTGATTATCAAACAGCATCAGCGGCGAACTGGCATCGTGATAAGGTGGTCTGACGCTGGTCAGGGTGTGGGAAACCGAATTGTAGGTCACCAGGTAGCCCTTGATGCTCTGATCCTGATCCTCCAGCCGGGCCAGCTGGTACATGTAAGGCTCGAGTTGTCCCTGATTGGTAACCAGCTCGATGGGAGAGGTATAGATACCATCCCCCCCAATGGCTCTGTTGGGTCCCAGCAGAGATGCCGGCAGGCGGGCATCACCGAAGATGTCGTTGCTGGCAAACACCAGCTTCCCCGAGGGATTGTACAGCGCAATGCTCAGCAGATCGGGCATGTTGTCTACCAGTGCGTGCCAGTGTTCCAGAACCAGAGCTTTCCTGTCTTGGGAAGGGGAGGCCAGATACTGCCTGAGCAGTTCGCCTCGGGCAAAGATGTGGGTGCGAAACTGCTGGAAATTAACCTTATCGGCCAACAGGGTTCCGGTGGTCTGCAGTTCACTGTATCGCTGAGTGGCCAAGTCCTGTCTCAGCTTTTGCTCACCCAGAGTGATCATCAAATTGGTAAACAGCACAGCTCCCAGCAGCAACATAGCCAGCTGGACACTGACCCCCAGAATGCGCTGACGCGACCAGTAAGGGCTCTGTGACGGCAGCAGCAAAGATTGATTGGAAGAGGGCGCCAGGTTTTGTTTAAGCATGTTAAAAGTAGCCACAAAATTGTGGTGATATATTAACATGAAAACACCAAATTGCCGCCAGTGTTAGCTGATGATCTGTGCTATTGATAACCTTTGCATGTTCAGCCGACGATATTCAGCTTACGGTGCTTGAATTTACAACCGGCAGCGTTGACGATATGGCGACAGGCTTCGATATCAACTCCCTCCAGCCCCTCGATAGCGGACACCTCGACTTTGGCAATGTATTGAGGGGCGAGCCGGATGAATTCATTGACCGCCTGCCAGGAACCCGCCAGTTTAGGCTGACAATGCTGCTGGTAAAGGGCCTCATTCTGGGCATTCAAAGAGACGGACAGGGCATCTACACAGTCGGTCAGCTGTGGCAGAATATTGCGCCGGTGAACCAGATTTCCCAGCCCATCGGTATTGATCCGAACCCGCCCACCCCGACTTTTAATCTCGCGGGCCACTGCCAGCAGGGTTGGCAGGTTTAACGTGGGCTCTCCATAACCGCAAAATACATATTCCTTAAAATCAGCAAGGTCCCCAAGCAGTGGAATAATGTCATCGGGTTTGGGCTGGGCGTTGAGCTTGAGTTGATACTGATGTACCTCAGTACAGCCATGATGTTTGGGGCAGAAGGTACATCTGAGGGTGCAGCGACCTGTGATGTTCAGATAGCGACTCTGGCGAATGTCGTAGACTAAGGTTGGTGTATTCATTGCAAAACCGGACAGCTTAAGTTTACTTCAGTCTACCCTTATCCAATTTGTGATGCCGCTATCGGGATCGCAACTAAGGAAAGTACAAACAGGTCCCGTGCGTGCTCTGCCAGTGATGACAGCCCCTAGATGCGCGGCGCAGTTTGACGTTAATGGCTCTAGTCCTTAGCGACAGCTGCAACCAAGTAGATAGGGCTTTCAGCCTCGCCCTTCGGGGCTTGCGGGCAAACACGATTGCTGTGGTATGCCGCTTTGAAAGGCAACCCGCCTTGCTGCATCTGAATGCCTTAAACTCGAATTTGCCCGTAAGCCAAAGCGGTGCGAGGACTTGCTCGCACCTTCCCTAACTAGGGTCTGTTGACCTTTGAAGATGGTTTTTGCAGCTCTTTGTCGTTGTTTTATACAAAGCAACGCGATTGTGCTGTTGTTCTACATAAATGAGCGTTAATGCAGTAGAAAGCGACGACAAACGCTGCCCGAAGGGCTCGGCTATACGCGCTTTACTCTTTGTTGCAAGGTATTTGCTTAGGCCCCTAGGCGGCACACCTTGCGTCGCGATTAAAGGCGTCTAGAACGAGCAAAATTCAACCATGAAAGGTCAACAGCCCCTAATGACTTGGAATACAGCAGATTAATTTATGGTAATCAAGGGTTAAATTTGGTGATTAAAAGTATATAGCTAGTCATGATTGGTTTTTATCCATTCAACCATGAATGTTGCACTTAGGAAGGTGCGAATAAGTCCCGTGCGGGAAGGTGCGAATGAGTCCCGTGCGTGCTCTGTCAGCCTCGCCCTACGGGGCTTTCGAGCAATCACGATTGCTTTGATATTCAGCTTTGAAAGGCAACTCGCCTTCCTTTATCTGAATACCTCGAACTCGCTTCTGCTCATAAGCCAGAGCGGTGCGAGAACTTGTTCGCACCTTCCTGAGCGGAGAGGATGTCATGAATATACACAATAGCTCTATAGTTACGGTTTTTTTAGGCTGTGTTTTTGCTACT
>JAJNAU010000168.1 GCA_021462625.1 Shewanella sp.
TCACCTGGGGGAATTTCTCGGATAAGGGATGGTATTTTTCCGCCAACTACAACCGCAACAAGCACCATGACTCAGATGTTAAGGGACGCTTAATGCCCAAGGCCTACGGCGTGGAGGCCTTTGTCTCTTATCTGTTTGACAATGGTTTTCAGCCTTACCTTGCCTACAATGGTCTGACCTCAAGAGCTGATTATAAATTCGGCGATAAACTCGTCACTGACGCCGATGAGCAATACTATATCGTTGGAGCCGCATATTTATGGGATCCTGCGCTGCTTGCCTATATCGAGGCGCAATTCGATGGCGGTCGGTATGTGGAAGACGGAAGCAGTATAGCCAACAACGACAATGCGGTTGCCGTTGGGTTGCGCTACACCTTCTGAACCATCCCTGATATCAGTATCGGGAAGGTATCGGTAAGGCAGTGAATATAATCTATTGCGTTACAAACGGGAGGCCATGGCTTCCCGTTTTTTTCAGCATCAGACTGAACTAGCTGGACTTGCTGCCGCGGGCTCTGGCCCAGGGATCTGCGGCACGTTTACCTGCTTGAGCGATAGGTTGAGCGGCAGATTTGGGCTGATAATTCAGAAGCGATACAGGGACAGGTTTTGTTGGCTCAAAACCCGCTATCACCCGCCGTTCAATCAGGTGGCCAAGGCGGCTTTCAATCATACACAGGCTCTTGAAATCATCTTTTGACAAGAGTGATATCGCTTCACCTGTCATGCCAGCCCGGCCGGTACGACCAATTCTGTGGATATACTCATCCGGTGGAAACGGCAGGTCATAGTTCACGACTCTTTCCAGTTTTTCGACATCGATCCCCCGGGCGGCAACTCCGGTGGCGACCAGGTACTGTAAATTGCCATCTTTAAAATCAGCCAGCAACTGCTCACGTACTGCCTGACTGCGGCCACTGTGGAAGGCTTCAGCCTTGATACCACGTTTTGCCAACTGACTGACCAGCTTGGCAGCGCCATGCTTGGTTTCGATAAAGATCAGCGCCTGCTGCCACCGCTGTGTTTGGATAAGGTGGCTGAGCAGCGCTGATTTAGCGTCCTTGTTGACCGTCACCAGCCACTGGGTAATCTCTTTTTTGCTGGGTTTGGCAATGGCTATCTCTATGGGATCGGGCACAGCCGTTTTGGCCAGATCGCGAATTCTGGGCGACAGAGTGGCGGAAAATAGCAGATTTTGCCGGCTCACAGGCATGCGGCTAATCAACTCGTTGATCACTTCGATAAATCCCATATCCAGCATACGGTCGGCTTCATCCAGCACCAGCACCTGGATCTCTTCAAAGTAGACCGCCCGTTGGTGGTACATGTCTTTCAAACGTCCTGGCGTCGCGACCAGAATATCAATGCCATCTATCAGCGCCTGCTTCTGGGGCTGAATGTCCACGCCGCCATACATGGCCAGCACAATCAGCGGCAAATTCCCGGCATAGGCAGTCAGATTTTCAGCCACCTGTAACACCAACTCCCGGGTCGGTGCCAGAATAACGGCTCTCACCCGCTTTTTGCGTTGGGTTTTGCCCTGGCTAAGGCGCTCGATCAGCGGCAAGCCAAAAGCCGCAGTTTTGCCTGTTCCTGTCTGGGCTGCCGCCAGCAGATTGCGGCCGCTCAATACTGCGGGGATCGCCTTTTGCTGGATCTCGGTAGGCTGATGATAGTTAAGCGACTCAAGTGCAGAAACAATGGCGGGAGCTAACCCCAGGCGGGCGAATGACATAGTAAATCCAATTCAGTGATGCGGCGATAGCCTCAGTGTGGGCGCGCATTCTATCGCTATTCAACCGGGAATCAAAGCGAAGTTACCGCCAAGCCTGAAGCCATCGACTCTGTCACAAATTGATTAAGTTCGGCTGGCTGTCACAAGCAGCAAGTTTCACCCACAACTTGCGGCTCAGGGTGCTATATCTGAACAACAAGCTCACCGACAAGCGGGATGTCAAGATCGGCTGCGTGCACCTAGATTTGTGCAAAATCAACCTGATGTACCATCAATAATCCCCGTCTTCAAGTCTCGTTGAATGCAAAGCTGGCCGAAGTCAGCTAAGAAAAAAGAGCGCCGATGCGCTCTTTTCCGGTCACAGGCAAAGTGTGCGTTAACCACCTATAACGAGCTCAATTTCTGTTTGTTTAGTTTACTGAGCACAGCTTGCTCCAGCTGGCATCAGAGCCGGGCTCTGATTGAGTCCACCAGTTGGCCTGATAAATGATGCCATCGTGCAGCATCTTGTCGCCGCCTGTTGCGTGATCCGGCTTGCCGGCCCAGTCCAGCTGAGGCCAGTTTGGATACACATTCACACCTGAGGTATCACAATCTTCCGGATCTAGGTTAGGGCCAGGGTTTGGACCTTCTGGATCAGTGGGAGTATCCAGATCTGCCAAAGGCAGGTTTGGATATTCAAAGGCGAAGGCGTATTCAACACCGTTAACCATTACTGTGTAGTTGGCCGGGCCGGAGATTGGCAGATAGTGCACCATATCAAGCTCATAGCTGCCGCCGGCAGGGATACCTGACCACTTTGGCAGACTGAAGGAAACCTTGTGCAGTTTGCCATCCAGACCACCAATGTTATCGCCGCGGCTATGTGCCGAGTCAATCACGGTCAGCTTGGCACCGGACCAATCCATGGCATTGTCCGGGGTTGAGCTTGGAATGTCGAAGCGGAATTCAGTGCCGCCCGGCAGCTCCACACCTGTGTTATTGGTAAAGGTGATTTTAGGGTTGATCGGGTAGTTCTGATCGCCCTCTTTATAACCACCCACAGACACACTGATATTCACTGCCTGCTCAGGTACGCCGGTTTCACTACGATGGTTACCGTATGGATCCGCCGCCTTGAAGGCTTCATACAGGGTGGTACTCAGGGTATCGCCCATATAGTACTCACCCTTGCCGCTTTGACAGGCTTGCTCTGTAGTATCAACAGCGCCGCGCTTGCCATTTGCATCCAGCTGATAACAGGCATAGTCACCGGCCAGTTCCCAAATAAGCACACCGCCAATCCCCTGCTCCACCACATAATCGGCTTTGCGGGCAATGGACTGCTTGTCTTCGGTAGACAGGAACACTTTTTGCTCTTCGTTCCACAACCATGGCGCAACAGCCACATCATCATAGTGGCGGGTGTAAGTGCCCTTTAGCTGATGGGCCGGGTTGTTTTCCGGATCCATACCATTGGTGTAGGTGTAACTGCCCTGACGACCAATTTCCAAGTTCATGGCATGCCACATAGGGTTCACGCCGGCACCAATTTCATTGCCGCTGGCATCCAGATCGTGCCACAGGTTATTAATCCCCATGGCGCCATCACCACACTTGCCACCAGTTCCGCCAGTACCCGCCGGACACTCGCTCTGGTTTGGTAAAGGCGCACGACCCCACAGGCCATGATCACCACCGGTTACACCCTGCCAGCCGCGGCTGTAGTACGGCACACCTATGTTGATACGGCCGGACTGCAATGCGCCGCGCATATAGTGATAGGCCCAGTCAGTGTTTAGATAACCTGTACCCTTGTACTGCTCTGTGCTGTATACGCCCCACTGCGCCAGCTCGGCATCTTCACCCGTGTCATACAGAGCCGCGTTGTGGCCTACATATTCGTTCCAGGAGCCGTGCAGATCGTAGGACATGATGTTGACATAATCCAGGTACTTCAGAGACTCGAAGTTCTCCATACCCCGCAGCAGATAGGCAGAAGATGGCGAAGCGATACTCAGCAGATAGTGCTGACCATCTTCCTGGGCGGCTATATCCAGCTTCTCTCGCAGCACCCGCAACAGCTCATTATAGGAGCGCATCAGGTATGGACGACGGGCTTCGGAGAACTCGCTGTCCATGGGGTTACCGGCACCGGCCATGCTGCTTGGGTACTCATAGTCGATATCGATACCGTCGAACTGATACTGGCGCATCATCTCGACCGCAGAGTCGGCAAACTTCTCGATACCGGCATGGTTGATAGAGCCATCAGCATTGGTGGTCATGGTGTAGAAACCACCGTCCGCAACCCGGTTACCATCATTATCGAAGTGACCACCGGTTTCAGCCCAGCCGCCGATGGCAAACAGGGTCTTTACGCCATAACGTTTTTTGTAAGTCGCCAGTGCACCGAAGTGACCTTTAAAGCCCAGCTCAGGGTCGATATCCACGCCGTCCCACTCGCGCCCCACGGCCACGTTATCCGGATCGTTTACATCACCAATATTAACCCGGCCATCGCTGCCAATACTGACAAAGGCATAGTTGATATGGGTCAGCTTATCCCAGGGGATGTCGTTTACCAGGTACTGGTTGGTGGCAGGATTATCACCGGTACGCCAGCTGGTGAAGTAACCGATAACCCGGCGTTGGTGATCCGCGCCCAGCCGCTCCCGGCCCTCTTCGTCATAAGTGGAGCAGTAAGGCACGGCAACACCCGGCGTCTGGTACAAGCCTTCAGGGCGACAATCAACCGTTGGAGGTGGCAATACTTCATCACCTGTCACCGTCATCGCCAGTTTGGCAGAGTCGGTGCGGGCGCCTTCATTGTCATAAGCACGGGCAAATACACTGACTTTACCTGTATCCGCTGCCAGCCACTCTGTACTGAATGGCGCGCTGTTGACTGTAGTCACCACACGACCAGACACAAAGAATTCCACCTTGTTGATGCTACCGTCGCTGTCTTTGGCATCAGCGCTCAAAGTCACGGTCTCACCCTGCTTAACATTGTTGGTAGAGAGATTCAGGCTAACAGTCGGCAACTGGTTTTCCGGTTCAGTAGCCCCAGATTTGACAGAAATGGTACTGGCGGCAGAGGCAGTACCACCATCTTCGTCTGTGGCCACAACCTGAATTTGATGCTGACCCTCAATAGCTGTCCAGCTGGAGGTGAACGGCGGTTTGGTTAGCTCGTCAATTGGCTTACCGGCAACGCTGACCACCACCTTGGCAACTTCGCCATCTTCATCGGATGCATTCACACCAATAGCGACCTGCTCACCCACAGTGTACTCACTGCCATTGGCCGGTGCGGCGAAGCTCACGCTCGGTGCTTTGTTCGGCAACTCAGGATCGGTTGGGCCGCCATCGCTGCATATGTCGATGCGGCTCCACTCCATATAATCGCCACTGTGACTCGCAGGATTATTGCCCTGAGTCCACCAATTTGCCTTAAAGACAAGGTTGTCATTTTTAACGACAGCACCACCAGTGTAGGCAATGGATTTATCCCACTTGGGGATCCCGGAGCAGTCCATTACAGCCTGGGCTTGCAGGGCCATAGCGCAGGATGCCGCCAGTACAGAGTATGTGAATATGTGTCTCATTGAATTCTCATCTCCTGTGGAGCTTATTAGGGTCTTCAGAGTCCGGCTGAAACTTCAGCCAAACACGCGCTTATTGGTAAGGAGCGACAGTCCGGGGCAAAAGATTTAACAGAAACTGTTTCAAAAAGTTTTTTGTTTTATCCCATTAACGACAGGATCCGACAGATTGCCCCTTTGTCGCAACGGCGCAGTCTGTCAAAGCAAAATTCGAAATCTCTAATTAATTTTCAGTGACCTGAGGCCGAGTGGCCAGTCGGAGATCAATAGCGAGATTACAAAGCCAAAAACATCCACACAAAGGTATCAATTTGTATCATTTAATCACAGTTCATTCACAAAGTCATTGGGAAAATCGAACCGGGTCATGGATCAGAACGTGAAGCAGTGGGAGTAAAGAGGGTCGGGGTGATCGAGTAAATAAAAAGCCGGAGCTAAATAAGTGATCCTAATTGTGCTACACATGACGAGAATCAGCTTGGCATAAGGCATCGCTGCCAAGTCGTCTTGCGACCCGGTACCATG
>JAJNAU010000169.1:0-1869 GCA_021462625.1 Shewanella sp.
AGATTTGCCCATGTAGCCTGCCTCGTATTGATGCTTACGAGATCAGATCACTGAGTTAGACAATAGTTCCCTCGATTTAGGCAACAACGCCTAACAAAGGATAAAGATCCAGGGCGCGTTGTGAGTGTTTTGTTATGATTAAGGAGTGTTTGACTGACTGTTCAAGGTGTGAACTTATACTTCCTTTTACGGGAGCCCAACTGGCTGAATACAAACAGACATCACTTATGCTGGGTTCATGTCACTCGGAATTTCCAGCAAATGGCGGATTACAGTGGCGGTGGGCTGACGAATTTAATTGGAAAACGACTCGTTCAATTATGCCAGTTAGTCTTTTTCGTACCCAGCATCGCTATGAGGGGAGAACTGAACGAAACCCGCTGGCGCAGACGCATTGCCATTTTTTTGTTAACCACTAAAAAAGCGAAATTTGAGCAACTGGCTCAGAAAAGGCGAGCAGTGTCCGGCATCAAGATATGCAGGAAGGTGTCGCTACATGCTGGAAAACGAAGCCGAGCTTTGGGTGTTTCTGAAACATCAAAATGTGCCGTTGACCAATAATGAGGTGAAGCTGTGCCTGCGTGACAGTGTTATCTTGCGGAAAATCTATTTTGGTACAGCTTCTCATCGCGGTGATCAGTTTCGCTCACGGATATTGTCAGTCGTGGAAACCTGCAAAAAGCGCGGTTTATGGTATAGAGTTAAGCCGCAAGACCATGTCAGCCTAGATGAGATGTTGCGTCGGGGCATTGGAGTTGGAGTGCCTCTATGAGCTGTTACAGTAGGTGTTGCTGACACAGGCCATACTGCAAGCGGTTGAGACCACACTCAATGTCATTAATGAAAACAAGTCGACATGTTACATGTAGCTGTACTGCTTAGGGACAGACTCACCGCAAGAGCATGGTCCTCCCAATATCGTGCTGTACGATGACCAAGCCAGTCGCGCAACAATGTCCGGTGAATTTCCTGGATGGCTATGCCACATATGAGCAAACCCATGCGACGCTAGTAGGGTGTTGGGCGCATGCCCGCCGCAAATTTGTTGACGCCAGGAAAGACCAGCCCAAAGGTAAATCCAGTAAAGTGGACATAGCATTGAGCCATATCCAAAAGCTGTACGCCATTGAGTCATCCCTGAAAGGCAAGCTGGCCAATGAGAAATATACCCAGCGTCAACAACAGGCGAAGCCGCAGCTTGACTCATTCCGAGATTGGCTTGAGAAGTCAGCCTTGAACACCCCGCCGAAAAGCGTTCTGGGTCAGGCGATTCACTACAGTCTGAACCAGTGGGACAAGCTGGTGCGTTAGATGATGACCGCCTGAACATTGACAAGAATCGTGCCTAACGTGCTATCAAACCCTTTGTCATAGGACAAAAGAACTGGCTGTTTAGCAAAACTTCAACAGGCTCACATAGCAGTGCAATACTGTACAATTTGGTGGAAGCTGCCAAAGCAAATGGGTTAGTGCCTTATGACTATCTCACTTTGCTGTTTCTCAACTGCCAGAGCAGGAACCCGACAGCGATTTGACTCATCTCCTACCTGGAACGTCAAGCGGCCCTGATGTCCAGTCCGGGTGGCGCTTTCCAGACGCTTATGAACAAAATATGTGGCATCCCCTAGGGGATTCGAACCCCTGTTACCGCCGTGAAAGGGCGGTGTCCTAGGCCTCTAGACGAAGGGGACCCGGACTGAAGTTTTTTGGCTCAACTTCAAGAGCGGATTCAGATCAAGATCCAAACCCTGTTACTGCCGACTCTTTACCAAAAGAAGAGCGCGGTGTCCTTCCGCCATTAGCGTCAGAGCAAAATATGTGGCATCCCCTAGGGGATTCGAACCCCTGTTACCGCCGTGAAAGGGCGGT
>JAJNAU010000169.1:1969-5680 GCA_021462625.1 Shewanella sp.
ACGCTTGAAACTTGGTGGAGCTACGCGGGATCGAACCGCGGACCTCTTGCATGCCATGCAAGCGCTCTCCCAGCTGAGCTATAGCCCCGAATTTTCGTCTTATGACAAAACTCTGGATTGGTATCTTCTGGTGTTTGATACCGCCGTGCCATTGTTGATAGCGCGGTGCCCTTCCGCCATTAGCGTCAGAGCAAAATATGTGGCATCCCTTAAGGATTAGTGCCGCCGTGCCATTGTTGATAGCGCGGTGTCCTTCCGCCATTAGCGTCAGAGCAAAATATGTGGCATCCCCTAGGGGATTCGAACCCCTGTTACCGCCGTGAAAGGGCGGTGTCCTAGGCCTCTAGACGAAGGGGACCCCGGACTGAAGTTTTTTGGCTCAACTTCAAGAGCGGATTCGAATCAAGATCCAAATCCCTGTTATCGTCGACCCTTTACCAAAAGCAAGAATCGCGGCGTCCTTCCGCCATGGGCGTCAGAGCAAAATATGAGGCATCCCTTAAGGATTAGTGCCGCCGTGCCATTGTTGATAGCGCGGTGCCCTTCCGCCATTAGCGTCAGAGCAAAATATGTGGCATCCCTTAAGGATTAGTGCCGCCGTGCCATTGTTGATAGCGCGGTGTCCTTCCGCCATTAGCGTCAGAGCAAAATATGTGGCATCCCCTAGGGGATTCGAACCCCTGTTACCGCCGTGAAAGGGCGGTGTCCTAGGCCTCTAGACGAAGGGGACCCCGGACTGCACTCTTTGCAAAATAAAAGTACTCGGCAAAGAGTAAACACTCATTAAGCACTGTAGGCGAATGCTTAACGCTTGAAACTTGGTGGAGCTACGCGGGATCGAACCGCGGACCTCTTGCATGCCATGCAAGCGCTCTCCCAGCTGAGCTATAGCCCCGAAATTCCTTTGCATTTGAGTGCGCTGCCGTTTCTCGACACTCCCCTCAACTGCGAGGCGCATTCTATGCAGCACACTCAAGTGTGTCAACGGCTTTTTTAGGAATTCACTCTGGCTGCTATAAAATCAATCGCCTTGGCGATTCTTTGTTCGCAACGTACCTTTCCGATGAGCAACATGGTCAAATCGAGAGCAGGAGACTGGCCGGCACCGGTAACAGCGACACGCAATGGCATGCCCACTTTCCCCATGCCGACTTCCAATTCAGCTGCAGTTTCTTCAATGGCGTTGTGAATTGCTTCCTGAGTCCACTCAGTCAGAGCCGCCAGCTTATGCTGGATCAACTGCAGCGGCTCCAAAGCCACACCACGAAGGTGCTTCTTGGCAGCAGATTCCTCGAACTGGGCAAAATCTTCATAGAAATAGCGACTTGATGCAGCCAGCTCTTTCAGAGTCTTGGCACGCTCGGCCAGTGCAGTCACAATTTCAGCCAGAGCCGGACCATTACTGGTATCGATCTGCTGATCAGCCATATGCCAAGCCAGGTGCTTAGCCACGTAGTCAGGATCCAGACTTTTGATATAGTACTGATTCAGCCATAACAGCTTTTCAGTGTTAAACGCAGAGGCCGCTTTATTGATATCATCCAGCTTGAAGTACTGCTTCATCTCATCCAGCGAGAAGATCTCCTGATCACCATGAGACCAGCCAAGACGTACCAGATAGTTCAGCAGCGCTTCCGGCAGATAACCGTCATCACGGTATTGCATCACACTCACGGCACCATGACGTTTGGATAGCTTGGCACCATCATCACCCAAGATCATAGATACGTGGGCATATTCTGGAATAGGCGCACCCAGGGCTTTCAGGATATTGATCTGACGGGGGGTGTTGTTGATGTGGTCTTCACCGCGCACAACACAGCTAATCCCCATATCCCAGTCATCCACAACGACGCAGAAGTTATAGGTAGGCGTACCGTCGCTGCGAGCGATGATTAAATCATCAAGCTCTTCGTTGGCAATTTCGATGCGGCCACGAACGTGGTCATCAAATATTACACTGCCTTCAGTTGGGTTTTTGAAACGCACAACAAAGGGCTCGTCAGTGTCGCGTGGTACCTGATCACGGCAGCAACCATCATACTTCTGACGCTCACCTTTAGCCGCCTGCTCTTCGCGCAGCGCTTCGATACGCTCACGGCTGCAGTAGCACTTGTATGCAGTGCCCTCTTCCAGCATTTTGGCGATGATTTCGTTGTAGCGGTCAAAGCGTTTGGTCTGATAGTAAGGTCCCTCATCCCAATTCAGGCCCAACCATTCCATACCTTCGAGAATGGCATCAACCGCTTGCTGAGTGGAACGCTCAATATCGGTATCTTCAATACGCAGAACAAATTCGCCCTGATTGGCGCGGGCTTCAAGCCATGAATACAGCGCAGTACGGGCACCTCCTACATGCAAAAAGCCGGTTGGGCTGGGTGCAAAACGCGTCTTGATTGTCATAATGGGACACTAACCTATTTATTTGGCCTGAGGACTCAGGCTTCACGGGAAAAATTGGGGTCTATTCTAACAGTCAAAAGCCAAAACGGAAAAGGGCAGCGCCCTCCCCTGTCATCCCAATTCCAGTTAGCGACGGCTCGACAATAACCTGCGCAAAACAGAACACCTTTTCGATGTTGCTCATCCTAAATGATCAATCGGTTGCCTTGCTTAATTCCTAAAACAACTAGGAATAGAAAAAATTTGCATAAGAAATGGAGCGCATTGAGTTTTACTTGAGAAAGTCGGGTCAACTAAGCTAACGCCATCACTCACGATAAAGAAGGGGGTTACCATGGCCAACGTCAGTCAATCCGCCTCCCTGGGTAGCATTGCGGCCTACCTCAAACTGGTAAGCGACTATGACGAGTCCACAGCCATGAAAGAAGCCAAGGAAGTCATGCATAACCTGGTAACGATGAAGCAGCGCGGCTTCATTACCGGCTGGTATTTTGATGAACAGGGGCATCTTGAATTATTGCCAAGCGAGGCTGTGATCCACAAACTGGGCAACGACTGAGCGAACTCTCCCCCTGCTGACTCTGCACTCCGTCATTGCCCACAACTGGGCATAGTCAGTGATTGTCCGACAACAATTCTCCCTTCATCGGCCCGCCCCTGCCAGCCACTGCCACAGCAATAACAGGCCTATGATGACGACAGATCCCAGTACGACTCCCGACCAGCATCACAGACTGGTAATGCGCCACGCGCGATAGACGCCCTTTCTGACAATCACCCTGGCAGATTTGAACGATACCCAGGTGCCACTTAGATAACAAAAAAATCAGCGCGGCTGCAACCGTCCCAGAAGATAAGGCGCCTACATCAGGTGCAGTTGAATAAAGCTGAATTGATTCAACATCACCATACATGCCAGGCCACCCATCACATAGGCCAGACGAAGTCGCGGATCTTTCAGGTGCGAAGCAAAGCCACTCAAAACTTGCGTCAGTTTCCGAACTCAATTTGTTTGAGTCCTTCGACTGGCTTTGGCAGCAACAGTAATACCAACAGGGTTGTCAGCAAGGTCAATAACGTCAGTGCCCACATGGCCTCCTGCCAACTGAAATACTGAGCCATGAGACTGCCAAGCAGGCTGCTGACAATCCCTCCCAAGCTATTGGCACCAATGTAAAAGGCGCCGGCGGTCAGTAACCACTGACTGCTGAGTTCATCGCGAAAGTTGGCCATAGCCCAGGCGGAGATAACGGCCAGAATCGCCCCCTGAAGCAAGCGCAGCCCCAGAAGTTGTTCAAAACTCGCGGT
>JAJNAU010000170.1 GCA_021462625.1 Shewanella sp.
GAGCGCTTCGTGGTGAACTGCTTTTCAAAAACAAAAAGAGCCCTGCTTTAGCAGAGCTCTTTGTATATTCGCCTTAACTGAACGGTATTGCACATTAAGCGGGGTTTTATTATGTAGTTAAATCCGTTGGGATCAGAACGGGATATCGTCATCCCAACCGTCATCCAGATCCGGAGTATAGTTCTGCTGAGCAGGTTTCTGAGGCTGGGGAGCCGGACGCTGTGTAGAAGCCTGCTGCGCGGGTGCCGCCTGAGCAGGAGCCGGCTGGTAGGCGGGTTGCTGTGGCGCTGATGGCTGCTGACGTGGCGGCTGCTGGCTATAACCGCTCTGGGCTGGCTGATACTGCTGTTGCTGTTGCTGCTGACCACCGCCATATTGGTTTTGGCTCGTTTGACCATAACCGCCACCATTTGGCTGCTGGCCACCTTGACCTTGACTGCGACCACCCAGCATCTGCATGCTGCCACCCTGATCAACCACGATTTCAGTGGTGTATCTGTCCTGGCCGCTCTGATCTTTCCACTTACGGGTTTGCAGCCTACCTTCGAAGTAAACCTGAGAACCTTTACGCAGGTATTCACCCACGATTTCAGCCAGTTTGCCGAACACCACCACCCGGTGCCACTCGGTACGTTCCTGCTGTTGACCTTGCTGATCTTTCCAGGTTTCGCTGGTAGCCACAGTGACGTTGGCAACTGCGTTGCCATTCGGCATATAACGCACCTCTGGGTCTTGACCCAGGTTACCCACCAGAATCACTTTATTCACACCACGACTGGCCATCAAAATCTCCTGCGATTAATCACGAAAAATCTGTTTAATTGACAGAGCCTAACACAGCTCGAGCCTGTCTCAAATCGAAATGCTCATTGACTTTTAAATATGCAACTTTTTCCTCAAGCACAACAATAGCTTCGGCTACACCATCTAATTTGGACAATTGCTCGGCCATCTTCCTGGCCTGCTCTTTACCTGCCACCTGAGCCATCAAAGTGTAGCTTTTCAGCAGCGTAGGATTTTGCATTCCCATGCTCAACAGCAACCAGATCAGCATCAATACCATGGCCACCAGAAACACGCCTGTGGCGCCCAGCCACTGATAAGCCACGCCGCCAATAATCCCGCCGCAGAAAGCTCCCAGAAACTGACTGGTGGAATAGACGCCCATGGCGGTGCCCTTCTCACCCACAGGGCAGAATTTGGCAATCAGACTGGGCAGCGATGCTTCCAGATAGTTAAAGCCGGTGAAAAACAGCACCACGGCCACACTCAGCCATACCAGCGAAGAAGAAAAGGCCACCATCAGCCCCAGTGATACCAACAGGATCAACAGAGCAATCTGAAACATGCCTTTGGCATTCCTGAATTTCACGCCGATAATGATCAGCGGCACCATCAGGAAAAAGGCACCGATAAAGGCCGGGAAGTAGAGCTTCCAGTGCTGCTCTTTGGCAAAACCGGCATCCACCAGATCCAGCGGCAACGCGACAAACACTGCGGTCAGCACCAGATGCAGAATAAAGATCCCAGCATCAAGACGGATCAGCTGGGGGTTTTTCAGCAGTTGCACAATGCGCGCCGGCGCCGCCAGGGTATCGCCTCTAGGCGCATGAGATACCGGATTGGGGATCAGTAGCTGTACTATAACTATCCCCAACAGCGCCAGCACCGCCGTTAACCCAAACAGGCCGGACAGGCCCATATGCTGCGCCACAACCGGCCCAACCAGCAGTGATAGGGCAAAGGAAAATCCGATACATATGCCGATAATAGCCATCACCTTGGTGCGCTGCTCATCCCGGCTTAAGTCCGCCGCCAGCGCCAGCACAGCGGCGGCAATAGCGCCCATGCCCTGCAGCGCCCGACCGGCAACCACACCATAGATACTGTCAGCCATGGCGGCGACCACTGACCCCAGGGCAAACACTAGCAGGCCTCCCATGATTACCGGCTTGCGGCCGATACGGTCAGACAAGATTCCCAGAGGGATCTGCAACACCGCCTGGGTTAACCCATAAGCACCGATAGCAATACCCACCCACAGAGGAGAGAACCCCTTAAGATGCTGACCATAAAGGGCGAATACGGGCATGATCATAAATAAGCCCATCATTCGCAGTCCGAACACACTGGCGAGGGAAAACGCGACTTTCTTCTCTGTGCCCGACAGACCAGTTGTCGACATGGCTAGTTATCCTGCTGGTTAAAACTCAAGAGCCAAATATTAACATAATACCAAATGGACTTCATCTGTGGCTCAGGAGTGGCGGGGGGCACAGAGCAGACAACTGCCGTTTATTGCAATCGCCAAATCGCCCCTGCACACCCACAAGGTTCTGTGCGATACTTGCACTCTTTTGTGCAGCCAAACCTTGAGCGAGAGATGGACAAGATTGAAGTCAGGGGTGCCCGCACCCACAACCTCAAAAATATCAACCTGACAATTCCACGGGACAAACTCATCGTCATTACCGGCCTGTCCGGCTCCGGCAAGTCATCGCTGGCGTTTGATACCCTGTATGCCGAAGGCCAGCGCCGCTATGTTGAGTCCCTCTCTGCCTATGCGCGCCAGTTCCTCAGCCTGATGGAAAAGCCCGATGTCGACCATATCGACGGCCTGAGCCCAGCGATCTCCATCGAGCAGAAGTCCACCTCCCATAACCCCCGCTCAACCGTGGGCACCATTACCGAAATCTACGACTACCTGCGTCTGCTGTTCGCCCGTGTCGGTGAGCCCCGCTGCCCGACCCATGGCCAGCCGCTGACCGCCCAGACCGTCAGCCAAATGGTGGACAAGGTGCTGGAGATGCCCGAAGGCGAACGTTTAATGCTATTGGCACCTGTGGTCAACGGCCGCAAAGGCGAACACGTCAAGCTGCTGGACAGCCTGGCAGCTCAGGGTTATATCCGCGCCCGTATCGACGGCGAGGTGTGCGATCTGTCCGACCCGCCGGCGCTTGATCTGCACGTCAAACACACCATTGAAGTCGTGGTGGACA
Source organism: Shewanella sp. (assembly GCA_021462625.1). Taxonomy (GTDB): domain Bacteria; phylum Pseudomonadota; class Gammaproteobacteria; order Enterobacterales; family Shewanellaceae; genus Shewanella. The sequence goes on from JAJNAU010000170.1 coordinate 3,000, forward strand.
GATTCAAGGTCAAGGCCGATCTGCAGCAGCGCCTAGCGGAATCCTTTGAAACTACGCTGGAGCTGTCCGGCGGCATCGCGGTGGTGGCCCCCATGGATGGAGAAGGTGAAGAGCTTATCTTCTCCGCCAACTTTGCCTGTCCCCACTGTGGTTACTCCATGGCGGAACTGGAGCCACGGATTTTCTCCTTCAACAATCCCGCCGGCGCCTGCCCGACCTGTGACGGTTTGGGAGTACAGACCTTCTTCGACCCTGAGCGGGTGATCACCAGTGATGAACTGTCGCTGGCCGGTGGTGCCATTCGCGGCTGGGATCGCCGCAATTTCTACTATTTCCAGATGCTCAAGTCGCTGGGTGAACACTATAAGTTCGATGTAGAAATGCCCTTTAAGGATCTGCCTGCCAAAGTGCAGAAGATCATCTTTTACGGCTCAGGCAAAGAAGAGATCTCTTTCAGGTACATCAATGACCGCGGCGATGTGGTGGTGAGAAAGCACCCATTTGAGGGGATCCTCAACAATATGGATCGTCGCTACCGGGAAACCGAGTCCAATGCGGTACGGGAAGAGCTGGCCAAGTACATTTCTCACCAAAGCTGTAACAGCTGTGGTGGTTCACGTCTGCGGGAAGAAGCCCGCAATGTGTTTATCAAAGAGCTCAACCTGCCCACCCTGACCCAGTGGTCTATCGGCGAAGCCATGGCCTATTTTGAGGCGCTGGTGTTTGATGGGCAAAAGGCACAAATCGCCGAGAAGATCCTTAAAGAAGTGCGCGACCGTTTAGGCTTTCTGGTGAATGTGGGGCTGAATTACCTGAGCCTGTCCCGCAGCGCCGAAACCCTGTCCGGCGGCGAGGCGCAGCGCATCCGACTGGCCAGCCAGATTGGTGCGGGTCTGGTGGGCGTGATGTACGTGCTGGATGAGCCCTCCATCGGCCTGCACCAGCGCGACAACGAACGCCTGCTTAATACTCTGACTCACCTGCGGGATCTGGGTAACACGGTAATCGTGGTAGAGCACGACGAAGATGCCATCCGCATGGCAGATCATATCATTGATATCGGCCCGGGCGCAGGTGTGCATGGCGGTGAAGTGATCTGCGATGGCTCTATCGATGCCATTATCGCCTGTGAACAGTCAGTCACAGGCCAGTACATCAGTGGCAGGAAGCAGATTAGTGTCGCCGGTGAGCGCACGCCTTATGATGGCGACAAGGTGATTGAGCTGTTTGGTGCCAGCGGCAACAACCTCAAGGATGTGGATCTGACCATCCCTGTGGGCCTAATGACCTGCGTAACCGGGGTTTCCGGCTCAGGCAAATCCACGCTGATTAACGATACCTTCTTCCGCATCGCCCACCGCATGCTGAACAAGGCCACTGTGGATGAACCCGCGCCATACAAAAAGATTGAGGGTATGGATCACTGCGACAAAGTGGTGGATATCGATCAGAGTCCCATTGGCCGCACCCCGCGCTCCAACCCGGCCACCTATACCGGCATCTTCACCCCGATCCGCGAGCTGTTCTCCGGTACCCAGGAGTCCCGCTCCCGGGGGTATCAGCCGGGCCGTTTCTCCTTTAACGTCAAGGGCGGCCGCTGTGAGGCTTGTCAGGGAGATGGTTTGATCAAGGTGGAAATGCACTTCCTGCCGGACGTGTATGTGCCCTGCGATGCCTGTAAGGGCAAGCGCTACAACCGCGAAACCCTGGAAGTGAAATACAAGGGCAAGAACATTCACGAAGTACTGGAGATGACGGTAGAAGAGGCCCGCAGTTTCTTCGATGCCGTGCCCGCCATTGCCCGCAAACTGCAAACCCTAATGGATGTGGGTCTGTCGTATATTCGCCTGGGTCAGAGTGCCACCACCTTGTCCGGGGGGGAAGCACAACGGGTGAAGCTGGCCAAGGAGCTGTCCAAGCGGGATACTGGCAAGACACTTTATATTCTGGATGAACCCACCACAGGTCTGCACTTTGCCGATATCCAGCTACTGCTGGATGTACTGCATCGTCTTAAATCCCACGGCAATACCGTGGTGGTGATTGAGCACAATCTGGATGTGATTAAAACCGCTGACTGGATTGTGGATCTGGGGCCGGAAGGGGGGTCAGGCGGTGGAACCATACTGGTTACCGGCACACCGGAAGAGGTGGCCGAGCATCCTACATCCCACACAGCACGCTTCCTCAAGCCACTGCTGATGCGCAAATAAGCACGGGCAGGCAAAGGATTAACCATCAGATAGAAAAACGCTGCCCTGCACAGCCAGTAATAGCTGATAGGCGAGGATTACAATATCACTACCACTACTGGCGGGCTGGAGTTTCACGATCAACTGGGCCTTATCGACAAACAGGGCAGTAACATCATGGTGTTGTGGCCGGGCACCACCCCAACGGAACGATACCTCCCTTGCTGATGACAATGCCTGCGGGATAGCCACCCTGTTGACACTGCAACATACGAAAAGTTACATAAAAACAACATTGCACACATTGAAATAACAATGATAACCTTGGCACCTGAATTAGGGTCAGTTGACCTTTGGTCACTAAGGAAGGTGCGAACAAGTCCTCGGGGCACTCTGGCTTACGGGCAAATTCGAGTTCAAGGTATTCAGCTGCAGCAAGGCGGGTTGCCTTTCAAAGCGCAATACCACAGCCATCGTGTTTG
>JAJNAU010000171.1 GCA_021462625.1 Shewanella sp.
AGCGCTTCGTGGTGAACTGCTTTTCAAAAACAAAAAGAGCCCTGCTTTAGCAGAGCTCTTTTTATATTCGCCTTAACTGAACGGTATTGCCCCTTCACGGGCACTTTTGACTGACAAATCAGGTAATTACCCCCCCACTTGGGTGATGCACATTCGTGTCTGCTGATTTACAAAATAAGTAACCAAGGAGGCCTGTATGAAACATTTCAAACTCAATACCTTAGCCCTTGTTCTGTCAGGCACCGCATTGATGTGGGGCTGTGGCAGCGACAATACCCCTCAACCACCTGCTCCTAAACCTCAGACTCTGACAGGAGTATTCCTCGACAGCCCGGTTGAAGGCCTGGGGTTCAGTACCGCCAGCCAATCTGGTTTTACCAATCCCGATGGGGAGTTCACCTATCTTGCCGGTGAAACCATAAACTTCAGACTGGGGGGCATTGTGTTCCCTGAAGTTACAGCGTCTGCAGAGATCACTCCGCTGACACTGTTCGCTACAGATTATCCCGCGACCACGGAAGTGGTCAACACACTCAGATTGTTGCAATCCCTCGACAGTGATGGGGTGGCGGCCGGTGGTATTACCATTAGCGCAGAAACCACTCAGGCACTGGCAGGTATGACGCTGGATCTAAGCAGCGAAGAGTTTGACGCACCGCTGGAAGATGTGATGATAACTGCGGGGATGGATGCTGACGCCATGGTAAGTGCCGACGCAGCGCTGACTCACTTTGATGACACGATGAATCCAGGATACGATCTGCAGGATCTCAATGGCAATTGGCTTTCATTTGAATTCCTGACGCCAAGGTTTGGCTACAACAGAGAGGATTCCTTTGATTATCGACTGGCGAAATGGGCGATCAATGATGGCACTCTGACCGTCGATGAACAGCGTATCGATGGTACCCGTTTTGAAACTGAAGAATATGCTATTGCCATAGACGAAACCGGCCGCATCACAACCAATGATGAGACTGAAATCTGGATGCAACTGGACAACACCAAGCAGATGATGCTCTGGTGGGATGGCGAAGACCACAGACAGCGAATTGCCACCAGTATCAAACAGGCAGAGCACTATTCCCAATCAGATCTTACCGGTGAGTGGATCATAGGTAATCTCAACACACCGGCACATCAGGTAATGGACCCCGGCATACTGGATACCGGGCTGTATCATCTGAATATTGATACCGATGGCACCACGCAGCAGACAGATCTTAAAGGAGATGACAAAGCCGAAACCTTCAAGTTCACCATGAATACCGCTGGTCGGATTATTGAAGACGATGAGAGCTATATTCAGGTCTCTGCCAATAAAGATGTCATGATTCAGGTGGCCGTGTGGGAGCAGGTAGAACAGGAGCTGATGATAGGTCTGAAGCAGCCTCAAACTCTCGAACTGGCCGAGCTTGAAGGCAACTGGTTTGCCACCGGACTGGAGATCCCACTGGGTGAGAATGATGCCTATGGTTACAGCTATGATATAGACACAGTCACCATAGACAGTGAAGGTCTGATGCAGTGGACCCATGAAGCCACAGACGATACAGAAGCTGAATTGGGCCTGACCGAAAGCTGGCAGCTGACCCTGGTGGACAAGCAAATAACAGACGCAGAATCCGGCCTCTGGATAGTCAATGCCAGTTACACCGTTATGTTCAATATCTACCCCACCACTGAAGGGGAAGGCTTTGCCATCCTGATTCGACGTTAACTGTGCTGGCGGGTTGTATCCCAACCCGCCAATTTACTGAGCAGGTGATTCTGATGACGGCAGCCGGACTTATGCAGCAGAGACTTTATCTGGGATTTCACCGTCTCATGGCTGACACCGCGATACTCGGAGATCTCGCCCCCATCCATACCCTGCATCAGTAAGCCAAGCACCCGGGATTCAGCGGGTGTCAGGTGCTCTCCGGGAAGCATCAAATCCTTAAATGCCGCTGATGTTTGCAGAACCACAAACACCTGCGCCCAGGGCAACAGCGCCGCGCCCACAATACTTAGCTCCGCAGTAAACCCATCGGTGAATGTGCCTGAGTGGCGGTGACAGGAGAGCCCCATCAGCCAGTTGTCAGCAACAGGAAGGATTAACCCCAGAGACTGATTAAATTCAAAATGAGGGGCAAACCTGTGCAGAAATCCGGTTTGTTCCAACTGCTGTGGCGAAGTGAGCCTTTGCAGTACAGCGCTCTGACCAATCAAGTCATTGGACAGATAGTTCTGCAGATAGATATCTTGTTCTGCATGGGTCGCAATAAAACGATGGGAGTTAACACTGAGGCCCGCTGAAAAGCAGTACCGACTTAATCCATCGGCTTGATAAATAAACAGTAAAAAAGCATCAGCGTTAAGCAACTTGAGCGAGGGGCCCAGGCAGGTATTGATCTCATCGACATTCTGACACTGCTTCAATTGCCGAACCCAGGCTGACAACAGCGACCATTTCATCCGTCCCCCCTGTCTGGTAAAAATTCTACTTTAACCATGCCAGACAATGACGTGCGCCGCTAACATTAAGTCAATATTTACAGTCACCTAACAAGCCGATTGGTATGCTTCAAGAGCTGTAGAGTCAACCCTGAGTATGAATTGATACTCAGGGTATCAGGGCTGCATCTGTGCAATACCGGGATCAATATTGCCTGTTCTGCGACGGCGCAGCAAATATCTGAGCGGGATAATGGCAAATGCAATCACGCCTGCAGCCACCAGACCATTGTTGGCCACGCCCCAGTGAATGGCTACCTGACTGCCCAACAGGGCGCCACCACCTATGCCTATATTGAAGATGCCTGAGTAAATGGCCATAGCGATATCCGTGGCCTTGGCACCATATTCCAGCACCCGCGCCTGCATCGCCAGCGCCACCAACATCATGGCAAAACCCCACATCATGGCGCCGGGGATCAACTGAGTCAGTGCCGGGGCTGAAGAAGAGAGCATAGCCAAACACAGAGCCAGCAAACCGCTTCCGGCAAGCAGCAAGTTGTTGGGATGTTTGGGTTGCAGCTGGCTGAACAATACGCTGCCCACTATCCCGGCACCACCATAAACCAGCAACACCCAAGTAGTCACATCGGCACGGTAATGCCAGACCTGTTGTACCAGAGGCTCCAGATAGGTGTATCCGGTAAACTGAGCCGTCACCACAATCACTGTCAGCAAATACAACCAGAGCAAAGGTCGGTTGCGGGCGATTTGCGGCAAACTGGCCAGACTGCCACTGTTTGCGACCGGCATCGCCGGCAACCAGCGCCACAGCGCCAACATCACCAGCGCTGCGGTCACAGCGATAGCAGCAAAAGTGGTACGCCAGCCAAACCATTCACCCACAACCCGCCCAAGTGGGACCCCTAGCACCATCGCCAGCACCGTACCGGTCGCCAGCAGCCCCAGTGCCTGAGCGCTTTTACCTTCAGGAGCCAGACGCACCGCCATGGCTGCGGTAATGGACCAGAATACCGAGTGCGCCAGGGCAATGCCAGCTCGGGACACCAGCAACATGTCGTAACTCGTCGCCACCGAGGACACAATATGGCTAACCACAAACAGTGCAAACACCCACAGCAGCAGTCGCCTGCGCTCTACCTGTGCCAGCAGCAACATAGCCGGCAAGGACGCCAGCGCCACTATCCAGGCATAGATGGTCAACATGGGACCCACTTCCTCGGCACGCATCCCAAAACTGTCACCCAGATTCGCCAGCATCCCCACTGGCACAAATTCAGTGGTATTAAAAATAAAGGCGGCCAGTGCCATCAGAACGACTCTGAACCAGGGCATAAAAGTGTTGGATTGAAGTTGCATTATTGAGGAGGTGTTGACGGAAAATGGAGCAGATTCTAGAGCACAGAGCAGGCGCTAGCAACCACCAATGTCACCACCCGCACAAGTTATATCACCACCCCCTGACATATTGTCACAGGATTGCATTTGACTGCGGCTAAGTGACAGTGTTTGAATAAGTTTTATACAACAACCAGATCACTTGGAAGAAATGATGCACTACCGGTTTGAACACTTTGTGCTCGACACCCGGCTACAGAGCCTCAGCTACCAGGGGCGTATGCTGAACTGCGATGAGCGCATAATTAATCTGTTGTTACTCCTGATCGAACATGCTCCCGAATATATCGACAAACAAACGCTGCTCGATATCCTCTGGCCTGATACCATCGTCAGTGACTGGTCTATCTCCCGTCTGATCTCAGACACCCGCAAGCTGTTGAAATCTGCCGGCGCTGATTTCCCTGTCATCCAGACATTGCACGGCAGAGGCTACCGCCTGTCAGCCGAAGTATTGTCGATATTACAAAGTGAAAATATTAGCCGGCCTGCGCCGACACCAACCTCCCCAGCACGGCAATTACCCCGCCTTTGGCCAGCGACATTGATTCTCCCTCCCCTGCTTGCGTTGGTAAGCTGGTTAGTAATAGATACCGACTCCCCAGCTTCAATCAATCAGTTTGCCGAATCCAAAGAAATCACAGCCAGGATACTGTGGGTGGATGATCACCCGGAAAACAATCTGGCAGAACGTGAATACCTGCAACATCAGGGGATGGCGGTTTACACGGCCGCCAACACCTCTGATGCACTGATGTTATTGGCTATGTATCACTATGATGTGGTGATTTCTGACATGGGCAGACAGGACGACCCCCTTGCCGGAATGAAACTGGTAGAGCAGATGCGCCAGTCCGGCAATAACACCCCTTACCTGCTCTATACCACTATCCCTGCAGAAGCTCAGCAGCTACTGCACCAGCATGGAGCCCAGGGCATTGCCGTCAATGAAGACAAGTTATACCAACTGCTGGCCCACTATATGCCACTGCAACCGCTATTGTAAGCCATCAAAAGCAACTCATAACTAATTGATTTAAAACAGTTCAATTATTTTCAAAAACTTTTAGCGGCAAAAATCCGCAGCACGCCTTATAACAACAGTATTGAATTATCACACAGGCTCATGGGGGCAAGCTCCCCTCCTGAATAAACAATCCCCGGCGACTGAAAATGAAAATCGCTGCGGTAACTTGCTCTGCTGGCTGTCATCACCTCCGATGGCCGGCAGTTTTTTTGCCCCGACTTTTTATTCTGCGGTTTTTGTGTCTAGGGTCTGTTGACCTTTCATGGTTGAATTTTGCTCGCTCTAGACGCGCTTTAATCGCGACGCAAGGTGTGTAGCCTAGTGGGCCTAAGGAAGGTGCGAACAAGTCCTCGCACCACTCTGGCTTATGAGCAGAAGCGAGTTCGAGGTATTCAGATAAAGGAAGGCTGGTTGCCTTTCAAAGCTGAATACCAAAGCAATCGTGATTGCTCGAAAGCCCCGTAGGGCGAGGCTGACAGCCCTATCTGCTTTGTTGCAGTTCTCGCTAAGGACTAGGGCCATTAACTTCAAACTGCGCCTCGCATCTAGAGGCTGCCAGCACTCGCAGAGCACGCATGGGACTTATTCGCACCTTCCCTAAGCAAATACCTTGCAACAAAGAGTAAAGCGCGTATAGCCGAGCCCTTCGGGCAGCGTTTGTCATCACTTTCTACTGCATTAACGCTCATTCATGTAGAACAACTACACCACAATCGCGTTGCTTTGTATAAAACAACGACAAAAAGCTGCAAAA
>JAJNAU010000172.1 GCA_021462625.1 Shewanella sp.
AGACCCTGTTCCATGAGGAGGTACTGGCCCGTCCGAAGCCAGATGAGGCCTACACCCAATGGCAGGCGGCCAAATACACAGAGCAGGCTGCGCTGGCCATGTACCAGATGGCTCAGGAAGGCGCCCGTGAGCAAACCAGGGCTGCTGCAGCCGGTAAGGCCATGATGGCACAGGGGGCGGTCAATGAGGTGGCGTCAGTGCTCAAAGACAGCCAGATGCGTGCCACTCACAGCGGTGAAGTCAGCGAAGTGCTGCTGTTTGAAGGCGAACTGGCACCGACCGGCTTCCCTGTGATCAGCCTGATTGATATGCAGGACAACTGGGCTCTGATGCAGGTGCGTGAAGATCTGCTCAAACATTTTAAAATGGGACAAACCCTCAGGCTGCAGATCCCGGCGCTGGATACCGAAGCCGATTTTAACGTGAGTTATATCAGCCCCATGGGTAACTTCGCCAGCTGGCGTGCGACCGAGGCGGGGCACGACTTCGACATGCGTACCTTTGAGGTGGAACTGCGTCCGGTAACATCTGTTGATGGACTGCGCGCCGGTATGTCTGTACTGCTGCCCCTTTACTAAACGGCAATAAAAGGTAAGGATCTGTGATGGTTGAGCCTATTGCCCGTGAGTGGGGGGCATTGCAAAAGGATCCCTGGCTGCTGGCCCTGATAAGCTATGTGCCCCTGTTACTGGCACTTGGTCTGTGGGGGCTGTTCAGCGCTGCTGTACCCAGAGAATTGCCGGTAGCGCTGGTGGATTTGGATAACACCAGCCTCAGCCGGGCTCTGGGGCGGCAAATCCAGGCCAGCCCCGTCAGTTTGCCACGCTCTTATGGCTCTGAGGCTGAGGCCATCAACGCCATGAAGGGTGGTGAAGTCTTTGGCATGGTGATCATTCCTCGTCAGTTCAGTGCCCGTTTGCAAAGTGGTAAGCAGCCAACGCTGGAGATCCGCTACAACGGTCAGTTCCTGCTGGTTGGCAAGCTGCTCAACAGCAATTTGCAGCAGAGTCTGGCACCGGTATTGCAATCTCTTGCCCGCACCGGACAGCTCGCCAAAGGTGTACCCAGTGTGCAGGTGGGGGTGAATATCAGCCCAATCCAGTTCCAGATTACCCCAATGTACAACCAGGCCAGCAATTATGTGGCCTTTCTGATGCCGCCTTTGTTTATCGCCCTGTTCCAGATAGTCGCCATGCTGATTTTCGTCAATGCCCTTAACCGGGAGTTGGACTCAAGCCGCTACGGCCATTGGCTTGAGCACTGGGGCAGCAACCTGGCCGTCAAATGGCTGGTGTATCTGCCGCTGGCACTGCTGCAAAGTGCAGTGATGATGGTGTTCCTCTATGGCTATCTGGGGTTACCCATTAATGGTAGCTTTGGCTGGTTGATGCTGGCACAGGCGGTCATGTTATCGGCGGTTTTTTTGTGGGTTGCGGTCATCTTCTTCCTGCTGCAGGACAAGGCCAGAGTGGTGAGTTTCTGTACTGCCCTGTTTGCGCCGGCGTTTGCCTTTATGGGCGCAACTTTTCCCGTGAATGAGATGCCCGAGTTGGCTAGGTGGTGGCGGGTATTGATGCCCTCCAGTCACTATATTGAATCTCAGGTGGCTGTGGTCAGTTATAGCCTTGGCGGCATTGATGTTTTACGAGAGCTTGCCGGTTACTGGAGCTTTTTGTTGCTGCTTGTGCCCATCGCTGCCCTGGCAGTGCTGCGTAAACGGCAATGGCTCAATAATGAGCTGGTTGTCACCAATCCACCGTTGGCGGCGGGCAGTCAGGAGGACAGCCGATGAGTCCCTGGATAGCGGACATTGTGCCCTGGATGGTTTTTCCTGTGATCAGGAGCCGGACATTGATTGAGGTCTTGTCATGAACTGGTGGACATTGGTATGGCTTGACCTCAAAGCCATAGTCTCCGACAAGGCGATTGCCATCACCCTGTTTGGCGGGGTGCTGTTTTACTCAGTACTCTATCCCTTGCCCTATTTGCATCAGGTGCCAACCCGGCAGGCCATAGTGGTGGTGGATTTGGATCGCAGCAGTTTAAGCCGTGAACTTATCCGCGACGCCAATGCCAGCCCCAAACTGGAAGTGGTGGGCACGGTTGGGGCGATCCCTGAGGCGCAACGCTGGATTACTGTGGGTCGCGACGGTGTTCAGGCCCATGGGCTGCTGGTGATCCCCGAGCATTTCAGCCGGGATATCAAACTGGGCAAAGGTGCGACGCTGGCCATTGGTGGCAATGCCAGTTATTTCCTTGTTTATTCGACCATTGCCGAGGGGCTGGTGGATGTAGGCATGGACTTTGCGGCTGAGCTTAAATGGCAGGCTCTCACTGCCCATGGCAGCAACCCGGTGGCGGCGAGCATGCAGCTCAGTCCACTGGATATCAATGCTGTGCCTGCTTTTAACCTGTCTTTGGGTTATACACCTTATATGGTGCCCGGACTGTTTTTACTGATTTTGCAGCAAACCTTGCTGGTGGGCACAGGTATACTGGGCGCTGGTCAGTGGCGTCATCAGGGTTACTGGAGTCAGGTGTCGCCGCTTATGTTGCTGGGTTGCCGGGTGCTGGCCTTTATGCTGATCTACGGCATCTTCAGTGCCTATTACGTGGGTTGGTGCTATTACTGGTATGGTGCCAATCTCACTGCCAGTGTCACGGAAATCGGCTTGTTGATGCTGCCATTTCTGCTTGCCAGCAGCCTGGCCGGGATCGCCCTGAGTGCGCTGTTTACCCGGCGCGAGCTACCGACTCAGATCTATCTGCTGTCATCCATGCCGATGCTGTTTGTCTCCGGCTTTGTCTGGCCGCTGGTGCTGATCCCCGCCCCTCTGGTGTGGCTGTCACAGGTGTTTCCCGTGACGCCAGCCATCATGGGCATGTTAAAGATGAATCAGATGGGCGCCAGCTGGCAGCAAATTTTACCCTACTGGCTGCAGCTGTGGCTGCTGGTGGTGGTATTCATGCCCCTGGCTTGGAGGGGCATCAGGTATCATAGAGGCAGGCTGGACAAGGCGTCCACTCAACACGGCAACTGCCATTGACGGTCAGGCAGCTAGCAGTGATGCCGCCTGCACTGGTATCGAGACTGGAGTTAACGGTTTGCTGCACCGCGCCCTGACTCAAGGGCACAGTGGCAAGGGGTTATTCAATTTCGCTGCGTAGGTACTTGAACAGCTCAGCCGATGATTTTGACTCGGTCCCTTTGGCCAGTTCCTTGCCTGCGGCCCGAACCAGCTGGCGCAGCTTCTGCCTGTCCAGATGCGGGTGTTGCTGCAGCAATGCCTGAATTTGCACATCGGCATCGCTTAAAAGTTTGTCCCGAAGTTTTTCAAAAATTTGGATTTTTGCAGCTTCATTATTGTTTTTGTTGAGCAGGTTTGCCAATTGCTGCTCGATGGGCTCGATATCCTCGCCCCGCATCAGTTTGCCAATAAACTGGATCTGGCGGCGGTAAGCTTCGGTTCTGGGCTTGATCTTTTTTGTGGCCAGCAGGGCATCGTACAGCTCTTCACTCAGATCCAGTTTGTTCAGCTGACTCTTGCTCAGGTTGGCCAGCTTCAGGCCAAGATCCTGCAAATCGGCACTTTCTTTCTTGAATGACGTTTTGCTGATGTAGTCATCATCATTGTCATAGGGCTGTTTAAAATGTTCTGAATCACCAACGATATTCATGGAAAAACCTCGCTATCAATATGCTGCTGATATTAACATCCCGCAAAGGCTTTCGCCTAAAGCTATCTGGGGATGCTGTGAACTGCCCCGTTGCAGGCCTAGTGCTGCTTTGCAGGCATTGAGCGTAATGCACACTGCCTTCCTACCTGAACGTACGGTGATAGTTTAAGCAGATCAGGATGTTAAATATGGTGTCAGGAACAGGGAAGGCGGTGGAATGGTCAGTGGCTGACTGTTATGCTAAGGCCAACATAGACCAGTGAAGAGACTAGACGTGTCATCAAACAATATTGAACATGAGCTGGGCGCCCTCAAAGATGCGGTCGCCATGGCATTGGATTATGCCCGTGAACTGGGTACCAGTGATGCCGAAGTTGCCATCAGCAAGCAGCAGGGTTTGTCGGTATCGACTCGCCTCAAAGAGGTGGAAACCGTGGAGTTCAACAAAGATGGCGCGCTGGGGATCACGGTTTACCGGGACGGTCGCAAGGGTAACTCCTCCACCTCGGATCTGAGTCCGGAGGCTATTCGTCAGGCGGTGAAGGCGGCCAATGACATCGCCCGCTTCACCTGTGAAGATAACTTCAGTGGCCTGGCGGACAAGGAATTAATGGCGACAGAGTTCCCGGAGCTGGATCTGTACCATCCTGAGACCCTGTTGCCCGAGACTCTGGCCGAGCTAGCGATTGTCGCTGAAGAGGCTGCGCTGTCGACCGATCCACGTATCACTAACTCAGACGGTGCCAGCGCCAATGGTCACACAGGCATCAAGGTGTATGGTAACAGCCACGGTTTCCTCAATGGTTACTGCAGCTCGCGTTACAGCTTAAGCTGTGTGGTGATCGGCGAAGATGACCAGGGTAATATGCAGCGTGATTACGACTATACGGTATCGCGCAAGTACCATGAATTGGCTCCGGCCGCTCAGATAGGCAGCAAAGCTGCCAAAAAGACAGTGGAACGCCTGGGCGGTCGCAAAATTGCCACCGCCAAGCTGCCGGTACTGCTTAGCCCGGAAATCTCCACCGGCCTGATGGGCCATTTGATCAGCGCCATCAGTGGCTCCAGCCTGTACCGTAAATCCAGCTTTCTGCAGGACTCGCTAGGAACCCAACTGTTCCCGGATTGGTTCGGCATTGCCGAGCAACCGCACCTGCCTGCAGGGTTGTTCAGTGCACCTTATGACAGTGAAGGTGTGGCTACCCGGGATCGCGCCATCATCAACAACGGCCTGCTGGAAACCTATCTGCTGACCAGTTATTCCGCCCGCAAGCTGGGAATGACGAACACAGGTCACGCGGGTGGTATCTACAACTGGACTGTGAGTGACAGCGGCCAGACTTTCGATGAGTTGGTGAAGATGATGGGGACAGGTCTTATTGTCACTGAGGTGATGGGGCAGGGCGTGAATATGGTCACGGGTGACTACTCCCGTGGCGCCGCCGGTTTCTATGTGGAGAATGGCAAGATCCTGTATCCGGTGGAAGAGATCACCATGGCAGGCAACTTGAAAGATATGTTCCGCAATATTCAGGCCGTGGCCTGCGATCGCGACTACCGCAGCGCCATTCGCACCGGTGGTATGTTACTGGAGCAGATGAAGATCGCCGGTAACTGATAGCTGAAAAGTATTGCCCGGGATCGGATGCCAGATTCCGGCCCCCAGGCTCTCAATACTAATCCACATAGGAGTTAACTCACTCAGCGAGCAAGAAGAGGCTTGAAGGTAATCAGCACCATTGGAGGTTTATCGGGATAAATCAACATTGTGCTGGGCCGCATTCGCGCCTGTTAAACTCACCCTATGGGAGCGTGTCAGTCACACCATAACTTGTATTAGTTCACCAAATCATTTCACCATAGCACCACTATGGAAGGTGCGAATAAGTCCCGTGCGTGCTCTGCCAGTGATGACAGCGTCGAGATGCGCGATGCAGCTCG
>JAJNAU010000173.1 GCA_021462625.1 Shewanella sp.
AAAATTCAGAAGTGTTCACGATAGCCACCATGACTGTTAGATACAGACACTGTTATTATATACAGTATCAACAAGCTTGGCTAACTCAGCCGCATTTCAAGTTTATAATCATCATAATGTTTTTGTATCATTTCAACTGAATTACCTACAAACTTAGCTATTAGGTAGATGTCTACACCTTGCTTTAATCGTTCTGTTATATAAGTATGACGGCACGAATACAGCGTATAATTTCTGTCTGTCTTGAGGTAATCGCTTTTATCTAACCATTTTAAGTAATTACCGAACTGTTTTGAGTAGCAAGTGAACTTGCCCTCTGAACTTTCCAAAATAGACCTTTGAATCGTATTGAAGTTTTTCAACGTGATTTTTTTATCAGGATTCTGAAGTCTTGCCATTTCAAGGATAGATTGTTCAATTGTTCATTCTGTTAAGGTAATTTTTCGTCCTTGTTTAATGTGTCTGGCTGTTTTTCCTTTGGTGATCAATACAGAGTAAACAGTCTCATTATAGTCATTTGTAGAGCATTTAAAATCGCTAAATTTTAAATGCTTAACTTCCTTGCCAGGTCTCACTCCTGTTTCAATTAAAAACTTAAAGTAATACTTTAATGTGGTTCTGTATTCTTTAGTTTTCGCTTGTTTTCCTACTATTCTCTCGATGTATTGATCGAAGCCTGCGTCTATGACAGTAAGGTGTGGCAATAAAAATGAATGCCTGATTATTTGTTCTGTCGTATCGATTTTTGGAATATTCGGAAAGTCTGACTTTTTTAGAAGCTCTTCTTCTTCAAGATGTTCAAATATCATTTTGAAACAAGTTTTATGAATGGATATACGGCTTTTTGATAATTCGAGCCTTTCAAAATAAAGACGAATATTTTTAGTTGTAAGAAAAGAAAGAGGTTTTCTTTTGAAGAAGGGGATCATCATATTTTCAAAAACATACTTATGATCTGTATAAGTAGTGTTTTTGATTTTTTTTTGTGCAATCTTGACCAAAATCTGTTTTATAGCAGTGTTGATCATAGGTTCTTTACTTTCAATAATGGGCAAGCCTGCTGTTAACTTTCCTTCATACTCAAACTTTAACGCCCAAGCTCGGCTTTTAGCTTCGTCAATATCCGATGTTTTGAGAGAACGCTTGATCTCTTTACCATCAACTCTGAGCCTGACATATATACTTTTTGTGTGTTTTTGGCGGTAAATTGCCAAGCCTTTTGTTAGACTCTCATACATTTCAAAACCTCAAAGTTGTATAAAAAGTTGTATATCAATGATGTTAATATAATTTAAGTTATTGATAATGTGTATTAAAAGTCAATATTCAACCAATTCAATATCCTTGTTCCTGTATCGGTTGAAACGCAGGGGCAAGGTATTGGGTGTAGGCTCGCAGTTAATGCTCTGGGTTAAAACACTGCCATCTGTTACACTGCCGGCTGTTTTTTCTATTCGGTAGTCAGTATGTCATTTTCCTCCCTGGGCCTGGGTTCGGCGCTAATCTCTCACTGCGGTTTTAAACAGCCTACTCAGGTACAGACAGAGGCCATTCCGCTGTTGTTGGCCGGGCGGGATCTGCTGGCCTGCGGCCAGACCGGCACGGGGAAAACAGCCGCCTTTGCACTGCCGGTTATCCAGCGCCTGAGTGAGCAACCGGCCGCATCAATGGTGGCATCAGGCAATTCAGCTCTTGTCCTGGACGATCTTGATGCCACTGAGTTTGATGCCTCAACAAAAGGCATGCCCAGAGTGCTGGTGCTGACTCCCACCCGGGAGTTGGCGTTGCAGGTTGGCCAGGTCTTTATGGATTTTATCGGCGCAGCAGAGCTTAAAGTCGTTGTGGTGTTTGGTGGGGTAAATATTTCGCCCCAGCACAAGTTGTTGGCTAAAGGCGTGGATATTCTGGTGGCGACTCCGGGGCGTCTGTTTGATCTTATGTACCAGCAGGCAGTAGCGCTGGAGCAGGTGGGCACACTGATTATTGATGAAGCTGACCGTATGCTGGATATGGGTTTTGTCAAAGATATTCAGCGTGTTAAGCGCGCGTTACCCAAAGTGCACCAAAGTGCCATGTTCTCGGCAACCCTGACACCTGAGATTTCCGCGCTGGCCAGCACCATGCTGATCTCACCAGCACGGGTCAATATTGAGGCCAACAGGGCCAACCAACAGATACGTCAGCAAGGGGTAGTGCTGGATCCCCGCCGTAAGTCAGAATATCTGGCGGAGATGATAGGCAAACAGAACCTGAAGCAGGTGTTGATTTTTACCGGCAGTAAACAGCTGGCAGATCAGGTGGTTAATGAGTTGCAGCTCGATGGTATCAGCTGCGCTGTGTTACATGGTGATCGCACTCAGGCACGGCGAATCAGGGCGCTGGGGGATTTTAAAAGCGGTGCCATCCGCGCGCTGGTCGCGACCGATGTGGCAGCCCGCGGGCTGGATATTGTCGGACTGCCCCTGGTGGTGAATTTTGATTTGCCGCTCAATCCCGAGGATTATCTGCACCGCATCGGCCGTACAGGCCGAGCCGGACAGTCCGGTGATGCGCTGAGCTTACTGTCGCCCTCAGAGCGATTGGCCTTGAAAGCCATCGAAACCCTGATGGGCGAGTCGGTGCAGCTCACCCAAGCTGTCGGCTATGAGCCTGGGGCACCGCTGCCGCCGCGTTATCAGCATGCACAGCTACAGGTAAACACAGCTGCCCGCCGCTCAGGCGATAAGCGCAGCCGCCCCCAGAACCACAGTGCTCAAAGCCGCGGAGTCCAAAACCGCAGTGCATCAAATCGCGGTGGCCTAAGCAGCAAACGTCTAAGAGCAGATCCCCGCACTGGCTCAGCACCCAAAGGCAAGGTGAACGGCCAAAGGGGAAAGTCTCAGCGCAGCACCAGATAAGCTATGGCCAGGTAAAAGGTAAGTTGGCAGGAGTGTTCGATGAAAATTCAATCCGTGCCGGTGAATGTGATCACCGGTTTTCTGGGCAGTGGTAAAACCAGTTTTATCCAAAGGCTGCTGGCTGCTAAACCGGCAAATGAGCGCTGGGCGGTGCTGATCAATGAGTTTGGTGAAATCGGGCTGGATGCTGCACTGCTTGGGCGGCAAACTGATAAGCGGGTCATTGTTGGTGAAGTGGCTGGCGGCTGCATGTGCTGTGCGGCCGGGGTATCGACGCAGGTGGCGGTGACGCAGATTTTAAGTCGCGCCAAACCCGACCGCTTGCTCATTGAACCCACTGGCCTTGGGCATCCGGATCAAATCCTTAAGTTGTTACGCAGTGAGTTTCTGGTCAATGTACTGGCGCTTAAATCAACTCTGTGTCTGGTAGACGCTTCGCGCCTGAAGGATGCCAGATACACTGAGCATGAGATTTTCCGCCGTCAGCTGGCGGTTGCCGATTTGGTGCTGGCGAGTAAAGCCGATAGCTATGGGTCTCAGCAGATACAGGAACTTGGTGCTTTGCTTGAGTCCTGGTCTTTGGGGGGCACGCACATCCATGCCATCAGCGAACAGTGGCCGCTGGATGCAGTCGTGGATGAGGCGCTGCAACTGCCAGCCAAAATGCCAGCTGCCAAAAAGTCGCAGGTACCGGGGGGAGCGTCGTCATTAGCCACTGAGCCCTTGTTAAATGCACCCCCCTTGTCAAATGTGGCCGGAAGCCATTCCGGCTCCTGGCTGTTTGCGCCCGAGGCTGATAATGCGCCGCCAAAACAGCCGATGTTTGATGGCAGCGGCATCATTGAGAAGACCAATGTGGGCGACGGTTTCTACAGTCTGGGTTGGATTTATAGTGTTGAGCACTGTTTCGATTTTGACAGATTGGTGCAGCTGTTTCAGTCGGTCACTCTGGCGCGGCTCAAAGCCGTGATGATCACCCTTGATGGCATTGCCGCCTTTAATCTGGTGGACAGTCGGTTGAGGATCAGTGAGCTTGATGACGCGCTGGATTCCCGTATCGAGCTTATCAGTGAGCAGCCGCTGGACAGTCAAACCTGGCGCCAACGTTTGCTTGCCTGTCTGGCAGATCACTAACGGCTTCAGTTTTCATGTTTTTTACCTTGAGATCCGATAGGATCCGGGCAGTTTTTATCTGGTTTTGAGTTGCCATTATGGCAGATCCCGTAAAAGTGACGGCAGGCAGTGAGCAGCTACTGACCGACCCCATCCCCAAGCTCTTGTGGCGCTTCGCCCTGCCGACTGTGCTGTCCATGTTGGTGACCGGTATCTATGTCACGGTTGATGGCATGTTCGTTGGCCATTATCTGGGAGAGCAGGGGCTGGCGGGTATGATGCTGGCTTACCCTGTCGGGGCAATTTTGTATGCTGTGGGGTCCCTGATTGGCATGGGCGCCGCGGCGCTGGTGTCCATCAACCTGGGGCAGGGCGATGTGGCCAAAGCCAGGCGCATTGTCGGCAACGCCTTTACCCTGGCTTTAATCGCCGGTGGCGTGTTTGCTTTGTTGGGTACCAACTTATCGCCGCATATATTGACCTGGCTGGGCGCCCAAGGCGCTGTGCTGGACAGTGCCAATCGTTACCTGTTCTGGTATTTCGCCCTGGGTGTATTCCCAATCCTGTCATTGACCTTTACCACTTTGCTGCGTAATGACGGCAGACCTGAGTTTGTGACTGGTGTACTCATCTTTGGTGGTCTACTCAATATCTTTCTTGATTGGCTGTTTATCGTGGTTTGGCCTTATGGATTGGCGGGGGCAGCTGTCGCCACCATGATGTCCCAGGCAGCGACAGCCGGACTGTGCATGCAGCACTTTTTCTCAAGTCGAACCCGGCTGGGCATTAACCTTGAGCAGATGAAGCTGACCTTGGATAACTGCGTCAATATTGCCAGAGTCGGCCTGCCCAGCTTCCTGATGAACCTTTATCTGTCGATTGTGTTGACTCTGCACAATATGGCGTTTCTATGGGTGGGGGGGCCAATTTATGTGGCCGCCTATAGCGTGGTCAGTTATTCCGAATCCATTTTTTACCTGATTTTTGAAGGGATAGCTTTTGGTGCTCAGCCTATCCTGAGTTTTAACGCCGGCGCCGGGCGTTATGACAGGGTCAGACAGACACGGTTTATCGGCTTTGGCGTCACTCTGCTGGTGGCTGTGTTGGGACTGTTGGTTGTCTATCTGCAACCTCAGTGGCTGGTGTATCTGTTTGCGGGTGACAACCCCCAGCTCACACCGGTTGCGGTGGAAGGCCTGTATCTGTATTTCTGGGGCCTGCCGATGGAAGGATTGCTGCTGGTGGGCGCGAGTTTCTTCCAGGCGATTAACTGCAGTCGCGAAGCCTCCATACTGACGGCCAGTAAGCTGTTGCTGATTGGTCTGGTGCTGTGGTTGATGGCGGCGCTGTTTGGTACCACAGGGGTGTGGATGTCATTGCCGATCGCGTCGAGTTTGTTGTTTGTCTGGATGTGGATAGCGATCAGGCGGGTAGATAAAGATTACTGATGATCTTTTAGGGAAGGTGCGAATCAGTCCTCGCACTGCTCTGGCTTATGAGCAGAAGCGAGTTCGAGGTATTCAGATAAAGGAAGGCTGGTTGCCTTTCAAAGCTGAATACCAAAGAGATCGTGATT